>NZ_CP088081.1:0-319593 GCF_021049305.1 Ideonella dechloratans
ATGAGCATCGACCTCTGGCAACGCGGCTGCGAGCGACTCGCCACCGAACTGCCTGAACAACAGTACACCACCTGGATCCGCCCCCTGCCCCCGGCCGACGTCATGGAGGATGGCGAGGCGGGGACCGTGTTCGGCCTGCGCGTGCCCAACCGCTTCAAGCTGGACTGGATCCGGTCCCAGTACGCTCCCCGCATCGAGGCGGTGCTGAGCGAACTCGCCGGCAAGCCGGTGCGGCTGGAGCTGTCGCTGGCCCCGCGGGAGGTGCCTGCCCTGAGCCCGCGCCCGCTGCCGTCGCGCCCCAACAGCGCCGCGGCGGTGCTGCAACGCGCCATGAGCCACGCCGCCAGCGCCGCGGCCCAGGCCGTGCCGCGCCAGCAGGCCGCTCTGATCCCGAGCGCCGAGGACGCGCCGGCCAACGCCCCGGGCGCCGTGGCACTGGCCCCCGGCCGCCCGGCCCCCGAGCCGGTGGAGGTGCGGGCCCCGGCCGCACCCAGCCCGGCCAGCCGCAGCCGCCTGAACCCGGCCCTGACCTTCGACACCCTGGTGGCCGGCCGCGCCAACCAGATGGCCCGCACCGCCGCCCTGCACGTGGCCGGCGCGCCGGGCGTCATGTACAACCCGCTGTTCATCTACGGCGGCGTGGGCCTGGGCAAGACCCACCTGATCCACGCGGTGGGCAACGCCCTGCTCAAGGACAACCCGAACGCCCGGGTGCTGTACCTGCACGCCGAGCAGTTCATCTCCGACGTGGTGAAGAACTACCAGCGCAAGACCTTCGACGAGCTGAAGGCCAAGTACCACCAGCTGGACCTGCTGCTGATCGACGATGTGCAGTTCTTCGCCGGCAAGGAACGCACGCAGGAAGAGTTCTTCAACGCCTTCGAGGCCCTGCTGGCCAAGAAGGCCCACATCATCATGACCAGCGACACCTACCCCAAGGGGCTGGTGGACATCGACGAGCGGCTGACCAGCCGCTTCGACGCCGGCCTGACGGTGGCCATCGAGCCGCCCGAGCTGGAGATGCGGGTGGCGATTCTGCTGGCCAAGTCCAAGGCCGAGGGCGCGCCCATGCCCGAGGACGTGGCCTTCTTCGTGGCCAAGAACGTGCGGGCCAATGTGCGCGAGCTGGAAGGCGCGCTGCGCAAGGTGCTGGCCTACGCCAAGTTCAGCCACAAGGAAATCAACATCGCCCTGGCGCGCGAGGCGCTCAAGGACCTGCTGTCCATCCAGAACCGGCAGATCTCGGTGGAGAACATCCAGAAGACGGTGGCCGACTTCTACAAGATCAAGATCGCCGACATGTACAGCAAGAAGCGCCCGGCCAGCATCGCCCGGCCACGCCAGATTGCCATGTACCTGGCCAAGGAGCTGACCCAGAAGAGCCTGCCCGAGATCGGCGAGCTGTTCGGCGGCCGCGACCACACGACGGTGCTGCACGCGGTGCGCAAGATCGGTGGCGAGCGGCAGAAGGACACCGAGCTGAACCAGCAGCTGCACGTGCTGGAGCAGACCCTCAAGGGCTGAAGCCCGGCGAGGCCCGGGGTTGGGGACAAGTCTCGGACAAGTCCCGGCTTGTCCACCGCCCCGCCGATCGGGCCCAAGTTGTTGTCTGTTTGCCCCGCCGCAAGCCCCCCGCTCATCCCCAATGAAAGCCGCCTGCTAACTGCCTGTCAAAACAGGTGAAAATGGCGTTTTCCACACCGGTGGTCCGTTCCTACTACAACGACCCATCTGAAAGAGGAAGACATGATTGTTTTGAAAGCCGCACAACAACAATTGCTGGGTGCCCTCCAGGCGGTTTCCGGCATCGTCGAGCGGCGTCATACCCTGCCCATCCTCGCCAACGTGCTGCTGCGCAAGAACGGCGCCACCACGGAACTGACCACCAGCGACCTGGAGATCCAGGTGCGCACCACCGCCGAGCTGGGCGGTGACGAGGGCGCCTTCAGCACCACGGTGGGTGCGCGCAAGCTGATCGACATCCTGCGCTCCATGCCGGCCGATCAGATCGTCAGCCTGACGGCCAACGGCAGCAAGCTCACCCTGCAGGGCGGCAAGAGCCGCTTCACGCTGCAGACCCTGCCGGCCGAGGACTTCCCGCTGGTCAACGAAGCCGTGGACTTCGGCCCGGCCTTCAGCGTGCCGCAGAAGGTGCTCAAGGGCCTGATCGACCAGGTGCACTTCGCGATGGCGGTGCATGACATCCGCTACTACCTCAACGGCATCCTGTTCGTGGCCGAGGGCAAGACCCTGACCCTGGTGGCCACCGACGGCAGCCGCCTGGCCCTGGCCCAGGCCGAGCTGGAGACCGACATGCCCAAGCAGGAGGTCATCCTGCCGCGCAAGACGGTGCTGGAGCTGATGCGCCTCTTGGGCACCGGCGAGGACCCCATCGAGCTGCAGTTCGCCGGCAACCAGGCCAAGTTCAGCTTCTCGGGCATGGAGTTCGTGACCAAGCTGGTCGAGGGCAAGTACCCCGACTACAACCGCGTCATCCCCAAGAACCACAAGAACATGGTCATCCTGGGCCGCACCCCGCTGCTGGCCAGCCTGCAGCGCGCGGCCATCCTGACCAGCGAGAAGTTCAAGGGCGTGCGCATGAACGTGGAGCCGGGCGCCCTGCGCATCGCCTCCAGCAACGCCGAGCAGGAAGAGGCCAAGGAAGAGCTCGAGATCGACTACGGCGGCCCCGCCATCGAGATCGGCTTCAACGTGACCTACCTGATGGACGCGCTGGCCAACATGGACAGCGAGATGGTGCAGATCGCGCTGCACGACGGCAGCTCTGCCGCGCTGATCACCGTGCCCGAGCAGGACGGCTTCAAGTACGTCGTGATGCCGATGCGGATCTGACGCCTGCCCTTTTCTCACAGCACAAGCGGGACCGCCTCTGACCGGGGCACCCGCTTGAAGCGTTTCAAAGCCCCGGCGCTTTTGCAGCGCCGGGCCTCTTTCGAGAGTTTCCCGAGAGCCCCATGAGCGACACCACCCCGACCCCCGACAGCCAGCAGCCCACCCCCGCCCCCCAAGGCTCCGGCGGCTATGGCGCCGAGTCCATCCAGATCCTGGAAGGCCTGGAGGCGGTGCGCAAGCGCCCGGGCATGTACATCGGCGACACCTCCGACGGCACCGGCCTGCACCACCTGGTGTTCGAGGTGGTGGACAACTCCATCGACGAGGCCCTGGCCGGCTACTGCGACGACATCGTCGTCACCATCCACGCCGACAACTCCATCAGCGTGGTGGACAACGGCCGCGGCATCCCCACCGGCGTCAAGATGGACGACAAGCACGAGCCCAAGCGCTCGGCCGCCGAGATCGCCCTGACCGAGCTGCACGCCGGCGGCAAGTTCAACCAGAACAGCTACAAGGTCTCCGGCGGCCTGCACGGCGTGGGCGTTTCCTGCGTGAACGCGCTGTCCAAGTGGCTGCGCCTGACGGTGCGCCGCGACGGTCAGGCCCACTTCATCGAGTTCCGCCGTGGCGTGCCGGTGGACCGCGTGATCGAGGTGGTGGACGGCTTCGAGACCAGCCCGATGAAGATCACCGGCGCCACCGACAAGCGCGGCACCGAGGTGCACTTCCTGCCGGACACCGAGATCTTCAAGGAAAACAACGAGTTCCACTACGACATCCTGGCCAAGCGCCTGCGTGAACTCTCCTTCCTGAACAACGGCGTCAAGATCCGCCTGATCGACGAGCGCACCCAGAAGGAAGACAACTTCGCCTATGCCGGCGGCGTCAAGGGCTTCGTAGAGTTCGTCAACAAGGGCAAGAAGATCCTGCACCCGAACATCTTCCACGCCATGGGCGACAAGCTCAGCGACCAGGGCACCAACGTCGGCGTGGAAGTGGCGATGCAGTGGAACGACTCCTTCAGCGAGTCGGTGCTGTGCTTCACCAACAACATCCCCCAGCGCGACGGCGGCACCCACCTGACCGGCCTGCGCGCGGCGATGACCCGCGTCATCAACAAGTACATCGAAGACAACGAGCTGGCCAAGAAGGCCAAGGTCGACATCGCCGGTGACGACATGCGCGAAGGCCTGGCCTGCGTGGTCAGCGTCAAGGTGCCCGAGCCCAAGTTCAGCAGCCAGACCAAGGACAAGCTGGTCTCCAGCGAGGTGCGCGCGCCGGTGGAGGACATCGTCAGCCGCCTGCTGACCGACTGGCTGCTGGAGAACCCCAACGACGCCAAGACCATCTGCGGCAAGATCGTGGACGCCGCGCGCGCCCGCGAAGCCGCCCGCAAGGCCCGCGAAATGACCCGCCGCAAGGGCGTGCTCGACGGCATGGGCCTGCCCGGCAAGCTGGCCGACTGCCAGGAGAAGGACCCCAGCCTCTGCGAGATCTACATCGTGGAGGGTGACTCCGCCGGCGGCTCCGCCAAGCAGGGCCGCGACCGGAAGTTCCAGGCCATCCTGCCGCTGCGCGGCAAGATCCTGAACGTGGAGAAGGCGCGCTACGAGAAGCTGCTGTCGAGCCAGGAAATCCTCACGCTGATCACCGCGCTGGGCACCGGCATCGGCAAGGGCATGGGCGGGGACGACTTCAACCCCGACAAGCTGCGCTACCACCGCATCATCATCATGACCGACGCGGACGTGGACGGCGCCCACATCCGCACCCTGCTGCTGACCTTCTTCTACCGCCAGATGCCCGACCTGGTGGAGCGCGGCCACATCTACATCGCCCAGCCGCCGCTGTACAAGGTCAAGCACGGCAAGCAGGAGCAGTACCTGAAGGACGGCGTGGCCCTGGACGCCTACCTGCTCAAGGTGGCCCTGGACGGCGCCAGCATCAACCCCGGCAACGGCCAGCCCGTGCTGCAGGGCGAACGCCTGGCCGAACTGGCCCGCCACTACGTGCAGGCCAACAACGTCATCGACCGCCTGGCCAACTGGATGGACGTGGAGGCCCTGCGCGCCCTGAGCGACGGCCTGACCCTGAACCTGGACGACGCCGCCCGGGCCGAGGCCAGCGCCCTGGCCCTGAAGGCCGCGCTGCACGATGCCGACGTCGAAGCCGTCTTCGACGAACGCACCGACAAGCACCTGCTGCGCATCAGCCGCCGCCACTACGGCAACGTCAAGAGCAGCATCATCGGCCCGGACTTCCTGCACGGCGACGACTACGAAACCCTGGCCCTGGTGGGCCGCGAGTTCAAGGGCCTGCTGGGCGACGAGGCCGTGGTCAAGCGCGGCGAAGGCGAGAAGGCCAAGGAAATGCGCGTGGCCGACTTCCGCGCCGCCATGGCCTGGCTGATGCAGCAGGCCGAAGGCAGCGTGGGCCGCCAGCGCTACAAGGGCCTGGGCGAAATGAACCCCGAGCAGCTCTGGGAAACGACGATGGACCCCGAGGTGCGCCGCCTGCTGCGCGTTCAGATCGAAGACGCCATCGAGGCCGACAAGGTCTTCACCATGCTGATGGGCGACGAGGTGGAACCGCGGCGCGATTTCATCGAGACGAATGCGCTGAGGGCGGCGAATATCGACGCTTGATCGGTTATCACATCCGAATCCGGAAGCCGTCGTTTAATCCCGTTAAATCAACAACTTGCTATCACACCGCGGGGTTTTCCCCGCGGCTGAGTCGCCCAGTGTCCCGGTATCACACCCGAATCCGGAAATTCTGAAAATCTCTTTTCAGATCAAGCACTTGTCATCACATGAGCAGCAAGCACTGGGTCGCCCAAGCCGCAGCAGTGCTGCAGGAGAGCCTGCAACCGGTTCCCCATGAGCTCAACGAGCTGGACTGGAAGAGTAGCCTCTCCACCCACAAGGACCGCCTGGCCGAGCACCTGATGGCTCTGGCCAACCTGGCGGGCGGTGGGACCCTGGTCTTCAGGGTGAGCAACAGCGGGCAGGTACAGGGCATTGCCCAGGACGAGGCGGAGCGCATCGAAGCCTGCGACCAACACGCCGTGCTGCAGTCCCCCTCCAGCCAGACGCTGACCAACACCTCGCTGCGCCAGCGCTTTCAGCTGCACGACAAGCAGCGCAACAGCATCACCAACCTGATTGCCGACGCCGTGGCCGCCGGGCGCATCAAGCGCAAGGACACCAGCAGCGGCAACAAGTTTGCCGAATACATCCCCTACTGGGCCTGAGGGCCTGCCATTGCCGGGCCATGAACCGCAACCAGCTCAAGCAACTCGAAAAAGACCTCTGGGCCGCCGCCGACAAGCTGCGCGCCAACTCCGACCTCAAGGCCAGCGAGTACAGCACCCCGGTGCTGGGCCTGATCTTCCTGAAGTTCGCCGACAACAAATACCGCCAGCACGAGCCGGCCATCCTGCAGGAATACCAGAAGCTCAAGGGCACCCGGCGCGAACGCACCCTGGAAGAAATCGCCATTCAGAAGTGCGGCTTCTACCTGAAGGACTTTGCCCGCTACGACCACCTGCTGAATCTGCCCGAGAAGGAAGACATCGCCAAAGCCATTCGCCGCGCGATGGCCAGCATCGAGAACACCAAGCCCGAGCTGCTGGGTGTGCTGCCGCAAGAGGAGTACGACCGCTTCACCCGCAGCCCCAAGAACCAGCACATCCCGAAGGACCTGCTCAAGCTGTTCTCGGACATCCCGGTGGATGCCTCCGGTGACGTGTTCGGCCAGATCTACGAATACTTCCTGGCCAACTTCGCGCTCAGCGAAGGCCAGGGCGGCGGCGAATTCTTCACGCCGCGCTCCGTCGTCAAGCTGATGACCGAGATCATCGAGCCCCATGGCGGCAAGGTGTTCGACCCCGCCTGCGGCTCCGGCGGCATGTTCGTGCAGTCGGCCGAGTTCATCCTGCAGCACCAGGCCGACAAGGCGGCCGATCTGGACGTCTTCGTCTGCGGCACCGAGAAAACGCTGGAGACCGTCAAGCTCGCCAAGATGAACCTGGCCGTGAACAACCTGCGCGGTGACATCAAGCAGGCCAACACCTACTACGAAGACCCCTTCAACGCCTTCGGTGCCTTCGACTACGTGATGGCCAACCCGCCCTTCAACGTGGACGACGTGACGCTGGACGCCGTGGAGAAGGACCGCCGCTTCAACACCTACGGCGTGCCGCGCAACAAGACCAAGGCCAAGAAGTCAGAGGGTAAGGACGGCAAGGAAAAGGCCGTCGAGACCGTGCCCAACGGCAACTACCTCTGGATCAACCTCTTCGCCACGTCCTTGAAGCCCGGCGGCCGCGCCGCGCTGGTCATGGCCAACTCGGCCAGCGATGCCCGCCACTCCGAGGCCGACATCCGCCGCACGCTGATCGAGCACAACCTCATCTACGGCATGCTCACGCTGCCGTCCAACCTGTTCTACACCGTCACCCTGCCGGCCACGCTGTGGTTCTTCGACAAGGGCAAGACGGATGACAAGGTGTTGTTCATCGACGCCCGCAACATCTTCACCCAGGTGGACCGCGCCCACCGCGAGCTGAGCGACGCGCAGATCCAGAACATCGCCCTCATCCCCCGCCTGCACAAGGGCCGCCGCCAGGAATTTGTGGACCAGGTGGACGCTTACCTGCACCAGGGCATGGCTCAGTTGAAGGAGGCTGCCGAACAACTGCCCACGCTGAGCGAGCGTCTGCTGGCCGTGCTGGCCGAAGAGGCGGCCGATGCTGAGGCGAGCCAGGCGGCGCGCGACGCGATTGCGGCGCTGAAAGCCCAGTGGGGGAAACTGGCCGCGCTGGCGCAGGCCCAGGACCAGCACGAACGCACCCGCGGCCAGAAGCACAGCGTGGAGGACCGCAACAAAGCCCAGCACCTGCTGCGCGCCCAGTTCACCCCCTTCTTCACCGGCCTGCACGCAGCCGTGAAGGCACTGGACAAAGCCATCCGCGAGATGGACAAGCGCAAGGCCGAGGCCACCAAGGCAGACGGCAAGCGTGCCACCGCCAACCGCCAGACCAAGGGTGTGAAGGCGGCGGTGCAGGCACTGCACGATGAGCTGAAGGCCGCCGAGCTGTACTACCAGCATGTGAGCTGGCTGCAGGAGCGCTTTCCCCAGGCAGCCTACGAGGACGTTACCGGCCTCTGCAAGCTGGCCCGCCGCGAGGAAATCGCCGAGCAGGATTGGTCGCTCAACCCGGGGCGGTATGTGGGCGTGGTGATCGAGGAGGATGGCAAGACGGAGGAGGAGTTCCTGGCAGACTTGAGCGATGCGAACGATGAACTCGCAGCGCTCGTCAGCGACGCAAGGCATCTTGAGTCTGTGATCCAGTCAAACGTCGCCGCGCTGATCGGAGACGCTGCATGACTGAGGTATGGCCATGCATCAGCGTAGGCAGTCTTGTCCAGGCGCACGAAGCGGCACTTCAGACAGGCCCTTTCGGAACGCAACTGAGCGCCTCCGAGTACGTGCCGGAAGGCATCCCAGTCATAAACGTCCGCAACGTCGGCTTTGGCGATGTGCGGGCGGATGACCTGGAGTACGTATCCGAAGGGAAAGCCGAGCAGTTGCATCACCACGTTTTGCGCGCTGGCGATATCGTGTTTGGCCGCAAAGGCGCTGTAGAGCGGCATGCTCTCATTGGTTCAGCCCAGGACGGCTGGGTTCAGGGTTCGGATTGCTTGCGCCTGCGCTTGCGAAGCTCTCGCTTCAACGTGCGCTTCGTTTCCTTCTACCTGCGAACCAAGGGGCACCAAGACTGGATGCAAGCGCTTTGCTCGTTCGGGGCCACGATGAGTTCACTGAACCAAGACATCGTCAATCGAATCGAGCTACCTTGTCCGCCGCGCCCAGTGCAGGACCAGATCGCTGCTGTGCTTGCAGCCTACGACGACCTGATCGCCAACAACCAGCGCCGCATCGCCTTGCTGGAGTCCTTGGCCGAGGAGATCTACCGCGAGTGGTTTGTGCGGATGCGGTTTCCGGGCGCAAAGTCGGCTGTCTTTGACAAGGGCATGCCGACCGACTGGACGCATGAGCCCGTCCTCGATGCCTTCAAGTTCTACGGCGGCGCCACGCCGGCCAAGGACAACCCGCGCTTTTGGGTAGATGGCGAGGTGCATTGGTACACGCCCACTGACATCACTGGCGCCAGCAGCCCCTACTTGGAGGAGTCGGCCGACAAGTGCACCGACGAGGGTCTGCAGAACTGCTCCGCGAACCTCTTCCCGGCCCACTCGATCATGATGACGAGCCGCGCCACGATTGGCGCCATCGGTATCAACAGCGCTCCGGCCTGTACGAATCAAGGTTTCATCACCTGCATTCCGAACCAACGCTACCCGCTGACCTATCTGTACCACTGGCTCAAGCTCGCCAAACCGCACTTCGAGATGCTTTCCGGTGGCGCGACCTTCGCAGAGTTGACCAAGGGGACGTTCAAGCGGATTCGCATTTTGACGCCCCCAGTGAAGCTGGTCGCAGCCTACGAGCAGCAAGCCAGGCCCATGTTTGACGAGGTGGAATCGCTGACCAAGATGAACCGTAGGTTGCGCGCTACCCGCGATTCGCTGCTCCCCCGCCTGATCTCCGGCAAACTCCGCGTCGAGGCGTTAGACATCCAGTTCCCGCCCAGCATGCAGCCGCCGCCCGCAGAGGCTGCGCCGCGTGAGGCAATCGCCCGTTAGCAGGTCTTCTTCTCCACAACCGGCAACACCAGGGAGGTGCCGTGGCCGCCGCGAAGAACTTCATCAGCGAAGACGACATCGAGCAGGCCTTGCTGCAGCGGCTGCAGCACCTGTGCGGCTTCGATGCGCTGAACTGCTTCACGGCCCAGCCCGACGACCTGAGCGATGGCTCCGGCCGCACGGACAAGCGCGAGGTCATCCTGGCCGACCGGCTGCGCGCCGCGCTGGAGCGGCTGAACCCGCAGGCCCCGGCCCACGCGGTGGACCAGGCCCTGGCCCAGTTGGTGCAGCCGCGCACGGCCATGAGCCTGGTGGCGGCCAACCGGGAGATGGACACCCTCATCCGCGACGGCGTGCCGGTGACCTACAAGCCCGAGGCCGGACCGCAGGCGGGGCAGAGCGTGACCGAGCGGCTGAAGGTCATAGCCTTCGACGAGCCCGACCCCCGCGCCGGCCGCAACCATTACCTGGCGGTGAGTCAGTTGTGGGTGCGCGGCGAGCATGGCTACCGCCGGCCCGACGTGCTGCTGTACGTGAACGGCCTGCCGCTGGTGTTCATCGAGCTGAAGAACAGCAATGTGAAGCTGCGTGCAGCCTTCGACGACAACCTGACCACCTACAAGGCCGAGATCCCGCAGCTCTTCACCGCCAATGCGCTGTGCCTGCTGAGCAATGGCATCGAGACCCGGCTGGGCAGCCTGGCCGCGCAGTGGGAGCACTTCTTCACCTGGCTGCGGGTAGACGACGAGAAGGAGAAGCTGGACCGCCCGGCCATTGCCGCCCAGGGCCTGAGCGTGGAGCGCGTGGTGCTGGGCCTGCTCAAGCCGGAGCGGCTGCTGGACTACGTGGAGAACTTCTGCGTGTTCTACCGCGAGACGCAGAAGGTCATCGCGCAGAACCACCAGTTCATCGGGGTGAACAACGCTTTCGCGCAGTTCCAGCGCCGGCGCGAGCTGGGCGGCAAGCTGGGTGTGTTCTGGCACACCCAGGGCTCGGGCAAGAGCTTCTCGATGGTGTTCTACACGCGCAAGATCTTTCGCAAGCTCACCGGCAACTTCACCTTCGTGGTGGTGACGGACCGGGATGACCTGGACGGCCAGATCTACCGCAACTTCCTGCACACCGGCGTGGTGGCGCCCAAGGACGATGTGCGGCCCAAGGGCAGCGCGCAACTGCGCGAGATGCTGGGCAAGAACAAGCGCGTGGTGTTCACGCTGATCCAGAAGTTCCGCTACGACAAGGGCAAGGACTACCCGCTGCTGTCCGACCGCGACGACATTGTCGTCATCGTGGACGAGGCGCACCGCACGCAATACGCCGGCCTGGCCGAGAACATGCGCGCCGGCTTGCCCCATGCCAACTTCCTGGCCTTCACCGGCACGCCGCTGCTGGGTCATGAGCGCAAGACCAATGCCTGGTTCGGCGACTACGTGTCCGAGTACAACTTCCAGCAGAGCGTGGAGGACGGCGCCACGGTGCCGTTGTTCTACGAGAAGCGCGTGCCGGAGGTGCTGATCCAGAACGACGACCTGAGCGAGGAGTTCGCCGAGATTCTGGAAGACGAGAACCTGGACGAGCCAGCCCAGGCCAAGCTGGAAAAGCGCTTCGCCCAGGAGATGGCGGTCATCAAGGTGGACGACCGGCTCGAGACCATCGCCCGCGACATCGTCTTCCACTTTCCTCGTCGAGGCTACCTGGGCAAGGGCATCGTCATCTCGGTGGACAAGTTCACCGCTGTGACCATGTACGACAAGGTGCAGTCCCTGTGGAAGGCGGAGATCAAGGCGCTGAACGGGCGCATCACGGCCACGCAGAATGATGTGGAGCGGCAGCGCCTGAAGCAGCTCAAGGCCTGGATGAGTGCGGCACAGATGGCGGTGATCGTCAGTGAGGAAGCAGGCGAGGAAGAGAAGTTCGCCAAGAAGAACCTCGACATCAAGCCTCACCGCCAGCGCATGAACGCGCTGGACGCCAATGGTCACGACATCGAGTTCAATTTCAAGGACCCGGAACACCCGCTGCAGCTGGTGTTCGTCTGCGCCATGTGGCTGACGGGCTTTGACGCCCCCACGGTGAGCACGCTGTACCTAGACAAGCCCATGCAGGGCCACACGCTGATGCAGACCATCGCGCGGGCCAACCGGGTGACCGGCCATGAGATTCACGGCGTGGCCAAGCGCCATGGCGAGATCGTGGATTACTACAACGTCTTCCGCCGGATGAAGAAGGCCCTGCGCGATTACGCGGCCGGGCCGGACGACGAGGAGCTGCCGGTGCAGGACAAGAGCCAGCTCTTCGCCCTGCTGGACGAGGCCATCGAGCAGGGTTTCGCCTTCTGCCACACCCAGGGAGTGGCCTTGCAGGAAGCCCTGGACGGCGGTGACGTGTTCACCAAGCTGGGGCGGTTCAACGGCTTTGCGGACACGCTGCTGGCCAGCGAGGAGCAACGCAAGTCCTTCAATGTCTACGAGAACACCATTTCCTCGCTGTACGAAGCGTGCAAGCCGGAGGTGTTGGGGCAGGGCAAGAGCCAGGTGGTGTCGGCCTTCCAGTTCCTGCGCGGGGTGATGGATGCCATCGTCGAGCAGGCCGACATCGACAACGCCGTGCAGCGCCTCGAGGCCCTGATGGATGCCAGCGTGGTGGTGGACAAGGCCGAGGTTCTGGCGGCCAAGGAGTTCGAGACTCAGTTCAAGATCGTGCAGCGCGGCAAGGCCTGGGACCTCAGCAAGGTCAACGTCGAGAAGCTGCGAGAGGAGTTCCAGCGGGCCCCCTACAAGAACATCGAGATCGCGGACCTGCAGGCCTTTCTGCAGCGCAAGCTGGCCGAGATGCTGGCCCAGAACAGCACGCGGGGCGATTTCGTGCAGCGGCTGCAGAAGGTGATCGACACCTACAACTCCGGCGCCACCGCCACAGAGAACTATTACGAAGAGCTGACCGCCTTCGCACAGTCACTCAAAGAGGAAGCCGAGCGTGCCATCCGGGAAGGGCTGACCGAAGACGAACTCGAGATCTTTGACCTGCTCAAGAAGGACGCCCTGACCCAAGACGAAACCCAGCGTGTGAAGCTGGCGGCCAAGCACCTGCTTCAGCGCCTGGTGGCGGAGCAACCCAAGGTGTTGGTGCAGGGCTGGCACATGAACGCCCAGACGCAGAAGCAGGTCAGGGCCGAGATCGAGCGGGTGCTCGACCAGGACCTGCCCGAGACCTACGACCGCACGGCGTTCAAGCAGAAGTGCGACAACGTGTACGACCTGATGGTGGAGTACGCCATCCGGGGTCGGAAGTGGGCCGCTTAGGCGCCAGCGCCCCTCAAGCCCACCGGCTGCTGCTCTTGCTCTCCTGAACCAGCCAATAGATCAGGATCAGCCAGCCGACGAGGGGAATCAGGCCGACCAGCTGGAGCCAGCCGCTGCGGTCGGTGTCGTGCAGGCGACGCGCCGCCACGGCGATGTAGGGCACGAAGGTGGCCAGGGAGAAGACGGCCGACAGCTTGTGGCTGAACGCGCCCAGCACCGCGCTGCCCAGCAGGCAGAAGAGCGCCCACCACCAGAACTCGGCACGGCCGGCCCGGCCGCTGAAGTTCGCATAGTTGTTGAAGCAGGTGCGCACGGCATCTTTGAAGTCCATCTTCGGTTCCCCCTGAAGTGATGTTTGTGCGGGCGATGTTAGCGGCGTGCATGGGCTCGCCACGCCACGCACTCGGGGGTTGCCAAGGCGGTCGGATCCGGTCAAGCCATGGCGGCCGAAGACGTCTAGCGCACCGGCACCGCGAACAGGTAATCCACTCCCAGCCCCAGGCTGGTGGCGCCAAAGTGCTGGCCGGAGCTGCTGCGGGCCTCGGTGCGGCCGGCGTTGAGGCTCAGGGCCAGGCGGTCGCTCAGGGTGTAGCGCAGCCCCGCGCTGGCCTTGACGGCCGGGCCGTGCACATTGGTGCCGGCCATCAGCTGGCCGAAGGCCTGCAGGCGTTCGCCGGAGGCGGCGCGGGTCTGCAGGCCCAGGCCGGCCAGCAGCTCGCCGTAGCCGGGGTAGCCCAGGTAGGCGCTGTAGGCCACGGCCGCCTGCACCGGGATGAACCAGCGCTCGTCGAGCATGGCGTCCACCTGGGTGCCCACCATCTGCAGGTTGCCGCGGTCCTGGTCGCGGTAGCGCACATGGAACTCGGTCTGCTGGAACAGGCTGACGCGGAAGGCCTGGTAGTGGCTGGCAGCGCCCGCATCGCCCCAGCCGGCAGCGGCCGCGCCCGAACGCAGGTGGTGGGTCAGCGCCAGGCCGTAGGTCACATTGCGCGACGAGCCCTTGGGCGCCGCCAGGTAGCCGGCCGACAGCGACAGGCCCAGCGACGGGGTGAGGGCGTACTCGGCCGAGACCTTCGGATAGACCAGCAGGCCGGAGTCGGTGTCGATCTTCTCCGGCGCGTAGCCGCCCGAGCCCACGCCCAGCTGGGCGTACAGGTTCACCCGGGGCGACACGCGCAGGCGCTGGCCCAGGCCGCCCAGCACCTGGTTGTAGAGCGGCAGGCCGTAGTAGCCCACGCCCAGGCCGGCATACCAGTAGGTGTTGGGGGCGAGGAAGTGCGCGTACTGCAGGTCGGCCACGCCCAGCGTGCCCTTGAAGGAGCCCTCCGGGCGGATCTGCTTGAAGTTGTCCAGCACCAGGGTCAGCATGTTCTCGCCGCTGTCCTCGGCGGTCAGGCGCGCATCGCTGGCCGACAGGCCCTGGCCATGGCGGCTGAACGGCGCCACCAGGTAGCTGTAGGGAATCTCGACGAAGACGTTGGCCTGGGTGCTGTCGATGGCCGAGTGGGTGAACTTCATCTTGGCCAGGTTCACGCCCACGGCCACCGGACCGAAGTCGTAGCCCAGGCCGGCGTAGGCCTTGTAGAAGCCGCCCGTGCCCGACAGCACCTTGCTCTGCTCGATGCTGCGCCCGCCCCCACCGCCACCGCCCGCCAGGCCGGCGGTGACGAAGATGCGGTCGGTCAGCCGCTGCTGCAGGTGGGCGCCCACGTCGAAGGCGGTGAAGCCGCCGTACTGGCCCTTGAGCAGCGGGGCATACACGCCCGCGCCCAGCGACAGCCAGTCATTGACCTGGTGGTAGACGTGAAAGCCGGTGAGGTCGATGTCCTCGTCGCCCGGCACGCGCAGCACCTGATGGTCCAGCATGACCATGGCGCGGGCCGGCGTCAGCAGGGATTCGTCCGTCGCTGGGGGCACTGGGTCCTGCGCCAGGGCCTGCAAGGCCCAGCAGCCCAGAATGCCGACGAAATGCCTCACACGCTGCGTCATGGTGACTCTCTCTCGAACGCCCCGAGGACTCGCCTCCCTCGGGTTCTTGTGATGATGTCCGAGGAAGGTTAGCACTGTGGGCCGCCGTCGCAGGGCTCACACCGCGAGCCTCCGCGTGAAACCCGCGGCAAGCCCCGCACTGGGCTCAGGGCAGGCTCAGCACCGCCGCCTGCACCCCCTCCGGCAGGGCGGCGCAGCTCAGCCGGAAGACATGGCCTTCCGGGTCGTTGAGCACGGTCTGCCATTCGCCGTAGTAGGTGGCGTAGGGCGGCTTGAGCACCGCACCGCCCAGCGCCACCGCCCGCTCGGCGCCGGTGCTCACGTCCGCCGGCTGGTCCAGCATGAAGGTGGGGTAGGCGGTGACGGGCGGGACGCCCTCGTCCTGCGGGCTGCGCCCGTCCAGCTGCAGCAGGCCGTAGGCCGCTGGCGCATGCAGGCCGAACTGGAAGCACGGCGCAGCCAGCGCCCGGTAGATGGGCGAGCGCGCGTGCTCTACCTCGGGCAGGCCCAGCAGGGCGGTGTAGAAGGCCAGCTGGGCCTCGATGTCGCGGCAGAACAGGTTGACGTAGAGCTTCATGCCGGGGTCCGTGCATAGGTGCGTTGGTACATCTCGCGCAGGTGCTCGCCCGCGGTGCAGGGGGCCCAGCGCGGGCGCTCACCCGGCGCCACGGTGCCGGGCACGGCCTCGATGCGGGCCAGGTAGTTGGGCTCGAAGAAGAAGGGGATGGAGAAGCGCGGCGCGCCGCCCGAGTGGCGGTTGCGCACCCGGTGCGGGTTGGAGTGGTAGCGGCCATTGGTCCAGCGCGGGATCATGTCGCCCAGGTTGACGACGAAGGCGTCCTCCATCGGCGGGGCCTCCACCCAGTCGCCGCCCGGGGTCTGCACCTCCAGGCCGCCGTGGTGGTCCTGCGCCAGCACGGTGATGGCGCCCCAGTCGGTGTGGGCGCCGGCGCCAAAGGTGCGCTCGTCGGCATCGGCCGGGTGGGCCGGGTAGCGGATCATGCGCAGCGTCACCATGGGCTCGCGGCAGGCGGTGTCGAAGTAGCGCTCCGGCAGGTCCAGCGACAGGGCCATCAGCTGCATGATGCGCTCGGTCAGGCGGTTCATGGCCGCGATGTAGGCCTCGCACAGCCCCTTGGCCTGCGGCAGCTCCTCGGGCCACTGGCTCGGGCCATAGGTCTGGTAGCCGGCTTGCACGAAGGGATGCTCGGCCGGCCAGTCCATGCCGCAGTAGAAGCTCTCCTTCAGGTCGGGCTTCATCGCGGCGTCCAGGGTCTGCTCGCCCAGGGCCTCGAAGCCGCGCATGATCGGCGAGTGGCGGATGGACAGCGCGGCCCGGCGCTCCGCCGGCAGCTCCAGCAGCTCGCGCGCCAGCGCGAACTGGCGCTGCACCATCCAGCGGTCCACGCCGTGATGGCGGACATAGAAGAAGCCCGAGGCCATGGCGGCCTCGCGCAGCTGGCGCACCACCTCGGGCACGCGGGGGCCGCCGGGGGCCAGCGCCCCCAGCAGGTCGATCACGGGAATGCCCATGGCCGCTCCAGGTTCGTGGGGAGGAGACAGGCTCAGACCTTGAGCTTGCGATCGGCCAGGGCGGGCAGGAACTTGTCGGTCCAGAAGTCGGCCAGGGTGGGTGCGCTCTTCAGGCCGAAGGCGGCCACCGTCTCGTCGATGGTGGCCTGCAGGCGCGCCGGGGTGGCCGCGCCCCAGCCGTTGGACCGGGTGTCGGGGGTCTTCATCGTGCCGTCCAGGATGAGCTTCAGGCGCTCGAGCTCCAGATCCTCGCGCACCAGCGGCTCGCGGGCCTTGAGCGCGGCAGCGCCGGCCGCCGGGTCGGCCATGCAGTCCAGCCAGCCCCGGGTGCTGGCCTTGACGAAGGCCTTCATCGCGTCGGCCTGGGCCATGGCCTTGGCATTGGCCACCAGGCCGTTGCCATAGGACTTCATGCCGTGGTCGGAAAAGCGGAACACGGTGAGCTGATCGGCCCCCAGGCCGCGGGCCTTCAGGTTGAGCAGGCCGGTGAAGTAGAAATAGGCCACGCCGTCGAAATCGCCCTTGACGAAGCGGGTGTCGCCGATGTCGGGCGCCACGTTCTCCCATTGCACCGAGGCGGGGTCGAAGCCCTGGGCCTTGGCGAAGACCGGGAACAGCTTGCGCGAGGCATTGAAGGGCTGGCCCAGCAGGGTCTTGCCCGCCAGGTCGGCCGGCTTCTTGATGGGCCCGTTCCTGCGCACGATGACCGCGTTGGGGTTCAGGTCGTACTGGATGGCCACGGCCTTGAGCGCGGCCAGGGGGTTGGCCAGGTTGAACTCGATCATCGTGGACAGGTCGGCCGAGGCCGCGTCGTAGGCCCCGCCGGCCACCAGGCTGATGGCGCCGGCCGAGCCGTTGCCGGTGTCGATGGTGACGTCCAGGCCGGCATCCTTGTAGTAGCCGCGCTGCTGTGCCAGCAGGAAGCCGGCGCCGGAGGCCTCGAACTTCCAGCCCAGGTTGAACTTGAACTTCTGCAGGCTGCCCTGGGCGCGCACGAAGGGCGTGGCGGCGATGAGCGGGGCGGCGGCAGCGGCCTGGAGGAGGGAACGGCGTTGCATGGACGAGAGCTCCGAAAAACAGCACGGGCTGCGCCACGGGCGTGCGCGCAGGCGGGGTTTCAGAGCAATTTCCGGGCGGCCGCTGAACGCTTCTACTCTTGACCCAGGTTCAGCAGATTCCGTGCCATGGCCGGGCCCGCCGCAGGGCCCGTGCAGGCGCGCCCGCGGTGCGGCCACGCCCCCGGAATGAGGCGGACAGCCCCAGGCTGGGGAATGTGCGGGCGTTCAGCGGCCTGCTTCAGAGATGGCTCAGCGTGCGCAGCAGCAGCATCACCGCCACCACCACCGCCACCACGGCAAAGCCGCGGCGCAGGGCGCGGGTGGACAGGCGCATGGCCCAGCGCCGGCCCAGCAGCAGGCCCACCACCGCGCCCACCGCGAAGGGCGCCGCCGCGGCGGGCTGCAGCTGCCCGCTCCACCAGGCCGCCGTCAGGCCGGAGACGGACACCAGCGCGATCACCGCCAGCGAGGTGGCCTGGATGCTGCGCAGGTCCAGGTTGGAATGGCGATCCAGGGCCGGCACGATGACGAAGCCGCCGCCGATGCCCAGCAGGCCGCTGAGCACCCCCGCCAGCGCCCCCACCCGCAGCATCACCCACAGGCAGGGCCGGGTCCAGTGCAGGCGCTGCTCACCCTCGGGCCGCACGCAGGCCGGGGCCTGGTCGCGGCCGGCCGCGGTCGGGCCGTCACGCCACATGCGGCGGGCGGTGAAGAGCATGAACAGCACGAAGGCCAGCAGCAGCACGCCCTGCGGCAGACGCTGGGCCAGCGCCACGCCCAGCGGCGCGGCCACCATGCCGGCGGCTCCCAGCACCCCGGCGGCCCGGTAGCGCACGATGCCCTCGCGCAGCGCGAAGGCCGCCCCCAGCAGCGAGGACAGGCCCACCGCCACCAGCGCCACCGGCGCCGCCAGGTGGATGGACCAGCCCAAGGCCAGCACCAGCAGGGGCACGGCCAGCGCGCCACCGCCCGCGCCGGTCAGCGCCAGCACGGCGCCCACCAGCAGGCCCAGGCCACCCAGCGGCCCCCAGTCCGCAAACATCATTGTCATCAGACCGCGTTCAAGGGAATCTTGAGGTAGCGCACGCCGTTGTCCTCTGGCGGCGGCAGGCTGCCTGCGCGCATGTTGACCTGCACCGAGGGCAGGATCAGCACTGGCAGCTTGAGCGTGGCGTCTCGGGCCTGGCGCATCGCGACAAAGTCGTCCTCGCTGACGCCCTCGTGCACGTGGATGTTGGCCGCACGCTGCTCGGCCACCGTGCTGATGTGCTGCGCCGGGCGGCCGCCGGGCAGGTAGTCATGGCACATGTAGAGCCGCGTCTGCGGCGGCAAGGCCAGCACCCGCTGGATGGATCGGTAAAGGGTGCGCGCATCGCCGCCGGGAAAGTCACAGCGTGCGGTGCCGTAGTCGGGCATGAACAAGGTGTCGCCGACGAAGGCCACCGTCTCGTTGCCAGCACGCACCACGTAGCTCATGCAGGCTGGAGTATGGCCCGGGGTATGCAAGGCCATGGCCTGCAAGCCGCCGATGGCGAAATGGTCGCCATCCTCAAAGAGGCGGTCGAACTGGCTGCCATCGCGAGCAAACTCAGTGCCTGCATTGAAGAGCTTGCCGAAGGTATCCTGCACGATCGTGATGTGGCGGCCGATCGCCAGCTTCCCGCCCAGCGCGCGCTGCAGGTAGGGCGCGGCCGAGAGATGGTCGGCATGCACATGCGTTTCCAGCAACCACTCCACCTGAGCGCCCAGCGCCCGCACCCGCTCGATCAGGCGGTCAGCGCCCTGGGTGCTGGTGCGGCCGGAGGCGGCCTCATAGTCGAGCACGCTGTCCACCACGGCGCACCTGCCAGTCTCCCGGTCCAGCACGATGTGACTGAAGGTGAAGGTGGCCTCGTCGAACAGGGATTCGACCTGAAGGCGGGAAGGAAGGTCCATGGTGGTCTCCTGATCAAACGAGGCTTGCCGGGGCCGGCGGGACAGGCCGGCCCCACGACGTCACAAAGACTTGGTGGAGTAGTACCAATCGACGGTGTTGAATCCCTCGCCCGGACGCTTGGAGACGGCTTCGCTGGTCTTGGGCGGCGGCACGATCACATCGCATCCGGGGGTCCAACCCTCCGGCGTGGCCACCTTGTTCGCATCGCTGGTCTGCATGGCCTGCAGCAGACGGACGAACTCGCTGATGGAGCGTCCATTGCTCATGGGGTAGTACACCATGGCACGCAGAATGCCATTGGGGTCGATGAAGAACGTGGCGCGGACCGCCTGCGTGTCCGCAGCCCCCGGATGCACCATGCCGTAGGCACTGGCCACCTCCATCTTGATGTCTTCGATGATCGGGAACGGGATCTCGACGCCGAATTTCTCCTTGATGTTCTGGGTCCAGGCAAGGTGGGAGAACAGGCTGTCGATCGACAGGCCCAGCAATTCGCAGTTCATGGCCTTGAAGGTGTCGGCGGCCTTGGCGAAGCCGATGAACTCGGTCGTGCAGACCGGCGTGAAGTCCGCCGGGTGCGAGAACAGGATCAGCCACTTGCCCTTGTAGTCGGCCAGGCTGCGGTCACCGAACGTGGTCTTGGCCTGGAAATCAGGTGCCGCCTCGTTCAGACGAGGAAAGCTGGGAGTGTTCATGGTGTTTCCTTGGAGAAGACGAGCATGCATCCCGCATGAGGGGTGGCCCTGAATCGAAGGACCGACGGAGAGAGTGTCTTATACCGTACAGGGTATTGTGATCAATGTTCTTGATCACGTCGATAGATGACCCTGTCACCATCCGGAGGACGACACGCCACCCTTTCACCGCTCGTCGTCGCGAGGCTTGGGCGATCACCCCAGGTGCCGCGCCGCCGCCTGGGCGGTGAGGATACAACCCGGCAGAAAGGTGCCCTCCAGCGAGCGCCGGCCGCTGGCGTTGCCGCCACCGAAGCCCGCCGCCTCGCCCACCGCGTAGAGGCCGGGCAGCGGCCGGTCCTGCGCGTCCAGCACCCGGCTGTGCAGGTCGGTCACCAGGCCACCCAGGCTCTTGCGGGTGATGAGCCGCAGCTGGATGGCGACGAAGGGCCCATCGCCCCGGCGCTGCAGCGGTGCGGGCGCGCAGGTGCGCAGACGGTCGGGCCCCCACTGGCGGGCGTGCTGGATGCGGCGCAGCTGGTCGTCGTTGGCCAGGCGCAGGCCCTGGCCGGGCACGAAGTGGGCGTCGAAGGCGTCCACCGTGGCCTGCAGCACCGCCGGGTCCACATGCGGCCCGCCGGTCAGTGCGTTCATCTGCGCGGCCAGGCCGTCCAGCCGTTCGTGCGCCAGCACCTGGGGGCTCTCGCGCAGCAGCTGGTCCAGCAGGCGGTCGCTGCCCAGCAGGGTTTCGGCCAGGAAGGGCAGCCACTGCCGCTCGCGGATGCGGGGGTTGTGCTCGGCCCCGGAGATGGCCAGCTCGCGCCGGGCGATGCGCCGGTTGAGCAGCTGCCAGGTCCAGGGCTGGGCCTGGGCCGCCACCTGCCGGCACAGGTCGTGGGTGTCGTAGCCGGTGACCAGGGGCGCGGGGCCGATGCGCCGGCCGGCGGCGTCCAGCCACAGGGCCGACTTGGGCGGCACCAGGGACAGGCCGTGGCCCGCGAAATGCGGCTGCGGGTGCGGGATGCCGGCGGCGTAGTTCCACATGGCCCCCGGCGCGGCGATGCGCGCGCCGGCCTGCACGGCGGCCCGGTGCAGGGCGCCGTCGGCAAAGGGGTGGGCGCCGTTGAGCAGTTCGCCGGGGCAGGGCTGGCCCGCGGGCCAATGGGCCCGCACCCCTTCCAGCGTGCCGTTGAGTCCGCCGGTGGCCAGCACCACCTGCGGCGCGCGCAGGCGCAGCACGGTGCCGCGGCCCTCGTCCACCGCCTGGGCGCCGCTCACCGCCCCGTCGGTCCAGTCCAGCGCCGTCACCCGGGTGCCGCACAGCAGGGTCAGGCGGTCGGCCCGGGGGCCGCTGGCGGCCTGCTCCAGCGCGGCGATCACCCGCAGCGTCAGCAGACGCGAGGTGCCCCACAGCACGTGGTAGCGCGGCAGGCTGTTGCCCTCGCCGTTCAGGCCCCGCTCCACCCAGTTGACGGCCGGCAGGAAGCGCAGGCCCAGGCCGCGCAGCCAGTCGTGCACATCCGGGCGGGAGCGCTCGACATAGTGGCGTGCCCAGGCCAGGGGCCAGCGGTCGGCCGGGTCCGCCGGGCTCAGCCCGCCCCAGCGCAGCCAGTCGGCCAGGGCGCGCTCGGGGTGGTCGGGGATCTTGGCCCGCGCCTGCAGCGGCGTGCCCACCAGGGCCATGCCGCCGAAGGCCCAGCGCGCCAGGCCGCCCAGGCGCTCGCGCGCGTCGCGCTCCACCACCGTCACCCGCAGGCCGCGCTGCACGGCGCCCAGCGCGGTGAGCAGGCCGGCCAGGCCCCCGCCCACCACCAGCAGGTCGGCGTCCAGGGTGTCGCCCATGCCCTTCACGCCGTTCATGGCGCCAGCTTCCGCTTCAGGGCCCGGGCCACCGGCAGCGGCATCTGGCCCAGGGCGCGCAGCAGCCAGGGCAGCACGCGCAGCTTCAGGCCCGAGAAGGCGCTGGGCACCACCGCCTCGATCAGCTGCGGCCCGGGCTGGGCCAGGGCCCGCGCCAGCGCGGCGGTGAAGGCCTCGGCCGTGTCCACGCGGCAGGCGCTCACCCCCATGCCCTGGGCCAGCTGCACGAAGTCCAGCGCCGGCTGCCCCAGGTCGAACTGGGCCAGCGCGCGCGGGCCCGGGCGCTGGGCACCCACCCGCTGCAGCTCCAGGTTCAGGATGCCGTAGGCGCGGTTGTTGAAGATGACGCTCACCACATGGGCCCGCTCCCGCGCCATGCTCCACAGCGCCTGCAGGGTGTACATGGCCGCGCCGTCGCCCACCAGGGCCAGCACCGGGCGGTCCGGGCAGGCCACGGCCGCGCCCAGCGCCAGCTGCAGGCCCTGGCCGATGGCCCCGCCGGTCAGGGCCAGCAGCTCGTGCCGCGGCGCCCCGGCGGTGAAGCCCGGCAGCAGGGTGCCGGAGGTCTGGGCCTCGTCCACCACGATGGCGCCTTCGGGCAGCAGGTGGCCCACCGCCTTGCAGACCTTTTCCGCCGTGAGCTTGCCGCGCGGGGCGCTAGGCCGCCAGGGCGGCTGCAGCGCGGGCACGGCGGCCTGGGCCCCCAGCGCGGCCACCAGGGCGCTCAGGCTGGCCAGCACGTCCTCGTCCGGCGCGGCCAGGGTGTGCAGGGTGCAACCATCGGGCGTGAGTTCGCTGGGCTGGCCGGGGTAGGCGAAGAAGGAGACCGGGGGGCGGGCGTCCACCAGCACCAGCTGGGTCAGGCCGGCGAGCTGCACCGAGGCCATCTCGGCCAGATAGGCCAGGCGCTCCACCGGCGGCAGGCCGGCACCGCGCGTCAGCCGGGTCGGGAAGACCTCGCCCAGCAGGCGCAGGCCCAGCTGGGCGGCGATGCGACCGGCCTCGCGCAGGGCCGGTTCGCGCAGGGCCCGCCCGCCCAGCAGCAGGGCGCAGCGCCCGCCCTGGGCGCTGGCTTCGCGCAGGGCCTGGGCGATGGCGGCCACGCGGGCCGCATCGGCTGGCGCGGGGGTGGCCGGGGGCCGCGGGGCGGCCGGGGAAGCACCCTCGCCCCAGGAAACATCGGCCGGCAGGATCAGCGTGGCCACCTGGCCGGGTGGGCCCTGGGCCACGCTCACCGCCTCGGCCACGTCGGCGCCCAGGGTGGCGGGCTGCTGCGCGGTGCGCACCCAAGCGGAGATATTGCGCGCCGCGGTGGCGATGTCGGACTGCAGCGGCGTGTCCAGCGCCGCGTGGTGGGTGGCGTGCTCGCCCACGATGTTGACCAGCGGCACCCGCGCCTTGCGGGCGTTGTGCAGATTGGCCAGGCCGTTGCCCAGGCCGCAGCCCAGGTGCAGCAGGGTGGCGGCGGGCCGGTCGGCCATGCGGGCGTAGCCGTCCGCCGCGCCGGTGGCCACGCCCTCGAACAGGGTCAGCACCGCGCGCATCGTCGGCGTGGCGTCCAGCGCGGCGACGAAGTGCATCTCCGAGGTGCCGGGGTTGGTGAAGCAGGTGTCGACGCCGGCGTCGAGCAGCGTGCGCAGCATGGCGGTCGCGCCCTGGGTCATGGGAATGTCTCCTGTTTGTTCTGGGCCGGACGATAGGGCCGCGGCCGACCGGCGGCTTGAGCCGGCGCGCCAGGTTTTTTAGGATGCGCGACATGCGCAACATGCCCGCCGCGCCGTCCTCATCCCCCAGGCCCCCCCGACGCCGGGCCGAGCCCTGGACCCGCGCGGGCGCCCTGCGCGGCCTGCGTGCGCTGGCGGCGCAGCTGGGGCAGGACGCCGAGGCCCTGCTGGCCCGCCAGAAGCTGCCGTTGGCCGCACTGGACGACCCGGAGGTGCGCCTGCCCTACCGCGGCCTGTGCCGGCTGCTGGAGGCCGGCGCGCGCGACTGGGCCTGCCCGGATTTCGGGCTGCGGCTGGCGGCGGTGCAGCACCTGAGCCTGCTGGGCGCGGTGGGCCTGGCGGCGCGGCTGCCGGCCCGGGTGGGCGAGGCCCTGACGGCCCTGGGCGAGCGACTGGGCGCCCATTCGGACGCCTTCACGATGGCGCTGGAGGTGGCCGGCCCGCGGGCCGTGCTGAGCTACCGGCCGGCCTGCCCCGAGGAGCCCAAGACCCAGCTGCTGGCCTTTGCGATGGCGGTGACCCGCAATGCGGTGGCCTTCGTCTGCGGGCAGCCGGACTTCGCGCCGCAGGTGGTGCGGCTGGCCTGCCCGGCCCCGGCCGATGCCGCCGTGCGCCGGGCCCTGGCGCGCGGCCTGGGCGCGCCGCTGCGCTGGGGCGCGCCGCAGACCGCGCTGCAGCTGGACGCCACGCTGCTGGACGCCCCCACCGCCATCCAGGACACGCAGTACGCGCCGCTGATCCGCGACACCCTAGCGCGGCTGGCCGCGCCCCCGGGACCGGGCACGCCGGATGCGCCCGACACGGTGGCGCTAGTGCGCGCGCACATCACCCGCCTGCTGCCGCCGGGCCCGTGCACCCAGGCCGAGGTGGCCCGCGCCCTGGGCCTGCACCCGCGCGCACTGCAGCGGCGGCTGGCGGCCCAGGGCACCCACTTCTCGGCCCTGCTGGATGCGCACCGCCATGCCCTGGCGCTGACCCTGCTGCGGCAGGGCACGCTGCCGCTGGCCGCGCTGGCACGGCAGCTGGGCTATGCCGACCAGAGCGTGTTCAACCAGGCCTTCCGGCGCTGGACGGGGCAGAGCCCGGGCCGGCTGCGACGCCAGGCCCGGCAGGGCGCGCTGGCGCTCAGCGCAGCAGCGGGCGCACCGTGCTGAAGCCGCCGTCCACCGCCAGCACCTGGCCGGTGAGCCGGTCCGACTCGGGCCCCAGCAGCCAGGCCATCACCCCGGCCACCTGCTCGGCCGTCTGCACCCCGCCCAGCGGGTACTGGCGCTCGGCCGCCTCGCGCTGGGCCGGCAGGCGCAGCATGGCGGCGGTCATCGGCGTTTCGGTCAGGCCCGGCGCCACCGCGTTGATGCGCAGACCCTGCGGCGCATAGGTGGCCGCGGCCGAACGCACCAGGGCCTCCAGCCCACCCTTGGCCGCGGCGATGGCCTCGTGGCTGGCCACGCCGATGCGCGCCACCACCGAGCTGACGAAGACCGCCGCACCCGGGCCCTGGCCCTCGCGCGCCTGCAGCCAGGCCTGCAGGGTGTAGAGCGCGCTCAGCAGGTTGACCTGCAGCACCGTCTGCAGGGCCTCGGGTCGGGTGCGGTGCAGCGGGGCGATCAGCGTGCTGCCCACGGCGTGGGCCAGGTGCTGGGGCGCCTGGCCCCAGGCGGCACGGCAGGCCTGCAGGGCCTGGGCCGCGCCTTCGGGCGTGGTCACGTCGGCCACGATGCGCAGCTCGGCCGGCACGGCCTCCAGCCGGGCCAGCTCGCGCCCGACCACGGCCACGCGCCAGGCGCGTTCCTGCAGGCGGGCGGCCAGCACGCGGCCGATGCCGCCACTGGCACCGGTGATGAGAACGCTGGGGCTGTCGAGTGGGCTCATGGCAGGGTTCATCGGAGAAAGGTCAAGCGGTGGTGGTCCACAGCGGCAGGGTGGCCTGCGCCGGCGGCCGCGGCGCCAGCTCGGGCGGCAGCAACTCGGCCGCGTCGTGCAGGCCGGGGGTGACGCGGTGCCACCAGGCCGAGAACGACGGCTGCAGCCGCCCGGGCTCGGGGAACAGGGCCGGCTCGGGCCGGGTGGCCAGCCGGCGCAGGGCCGGCGGCAGGTGCGGGTCGTCGCGCAGGATGAGGGGGCCGGCCGCGGCCAGGGCCTGGGCGATGGCCTCGCCCGGGCCCCACCAGCAGGTGCCGGCCAGGGCCTGCAGGCGCTGGCCCACGCGGCGCCAACGCTCGGCGCGCCAGGCCAGGGGCCGGGGGCCGTCGCTGGGCCACACCGCCAGCACCCGGCCGCCGGGCGGCGCGTCGGCATCGTCCAGGTGCCAGGGGTGGACCAGGCGCAGCGGCAGGCCGGCCACCGCGGCGGGCTGCGGGGCCACCAGGCCCAGGTCCGCCGGCGGGGCCGACAGCAGGGCGGGCTCGGCCACGCCCGTCGGCCGGGGGACCGGGGCCGGCGGCGGCTCGCCCTGGGCCCAGGCCAGCAGGGTGTCGTAGCCGGTGTCCAGCACGGTGCCGGGGCTGTGCCAGGCCGGCGGGGCGTGGCGGGCCACGTTCTCGGCGTTGAAGAGGTAGGGCCGGTGGCTGCCGGTGCCGGCCACCCATTGCCAGCTCAGGTGGTTGCTGGCCAGGTCGCCGTCGAACAGCTGGCCCGCCAGCCAGTCGGCCCCGGCGCGCCAGTGCACGCCGCGCAGGTGCACCAGGTAGCTGGCCAGCCACAGGCGGGCGTGGTTGTGCAGGTGGCCGCTGGCGTAGAGCGTGCGCACCGCCTGGTCGATCACCGGCAGGCCGCTGCGGGCCTCGCGCACATCGGCCGGCACGGTGTCGCGGTAGGCGGCCTCGGGCCGGGGGCCGGGGTGCAGGCTGTCGAAGATGCCCGCGCCGCGGTGGCGCCAGACATGGCGGAAGTAGGCCCGCCAGCCCAGCTCGAAGACCAGCTTGTGCTGCACCGGCAGGGCCTGGCGGGCGCACAGGGCGGCCAGCACCTCGGGCAGGCTGAGCACGCCGTGGGTCAGGCTGGGCGACAGGCCGGTGACGGCGCCGTCCAGCGCATTGCGGCTGCGGGCGTAGGCGGCCGGGCGCACCGCCGCCAGGCGGGCCAGGGCCTCGGGCCGGTCCAGGCGCGGGAAGCCGGCACGGTCGAGTTCGGCGGCGGTCAGCAGAGACATGCCGCCAGCTTAGGCAGGCCTCCGCGGCCCTGCGCGCCGGCGGCCCGATTCACGGGCGCCGGTGCGCGGCATTCGGCGTCAAAGCCGGGTCAGGGTGCGTCCTGCGGGCTGGCTTCCAGCCGCTGCACGTCGATGCCGCGCGCGGCCAGCCGCCCCAGCAGGGCCTGGTAGCGCGCCGGGTCCACCTGCGGCGTGCGCGAGAGGATCCACAGGTAGTTGCCGCCGGGCTCGCCCACCGCCGAGAGGCTGTAGTCCGGGTCCAGGTCCAGCACCCAGTAGTCGCCCCAGACGAAGGGCAGGAAGGACAGCCAGGCCGGCGCGAAGCGCACCTCCAGCCGGGCGCCGTCGGGCTGGTCGTCGGCGTGGCGGGCCTGGCCCACCGCCTCGTTCACGCTGCCGTCGGCCCGGGTGCAGCGGTTGCGCACCTCCACCGTGCCCTGCGGCTGCAGGGTGTAGGTGGCGCGGGTGTCGCGCGCGCAGTCGCGCTGGAAGCGGTTGGGGTACTTGGCCACCTCGTACCAGGTGCCCATGTAGCGGGGCAGGTCCAGCGCGGGGATGGGGGCGTAGCGCGCGTCGGCCGCCGTGTCGGCCCGGGCCGACGCCGGAACCCACAGCAGCCCGGCCAGCGCAACGGCGGCCAGGGTCAGGGAGTAGAGAGCACGGGTCATGGCCGGCAGCCTAGCGCAAGGGCCGGATCCCCGGAGGCACCGGGGGCGTCCGCTCAGGCCCGGCCGGAGCGGCGGCTGCGCGGGTTGAGCTTGTCCAGCTCGTTGAGCTGCTGCTTGAGCAGCAGCACCAGGGTGCGGGCATGCTCCACCGGGATGCTCAGGCAGCTGGACGGCACGCCGGCCTCGCTGTCGTCGCGGGCGGCCTGGCGGGCCGAGACCAGCGCGTCCAGGCTGACTTCGATGAGGCCGTGGTGGTCGTGGCGGATGGACTTCAGGCGCTGGACTTCGATGGTGTAGGGCTTCACGCGGGGCTCCGGGTGTCCGGGACAGGACAAGGGTTCAGAACCCCGGATTGTCCCCGCCGGACTCGCCCGGGCTCAATGGCCCCAGACCCAGACCACCGTGCCGCCCAGGTTCATGCCGCTGAAGGTCAGCGTGCCCAGGGGCTTCAGGCTGGGGGCGGACTGCTGGGCGATCAACCGGGCCAGGTCCAGGCTGAGGTCGAAGGGCTGGTCGGCGAAGCTGTACAGGCTGACGTCGCGGCCGTCGTACAGGGCCGCGGGCAGGCCGTCCACCCCGCGCTGGGCCAGCTGGGCCAGGAAGGTGGCGCGGTCGATGGTGTCCACGCTGTAGCTGCCCACGGGCAGCAGCGCGGCCAGGCCACCCGGCAAGGGCGGCGGGGGGCTGGCCTGGGCGCTCACCGCCCGCAGCGCGGGGGTGTCCAGCGGGCTCAGGTCGGCCTGGGCCGGGCTGGTCAGCAGGGCCCACAGGGCCAGGGCGGCCCCGGCGGCCGCGGGCAGAGAGGTGTTCATGGCGGTGTCCTCGGGATGCCGCCAGTGTTGGGCGCGCGGGCCCGGGGCAAAGCCCGGAAAACCGGGCCGGGAAGCCGCCTGATGCGTCTGCAGTGAGGTGTGGCTCAGTCCTGGCGCGGCGGCCAGTCGCCGCGCAAGAGACCCAGCTGCCACAGATCGTGCCGCTGCCCGCCCCAGAAAGCGACCTCGCGCAGCCGGCCCTCGCGCACGAAGCCCAGGCCCTCGGCCAGCGCCAGCGAGGGCGCGTTGTCCGGGTGGATCTGGGCCTCGATGCGGTGCAGTCCCATCTGCGCGAAGCCCCAGTCGAAGGCCGCCCGCAGGGCCTCGCGCATCAGCCCCTGGCCGCGGGCCGTGCGGGCCAGCTCGTAGCCGGTGCTGCACTTGGCCCATTCGCGGTTCCAGGCGAACAGGCCGCAACTGCCCACCAGGGCGCCGTCGGCACGGCGCTCCAGCCCCCAGCGCACGCCGGGGTGGGGCTGCTGGCGCCAGGCGGCAAAACGCCGCACCAGGTCCTCGGCCTCGGCCAGGGTGGTGAGGGGGTCGGTGCCGAAGTGGCGCATGGCCGGGCCGTCGCCATGGATGGCCAGCAGGGCGGGGGCATCGTCCAGCGTCAGTTCGCGCAGCCGCAGCCGCGGGGTCTCCAGCGTGGGAAAGCTCATCGGCCCATCCTAACCAGAGCAGGCCGCGGCGGGCTCAGTCCGGCCGCCGCGCCACCAGCACCTTGAGCGAGCGCGTCTCGTCCGCATCGGCAAAGGCCGCCGGGTTGGGCAGGCGCTCGGTGACCTGCAGGGTGGGCGCGTGCTCGGCCACCCAGGCGCGCAGCTCGGCCTCGGTGCGCTTGGGCGAGTTCAGGCACAAGAGGGCCTGGCCGCCGGGCGTCAGCAGCTCGGGCAGGCGGCGCAGCAGGCGGGGGTAGTCCTTCTCGGCCACGAAGCTGCCCTTCTGGTAGCTGGGCGGGTCGGCGATGACCAGGTCGTAGGGCCCGCCGCGGCCCACCTTGCCCCAGCTGCTGAACAGGTCGTGCGGCAGGAAGCTGGCCCCGGCTGTCAGGCCGTTGAGGGCGTGGTTGGCCTTGCCGATGCCCAGGGCGCCGGCGGCCATGTCCACATTGACCACCCGGCCGGCGCCGCCCTGCAGGGCCGCCACCGAGAAGGCGCAGGTGTAGGCGAAGAGATTGAGCACGGTCAAGCCGGGCCGGGCGGCGGCCTGGGCCCGCACCCAGCGCCGGCCCTCGGCCATGTCCAGGAACAGGCCATGGTTGAAGCCGCGCAGCAGGTGCACCTTGTAGCGGGCGCCGTCTTCGGCCACGGTATGGGGCTCAGGCACGCTGCCGCTGAGCAGGCGGGTCTGGGCCCGCACCTCGTCACGCTGCTGGAAGACCAGGTTCAGGGTCTGGCCGGGCGCCACCTCGGCCCAGCGCCGCGCGAGGGCGGCCTGGACGGTGGCCAGCGTGGCCTCGTCCACCGGGGCGAAGCAGGTCAGCAGCCAGACCGGCGGGTAGGCGTCCAGGGTCCAGTCCTCGCAGCCGGGATGGCGGCCGCCGCGGCCGTGGAAGAGGCGCTGGGCGGTGTCCACCGGTTCAAGGTGGGCGATGGTGTCGAGCAGGGCAGACAGGTTCAAGACAGCTTCGGGGCGAGTTTGAAGAAATTGTCGTCGAGAGGGTCAACCGGCGGTTTTCGGGCCTCGTTGAGCACTCATCTTCAACCCACGGACTCCAACGTCCCTGTCATCATGACCAAGCTGTTCGCTGCCCTGATCGCCACCGTGTTCGCCGCCGGCGCCTTTGCCGCGGATGCTCCTGCCACCGACGCCGCTGCTGCGCCGGCCGCCGCCGCTTCCGCCACCAAGCACAAGGTTGCCAAGAAGAAGCACGTGGTCAAGAAGAAGGCCGCCGCCAAGGCCGAAGCCGCCGCTCCCGCCGCGTCCAAGTGATCGGCTGAACAGCCTGTCTCTCGCAGGTCTTCGGACCTGCCACGCACGAGCCCCCGGTCCCCCGGGGGCTTTTTTGTTGGCTCTGCGGGTGCGGCGCGCCGTCGGCCTCAGGGCGTGGGCGTCCCCGCCACGCTGGCAGTGCGGGCGCCGCGCGCCGCTTCCACCAGAAAGTTGACCGACTGCACGATGGCGTCCTTGGTCACCGCCTCCAGGTTGGTGCCCTTGAGGCTGGACAGGGAGCCGCCGAAGCCGCCGATGGTGCCGCCCACGGCGCCACCGCCGAAGCCGCCGACCGAGAAGGAGCTGTCCTCGGTGGAGGCGGTGGCGCGCTTGGAGGCCACGACCTTGGCGGTCTCCACGCGCACCAGCTTCATGTCCAGGGCCACCGCGGCCTTCTGGGTCTTGGTGCCGATGGAGCCGACGAAAGGCAGCAGGCCGGCACCGAAGCTCTTGTTCTCGGTGCTGACGTCGATCTGCGTCACCGCGCCGGAGATCAGGAACTCGGCCTGCTGGGTCTGCACCTTCTTGCCGGCCAGTTCCAGTTCCTTGGCGATCTCGTCGAGCTGCTCGCGGTCCTGCACCTCGAAGCAACCGCTTTCGGACAGGGCCGTCACCAGCACGTCCTTGATGCCGTCGGCGATGCCGCTGACATTGCTCAGCCCGCCGTTGGCCGCATTGGCCATCTGCAGCAGGGCGGCCAGACCGCTGGCCCCCGCGCCGCCGTTGTTGCCGTTGTTGCAGTTGGCGGCCTTGCACTGCATCTTGCCCACCATCACGGAGGCCACCGGCGCATCGCAATGGGCCAGGGTGGGCGGGGGCGGGGCGTCGGCAGCCCAGGCCAGCGGAGCGGCGATCGACAATGTGGCCACGCACGCCAGGCGGATCTTCGAGTTCATTCTTCTCATCCTTGGGGTTGGGGGTTGTCAGCCGGTGCAGGCAAGCGCCGGAACCGTGCCCTTCACGTTATCGACACATCCACATACAAATTGAGCTGCCCCACCCGGCAGCACGCTGCCCGATGAAAACCGATGCCGACCCCTTGCGCTGGGAGACCCTGCCCCAGCGCCTGCGCGATTTCGCTGCCGAGCGCGCCTGGCAGCCCTTCCATTCGCCCAAGAACCTGGCCTCGGCGCTGATCGTGGAGGCGGGCGAGTTGCTGGAGCACTTCCAGTGGCTGACCGAGGACCAGAGCCGCGCCCTGGCCCGGCCGGGGCCCGCCAAGGACGCGGTGGCCGCCGAGATGGCCGACGTGCTGCTCTACCTGGTGCAGCTGGCCAGCGCGCTGGAGGTGGACCTGCTGGACGCGGCCGCCCGCAAGATGGTGGTCAACGCCGCCAAGTACCCGGTGGAGAAGGCGCGCGGGCGGGCCGACCGGGCCAGCGAGCTGTGAGACGGCCCCACCCGCCGACCAGCCAGCCCCACAGCCGCGCCCCCAGCGGGGCCCGCCGCTGCAGCCGCAGCGTGGCGGCCGACAGGGCCTGCCACTGCCACTCGCCCGCGTCCTGCACGAGGTCCTGATGCCCCTCGGCCCAGACGGCCACCGGCTGCCACAGCCGTTCGCCCAGCCACTGGGCGGGCGGCCGGGCCTGCAGGCGCCCCCGGGCCAGCCAGAGCCGGTCGCCCCGGCGCAGCTGCAGGCTCAGGCACTGGCCGGCGGCCAGGGTGTGGGTGACGGTGGCGGGAGGGGTCAGGTCATCGGGGTGCATGGCCTCCACTGTGCGCAGCCGGGCCGCGGCCCGGCAGGCACAGCCGCGCACGGGGCGCCCCGCAACAGCGGCCTTGCAGGCCATCTGTTCCGGTTCGATGCGCGACACTCTGTGCCTGTTGCGATGACCGCCCCGCCCGCACACTGGCCCGCGCCATGAACCCGCTGTACCGCCGCATCGCCGACCAGTACCGGTCGGCCATCCACGCCGGCTCGCTGCGCCCGGGCGACCGCTTCCCGTCGGTGCGCACGCTGATGCGCACCCACACCGTCAGCCTGTCGACCGCGCTGCAGGCCTGCCGCCAGCTGGAGGATGAAGGCTGGCTGGAGGCCCGCGCCCGCTCGGGCTACTTCGTGCAGCACCCGCGCCGGCGCGGCCTGCCCCCGGCCACCGAGCAGGGCCTGCGGCCCATCGACCCGGCGGCCTATGTCGGCATCTCGGCCCATGTGTCGGAGATCCTGGCCCGCGGCCAGCGCCAGCCGGTGACGGCCAACCTGGCGCTGGCGGTGGCGCCCAGCGCCCTCTACCCGGGCGAGGCGCTCTCGCGCATCATGCAGCGCAAGCTGCGGCTGCAGCCCACCGCCCTGGTCAGCATGACCCGCCGGCACGGCCACCCGCTGCTGCGCGCCGCGCTGGCCCGACGGGTCCTGGCCCGCGGCGTTGCGGCCGCGCCGGAAGAGGTGGTCATCACCCAGGGGGCCACCGAGGCCATGAACCTGGCGCTGCGGGCGGTGACCCAGCCCGGCGGCACGGTGGCGGTGGAGTCGCCCAGCTTCTACGGCCTGCTGCAGATCATCGAAGCCCTGGGCCTGCGCGCCATCGAGCTGCCCACCAGCCCGCGCGACGGCCTGTCGGTCGAGGCCCTGGCCTTCGCGCTGGACAGCGACCCGTCCATCCAGGCGGTCGCCGTCATGCCCACCCTGCACAACCCGCTGGGCTGCACCATGCCCGACGCGCGCAAGGCCGCCCTGGTGGCCCTGTGCGCCGAACGCGGCGTGGCGCTGATCGAGGACGACATCTACGGCGAGATGAGCCCCCAGCCGGCGCGCCCGCTCAAGGCCTGGGACCGGGCCGGCGGCGTCATCCACTGCAACTCGCTGAGCAAGATCCTGGCGCCCGGCCTGCGCCTGGGCTGGATGCTGGCCGGGCGCTGGCAGGCCCGGGTGGAGATGCTCAAGTACACCCAGAGCCGCTTCCCGGAGGAGCTGCCCCAGGCCACGGTGGCGGAGTTCCTGGACAGCCCGGCCTACGACCGCCACCTGCGGCGCCTGAACGAGGCCCTGCGCCAGCACCGCGACGCCTATGCCGACCGCATCGCCACCCACTTCCCGCCCGGCACCCGGGTGACCCTGCCCGAGGGCGGCATGCTGCTGTGGCTGCAGTTGCCCGACGGCGCCAGCGGCGACACCCTGTTCGACGCCGCGTTGGCCCGGGGCATCAAGATCGCGCCGGGCTCCATGTTCTCCACCGGCCGGCGCTACGACGGCTGCGTGCGCCTGAGCTGCGGCCGGGCCATGGACGAGGACGTGGACGCTGCCCTGCGCACGCTGGGCAGCCTGGTGCGGGGCGCCTGAACCGCCGCCGCAGACCGGTTCAGGCCGAGGTGGCCGGTGCCGAGCAGGCGCAGGTCTCACCCGTGGTGTTGACCATGTGATCCGCCATGTCGGCAAAGGCCTTCTCCAGCACGGCCCGCAGCGGCGCATCGTCCACCGTCTCGGCCAGGGCCTGGCGCATGCACAGCATCCACTCGTCGCGCTCCACCGGCCCCACCCGGTAGGGCAGGTGGCGCATGCGCAGGCGCGGGTGGCCCTTCTCGGCGGTGTACAGCGGCGGCCCGCCGAACCAGCCGCTGAGAAACTTGAGCAGGCTGTCGGCGCTGCCGGCCAGGCTCTCGGGGTGGATCTGCCGCACGGTGTAGGCCTCGGGCAACTCGTCCATCAGGGCGTAGAAGCGCTCGACCAGGCGGCGCACGCCGGCCTCGCCGCCCAGGCGGTCGTAGGGGCTCAGGGTGGGGGTGTTCATCGGTATTGCCTCAGGTAGTGGCGTTCAAAGCCGCGTTTGGCCCAGTGGAGCAGGCGGCTGGGTGGCAGCATCAGCTGGCGACGCTCGGTGCGCCAGATCAGGGTGCCGTGGTCGATCGCATCGACGATGCAGATCAGCTCCACCGGGAAGGTGGCCTGCGAAGGCCGGCCCGCCAGGTCGGCCAGCAGGTTGGTGGCCGCTGCCCGGGCCTGCAGATCGGCCATGTGGGCCTGCTTGGGCATCCAGTCGGGGCCGGGAAAGCTGCCCGAATCGCCCACCACCACGACCCGCTCGAAGCCGGGCACGCGGCACTGCGCGTCGGCCTGCAGCAAGCCGCCGGGCGAGCGCGGCAGCTCGGTGGCGTCGAACCAGGCATTGCCGGTCATGCCCGGCATGAACAGGATCAGGTCGGCCCGGAAAGCCTCGCCCTCGGTCACCACCTGGTCAGCCTCGAGGCGGACCATCTTGTGGCCCAGCACCGTGCGGACGCCGCGCCGGGCCATCTCGCCCAGCAGGCGCTGCACGGCCTTCGGGCCCAGGCGGGCGCCGGGTTCGGCCGAGGGGTTGAAGAAGACCAGCTCGAAGCGGTCCCGCCGGCCCTCGCGCCGCAGCTGCTCGTCGATGCCGAACAGGAACTCGAACATCGGCCCGCCGCGCACCGCGCTGGGCTCCTTGGGGTTGCCGGCAAAGCCCACTGCAATGGTGCCGCCGAGCATTGCCCGCAAGCGGTCGCGGATGCGTTCGGCCGCCGCGATGCCCTCGCAGGGGGTGATGGCGTGCTCGATGCCGGGCAGCTTCTTGAGGAAGCGTCCGCCGGTGGCGATGACCAGGCCATCGTTGGCCAGCGGACCGGCGGTGGTCAGCACCGTGCGACCGCCATCGGCCAGACCGGTGACCTCGGCCGCCACATGCCGCACGCGCTGCCGCCGGAAGAAGTTCTCCAGCGGCACCACCAGATCCTCGCGCCGCCGCAGGCCGGCCGGGATCCAGATGATGCCGGGCAGGTAGTGCAGCTCGGCGCGCGGAGCGACCAGGGTGATCTCGGCATGCGGGTCCTGGCGGCGCAGGGCGCGGACGGTGGACAGGCCGGCAAAGCCGGCACCCAGCACGGTGATGCGGGTGGTGGGGATGGGCGTAGGCGTCATGGACGCCCCTTATCAAGCCCTGTGCCAGGCAGATCCGAGGAGGAAAAGCGTTTCGGTTCAAGCACTTGGATGCCCGACACCGAGAGGCGCCGCCCTGGCGGCCCACCCATCCGACAGCTGCGTCATGCCAGAAACTGCCAACAATGGCAGCCCTGTCATCCCCGGCACCGGCCCGCCCTGTGACGGAATGCGCGGCCCGGCCGGCGTGTGTTTCCCGACAGATCCAAGGGTTAACCCTTGATGCCGGACAATCCCTGCACCCCCGACCGCAGTTCATCCGGGAGCCGCACATGCCGCCGACCCACCGTTCACTCTGGACCCGTTACCTCCTGCCCGTGGGCCTGATGCAGGCGCCGCAGGGGGACCTGTTCCTGCACCGCGCGATGCGGGTGGACAACCTGGATACCCTGCGCCGCTGGATGCCGCACTACGTCAAGGTGCACGGCGTGCTGGCCGGCCTGCTGACCGTGGCCATGTGCGCGGCCGTCAGCCTGGGCCTGCCCTTCTGGCTGAGCCTGCTGGGCGCCCTGGCCAATGCCGGCGAGCTGCTGCTGTTCATCGTCTTCGCCGGCCTGACCCTGGCACTGCGCCTGCCGGTGCCGCCCAGCGGCTGGCGCTGAACCTCGTCGGACTCAATCCACCCGCTGCCGGTACGCCCGGGGCGACACGCCCTCCCAGCGCTTGAAGGCCTGGGAGAAGCTGGAGAGGTCGGCAAAGCCCAGGCGATCGGCCACTTCGCCCAGGCTCAGGCGGGCATCGGCCAGCAGGGTCAGGGCCTGGGTCCGGCGGGCCTCGGCCTGCAGGGCCCGCAAGGAGGTGCCCTCGGCCTGCAGACGGCGCTTGAGGGTGCGCTCGCTCAGGTGCAGCTGGCGCGCCAGCGCCGCCAGTTCGCCGCGGCCCGGCGTGGCCCCCCGGCCGGCCAGGGCTTGGCGCACCTGCTGGGCGGTGCCCAGGCGGGCGCGGCGCTGTTCCAGCAGTTGGGCGCAGAGCTGTTCGCACTGCGCCAGCGTCAGCGCGTTGGCCTGGGGCAGCGGCCGGGCCAGCAGGCGCCGGTCGAAGGCCAGGCTGGTGTCCGGTGCGCCCCATTGCGGCACGGCGCCGGCGATGGGCTGGTCCAGCACCGGCGCCGGCCGGCCACGGGCGGCGGGGCGGGGCGCCTGCAGGCGCAGCCAGGCCAGCGGCACGTCGGCCCCGGCCACCTCCTGCAGCAGCACGGCCGCACCGGCCAGGTCGCGCTCCACCAGGAAGCGCTGCAGCCCCGGGGCCACGTCCGGGGCGCCGAAGCCCAGCACGCCCAGCGGGCCCTCCTCGCGGTAGGCGATGGTGGTGAAGGCATGGCTGAGCGCCAGGAAGCGCAGCGCCAGCGCCAGGGCATCGCCTGCCGTGGGGCAGGTGATGAGGCCATAGCCCCAGAGGCCGTAGTCGGAGAAGCGGTAGCGCGCACCCACCGCCAGACCCAGGCCCGGCGGATGCCCCAGGGCCTGCAGCAGCTGGGCCACCACGCGCAGCTCCTGGGCCGAGGACAGCAGGGTGTCCGGATCGGCCAGCTGGGCCTCGCTCAGGCGGGTGCCGGCCAGCAGCGTCTCGGGCGCCAGCCCCTGCTCGCGGCCGAAGGCCAGCATCAGCGCCACACTGGCGGGGCTGCGGTGGAAATCCCAGACGTTCATGGCGGACAGCAGGTCGGCGGCCCTCCAGACTTTCCCTGAAGGGCCATGAATTGGCCCAAATCATAAAGTGATCGGCCTCTTGGGCCCTGGGTGAAGACCCCTGCGGACCGCATCATCGCCGCCAGAAAAGCGAACGTGCGTTCGCCCGCCACACCGACCGGAGACCCGCCGTGCAGCAGACCCCGCCCTCCCCCCTGGTGGACCGTTTCGAGGCCCAGCGCCAGGCCTTTGGCCGCCAGCCCTTTCCGACCCTGGCCGAGCGGCGCGACCGGCTGCAGCGCCTAGCCGCGCTGCTGGACCGCCACGAGGCGGCCCTGGTGCAGGCCATCAGCGCCGACTTCAGCGGCCGCAGCCCGCACGAGACCCGGCTGGCCGAGGCCTTCGTGGTGCGCGCCGGCCTGCGCCATGCGCTGCGCCATCTGAAGGGCTGGATGCGCGAGCGGCGCGTGCCGACCCAGCTGCACTTCCTGCCCGGGCGCAACCGCCTGCTGCCCCAGCCCCTGGGCGTGGTGGGCGTGGTGGCGCCCTGGAACTACCCGCTGCAGCTCTCGCTGGGCCCGGCCCTGGCGGCGCTGGCCGCGGGCAACCGGGTGCTGATCAAGCCCTCGGAGCTGACCCCGGCCTTCTCGGCCCTGCTGGAGCGCGCGGTGGCCGAGGCCTTCGCCCCCGACGAGATGAGCGTGGTCACCGGCGACGCCAGCGTGGGCCAGGCCTTCAGCCACCTGCCCTTCGATCACCTGTTCTTCACCGGCTCGACCCCGGTGGGCCGGCTGGTGGCCCAGGCCGCCGCCGCCAACCTGACACCGGTGACGCTGGAGCTGGGCGGCAAGTCGCCGGCCATCATCGACAGTTCCGCCGACCTGGACGAGGCGGCCCAGCGCATCGCCTACGGCAAGCTGCTCAACGCCGGCCAGACCTGCGTGGCGCCCGACTACGTGCTGGTGCCCACCGGCCAGGGCGAGGCCCTGGCGCGGCGCATCGCCCGCGCGGCCGAGCGCATGTACCCGACGCTGCGCGACAACCCCGACTACACCGCCATCGTCAGCCCGCGCCACCACGCCCGGCTGCGCGACATGGTGGCCGAGGCCGCCGGCCTGGGCGCCACCATCGTGCAGGTCAACCCGGCCCACGAATCGCTGGAGCAGGGCACGCGCAAGATCGCGCCGACCCTGGTGCTCAATCCGCCGGCCGGCGCGCGCCTGATGCGCGAGGAGATCTTCGGCCCGGTGCTGCCCATCCTGGAGGTGCCTTCGCTGGACGCGGCCATCGCCCACGTTCAGCAGGGCGACCGGCCGCTGGCCCTGTACTGGTTCGGCCGCGACACGGCCCACCGTGACCGGGTGCTGCACGAGACGATCTCCGGCGGCGTCACCGTCAACGACTGCCTGTGGCACCTGGGCCAGGAGCACCAGCCTTTCGGCGGCGTGGGCGCCAGCGGCATGGGGGCCTACCACGGCGAGTGGGGCTTCAACACCTTCAGCAAGTTGAAGCCCGTGTTCCACCAGTCGCGCTGGGCCGGCACCGCGCTGTTCCGTCCGCCCTACGGCGCCACCTTCGAGCGCCTGCTGGGCCTGCTGCAGCGCCTGGGTTGAGGCAGACGATGGCCGACACGAACCCCGACATGCTGGACGCCCTGATCATCGGCAGCGGCTTCGCCGGGCTGGGCATGGCCGTGGCGCTGCGCCAGGCCGGCGAGACCCGCTTCCTGATCCTGGAGAAGGGCGGCGACGTGGGCGGCGTCTGGCGCGACAACGCCTACCCCGGCGCCGCCTGCGACGTGCCCTCGCACCTCTACTCCTTCTCCTTCGAGCCCAAGCCCGACTGGTCGCGCAGCTTCGCCACCCAGCCCGAGATCCTGGACTACCTGCGCCACTGCGCCGCCAAGTACGACCTGCGCCGCCACCTGCGCCTGCACACCGAGGTGCGCGAGGCCGCCTGGGACGAAGCCGCCCAGGGCTGGACGGTGACGCTGGCCAGTGGCGAGACGCTGCAGGCCCGCCAGCTGATCACCGCCGTGGGCCAGCTCAGCCGCCCGGCCCTGCCGAACATCCCCGGCCTGGCGGACTTCACCGGCCCGCGCTTCCACTCGGCGCAGTGGGACCACGGCGTGGCGCTGGAAGGAAAGCGGGTGGCGGTGATCGGCACCGGCGCCTCGGCCATCCAGTTCGTGCCGGCCATCGCGCCGCGGGTGGCCCAGCTCAGCGTGTTCCAGCGCTCGGCCGCCTATGTGCTGCCGCGGCCGGACCGGCCCTACAGCACCGCGGAGCAGGACGCCATGCGGCGCCAACCCTGGCGCATGCGGCTGCGCCGCCTGGGCATCTACCTGCACTACGAATCCCAGGCCCTGGCCTTCACCCGCTTCAAGGGCCTGATGCGCTGGGCGGTGGGCGTGCCCTTCCAGCGCCTGCTCAAGCGCCAGGTGCCGGACGCCGCGCTGCGCCAGCGCCTGACGCCCGACTACCCGATCGGCTGCAAGCGCATCCTGCTGTCGTCCACCTACCTGGCCACCATGGCCCGGCCCAACGTGGCCCTGGTGACCGAGGGCATCCGCCGCATCACGCCCACGGGGGTGGAGACGGTGGACGGGCGGCTGCACCCGGCCGACGTGCTGGTCTATGGCACCGGCTTCGCGGCCACCGAGTTCCTGGCGCCCATGCGCATCACCGGCCGCGACGGCCGCACGCTGGACGAGGCCTGGCGCGAGGGCGCGGCCGCCTACCTGGGCCTGACGGTGCCGGGCTTTCCCAACCTGTTCACGCTCTACGGGCCCAACACCAACCTCGGCCACAACTCCATCGTCTACATGCTGGAGAGCCAGATCGCCCACGTCATGCGCTGCCGGCGGGCGATGCAGCAGGCCGGCGCCACCGCGCTGGAGGTGGACCCGGGCCGCTTCGGCCGCTTCAACCGCTGGGTGCAGCGCCGGCTGACGGCCACGGTGTGGAACGGCTGCCGCAGCTGGTACATCGACGCCCGCGGCCACAACCCCACCAACTGGCCCGGCTTCACGCTGAGCTTCCGGGCCTGGACGCGCTGGTCCTCGCTGTCGGCCTACCGCCTGAGCCGGCCGCTGACCGAGGCACCGACGCTGACCGGCGCGGTGGAGCTGCGCGAGCCCGCCAGCCGCACCGAAGCGCTGGTGGCCGCCGGCCTGCGCAGCCTGCTGCGCCACAGCTTCCGCCTGCTGGTGGGCCCGCCGCTGAACGCGCCGCTGCAGCGCGCGGTGGCGCGGGCACTGACGCTCACCATGTTCGCCGGCGGTGGCGTGCAGCGGCGCCAGGAACGCGTGGGCGCGGTGCCGGTGGAAGTCCTCAGCCCGCCCGGCCGCAGCGAGGCGGCCGATGGCGCCATCCTCTACCTGCACGGCGGCGCCTTCTGCCTGGGTGGCCCGGCCACCCACCGCAGCCTGAGCAGCCGCCTGGCCCCGGCCGCGCAGTGCCCCGTCTGGATGGTGGACTACCGGCTGGCGCCCGAGCACCCCTACCCCGCGGGGCTGGAGGACGCGCTGGCGGTGTGGCGGGCGCTGCGGGCGCGCGGCCTGCCGGCCGGGCGCATCGTCATCGCGGGCGATTCGGCCGGCGGTGCGCTGGCCCTGGCGCTGGCCCTGCGGCTCAAGGCCCTCGGCGAGGCTCCGGCGGCCGGGCTGCTGCTGCTCTCGCCGGTGACGGACCTGCGCCCCGAGGGCGGCCCCACCGACCCGACCCAGCGCGACCCCATGCTGCGCCCGGGCTGGCTCACCCAGGCCCTGCGCTGGTACGCCGCGCCGGCCGACGCGCCGGAGCACCAGCCCCTGCGCCAGGACCTGGCCGGCCTGCCGCCGCTGTTCATCCAGGTGGGCGAGGAGGAGATCCTGCGCGGCCACGCGCTGGCCCTGGCCCGCCACGCCCGCGCCTGCGGCCTGCCGGTGCAGCTGGAGGTGCACGCCCGGCGCTGGCATGTGTTCCAGCTGCAGGCGGGCTACCTGGCCTCGGCCGCCGCCGCGGTGCAGGCCCTGGGCCAGGCCAGCCAGCGCTTCATGGCCCAGGCTGCCCCGGCCAGCGCCGCCACGATTCCCGACGAAAGCCCCGCCCCATGGCCCACGACACCCCAAGCCGCTGCGTCCTGATCACCGGCGCGGCCACCGGCATCGGCCGGGCCACCGCCCGCCGCTTCGCGCTGGAGGGCTGGCAGGTGGTGGCCGGCGACATCGACGCCACCGGCCTGGCCGACCTGGTGCGCGGCCTGGGCGAGGCGCGCTGCCTGGGCCTGACCCTGGACGTGACCGACCCGGCCCAGTGGACGGCGGCCCTGGCCACCGTGCGCCAGCGCTTCGGCCGGCTGGACCTGCTGGTCAACAACGCCGGCATCCTGATCTCCGGGCCCTTCGCCGACTCGCCGCTGGAAAGACACCACGCGGTGATCGACGTCAACGTGAAGGGCCTGCTCAATGGCTGCTGGCTGGCCCACCCGCTGCTGGCGGCCACGCCGGGCGCGCAGGTCATCAACCTGTGCTCCACCGCGGCCATCTACGGTCAGGCCTCGCTGGCCACCTACTCGGCCAGCAAGTTCGCGGTGCGCGGGCTGACCGAGGCGCTGAGCATCGAGTGGGAACAGGACGGCATCCGCGTGCAGGACCTGATGCCGCTGTTCGTGCAGACGGCCATGGTGTTGGACATGGATGCGCAGAGCATCCGCCGCCTGGGCGTGCGTCTGACGGCCGAGGACGTGGCCGACCAGGTCTGGCACACCGCCCGGGCCCGCGGTTGGGGCCGGGTGCACTGGCCGGTGGGCCCCCTGGCGCGCTGGCTGTTCCGGCTGTCGGGCAGCGGACCGCAGTGGCTGGAACGCTGGCTCGCCCGGCGCATCGCGGCTTGACCATCCCCAAGGCGAAGCCTGCCAAGAGAGGTGGCAGCACAGACAATGGGCAACTTGGGCCATGCCACAGGCCTGTTGTTTGGATTGACCATGAAGCACCTGTTTCCTCTGTCTCTGATCTGCGCCCTGGTAGCGACGTTGGGCGCCTGCAGCACCGCGACCACGCCGCCCGCCGACGCTGCCGCCACGACCCAAGCGCCCGCAATGGTGTGCGAGCAAGAACGTTCGCTCGGAAGCAACATTGCCCACAGCCGCTGCCGCACGGCGGCTGACGCCCAGCATGAGCGCGATGCCTCTGCCCGCATCATGGATGGGATGAGCCGCTCTCCCAATCCGGGAATGAGCAGGCCTGCAAACTGAGGATGTGGCCCGAGCCCCAAGCACGCGGGCTCAATTAGCGCGGCCCTGCACCATCCCAGGGTTCTTCAATCCAACCAGGGCCGCAGCCAGCCCAGGCCGTCGGAGGTGGCGTGCGGCGCGCTGCCGCGGGCCGGGCGGTACTCGCAACCGATCCAGCCATCCCAGCCCAGCGTGTCGAGCAGGCGGAACAGGTAGGGGTGGTGGATCTCGCCGATGTCCGGCTCGTGGCGCTCGGGCACGCCGGCGATCTGGAAGTGGCCCACGCGGCCGGTGGGCAGGTACTGGCGGATCTTCATGGCCAGGTCACCCTCGACGATCTGGCAGTGGTAGAGGTCCATCTGCACCTTGACGTTGGGCGCGCCGATCTCGGCCACCAGGGCATGGGCCTGGTCCTGCCGGTTCAGGAAGAAGCCGGGCATGTCGCGCTCGTTGATCGGCTCGATCAGCACGTCCACCCCGGCCTCGGCGGCCAGCGCGGCCGCCACCTTCAGGTTGGCCACGTAGGTGGCGCGCACGCTGTCGCGGGTCTCGCCCGCGGGCAGCAGGCCGGCCATCACATGGATGCGGGGGCAGGCCAGCACGCGGGCGTAGCCCAGCGCCCGCTCGAAGCCGGCGCGGAACTCGGCCTCGCGCCCGGGCCGGCAGGCCAGGCCGCGCTCGCCGGCCTCCCAGTCGCCCGGAGGGGCGTTGAACAGCACCTGCTGCAGGCCGTGGGCCTTCAGCAGGCCGGCCAGCTGCTCGGCCGGCCAGGCGTAGGGAAAGAGGAACTCGACCCCCAGGAAGCCATCGGCGGCGGCAGCGGCAAAGCGATCGAGGAAGTCCACGTCGTTGTAGAGCAGGGACAGATTGGCGGCGAAACGGGGCATGGCGACAGCGTGCGGAAGGACCGCCAAGCGTAGCGGGTTCAGGCCAGGCGCGGGGCCTCGCGCAGCAGGGCGGCCAGGGCCTCGGCGCAGAAGCGGGCGTCCATCAGGCTGCCGTGGCCGCTGGTGCCGGCGCTGGGCGGCACCACCAGGTGGCGGGCGTGGGGGATGCGGGCGATGGCCGGGGCCATCAGGTCCAGGGCCGGCGGGTTGCGCTCGTCGTCGGCGCTGGTGATGGCCAGCACCCGGGCGCGGATGCGGTCCAGGCCGGGCGTGGGGTCGTAGTCGCGCGCGGCCTCCCACTGCCAGAGGTGGTCGTTGGCATCGCCCGTGAAGGGCGCGGCCAGGCGGCGGTCCAGCAGCGCGTCGGCCGCGGCCACATCGGGCGCCTGGGTCCGCAGGGCCTGCTCGCCGCCGTTGCTGGCCAGCGCGAAGAAGGTGGAGGCCCAGGCCAGGGCCGGCGGTTGGGTGGTGTAGCGCCCGCCCTGCCAGGCCGGGTCGCGGCGGATGCTCTCGCACAGCATGCGGCGCAGCAGCCAGTTGCGCCCGCCCATGGGCACGGGCGAGGCGGCCATGGGCACGGCGATGTCCATCCAGTCCGGGTGCTGGCCGGCCAGCAGCCAGGTGTGCATGCCGCCCATCGAATAGCCGATGACCGCGCGCAGGTGGTGGATGCCCAGCGCCTCGGTCAGCAGGCGGTGCAGCACGGCCACCATGTCGCCATAGGTGTAGGCCGGGAAGGCCGGCCCCAGACCGTCGCTGGGCTTGGCCGAACGGCCGCTGCCCAGGGCGTCGGGCAGGATCAGGTGGTGGCGCGCGGCGTCCAGCGGCTGGCCGGGGCCGAACATCCGCCCGGCCCAGGCCGGCGTGAGCCAGCTGGCCGCCGAGCCCTGGCTGCCGTGCAGCAGCAGCACCGGCTCGCCGTCCGGCGCGCCCAGCGTGGTGCAGGCCAGCGCCAGCGTGGGCAGCAGCGTGCCGTCGTGCAGGTGCACGTCGCGCAGGGTGTGCCGCTCGGTCCGCGGGGCCAGGGTCATCGCAGCTCCGGGGTCACAGCGGCGGGCGCCGTCCGGCCCAGGGCCGTGCCTGTTCGAGCTGGCCGGCCAGCTGCAGCAGTTGGCCCTCCCGGCCGAAGGGGGCGACGAACTGCACGCCCAGCGGCAAGCCCTCGGGCGTCCAGTACAGCGGCAGGCTGATGGCCGGCACGCCGGTCAGGTTCGCCAGCTGGGTGAAGGGCACGGCCTGCAGGTTGTCGCGGGCGATCTGGTTGACCATGCCGTCGAGCCAGCCGCGCCGGGCCAGCGCGCCCAGCAGGCCGCTGCGGTTCAGGCCGTCCAGCAGAATCTGCTGCCAGGCCGGCGGGTCGCCCTGGCCGTGGCGGATCGGCGGCTCGGCCAGCGTGGGGGTGAGCAGCAGGTCGTGGCGGGCGTGGAAGTCGGCCAGCGCGCGGCCGAAGCCGTTCCACTGCCAGAGCTCCTGGGTGAGCTGGCCGGCCGAGACGGCGCGGCCCAGGGTCTCCAGCACCCGGGTCAGGGGCTCGAAGTCGCCGTCGCGGGCACCGGCGGCGCGGGCCCGCGCCACCAGGGCCGGCACCTGGCCGAAGTACAGGTGCAGGTAGCTGCGGGCCAGGGCGTCGCCGTCGATGGCCGGTTCGGCCTCGACCAGCTCGTGGCCCAGCGAGGCGAGCAGCGCCACCGCGTCGTGCACCGCGGCCACCGCCTCGGGGTGCACCGGCGTGCCGATGGGCGAGCGGGTGGTCCAGCCGATGCGCAGCCGGCCCGGCGGGCGCTGCCAGGCCTGGGCATAGGGCTCGGTCGGCGGGGCGATGACGAAGGGGTCGCCCGGCTCGGGGCCCTGCAGCGCGTCCAGCGCGCGGGCGGTGTCGCGCACGCTGCGGCTGAGCACGCCTTCGGTGGAGGCGCCGTACCAGACCTCGCCGATGCCCGGGCCCACCGAGACCCGGCCGCGCGAGGGCCGCAGGCCCACCAGGCCGCAGCAGGCCGCCGGGATGCGGATGGAGCCACCGCCATCGTTGCCTGCGGCCATGGGCACGATGCCGGCGGCCACCGCCGCGGCCGCGCCACCGCTGGAGCCGCCGGGCGTGCGCCCCAGGTCCCAGGGGTTGCAGGCCCGGCCGTGCAGCGCGGAGTCGCTGACCGCCTTGAGCGCCAGCTCGGGCAGGTTGGTCTTGCCGAAGACCACCAGACCCATGCGCAGGTAGCGCCGCACGACAAAGGCATGCTCGGTCGGCACCAGACGCAGCATGCCGCGGCAGCCATAGCTGGTGGGCAGGCCGGCCCAGTCGTGCACCCCGTCCTTGAGCAGGAAGGGCACGCCGCGGAAGGGCCCCTCGGGCAGGCCGTCGGCGATCAGGCCGCGGGCCTCGCCGGCCATCAGCCGGCTCAGGGCATTGAGGCGGCCGTGCACCGCCTGCTGGCGGGCCAGGGCCAGGTCCAGCAGCTCGGTGGGTTGGACCTCACCGCGGGCGACGCGCTCGGCCAGCGCGGTGGCGTCGTGTTGCAGGTACTCGTCGACATTCATCGGGCCAGGATAGCGGCGAACTTGAGCCGGACGCAGCGCGGCTTTCCCGGCTTATTCACGGGATTGCGCCCGGCGCCGGCGCCTACGATCCCGTCCAGAACCTGTCCCAACCCTGCTGTACCCCGCCATGTTCGACTTCCCCCCTCTGCAAGACCACCGCGGCGACCGCCGCCACCGTTTCATGGAGTCATCGGACATCAACGCGGCCTTCGACCTGCTCTACCGCGGCATGCGCCGCCAGGTGCAGCGCGGGTTGCATGTGCGAGGACAGCTCTTCGCGCTGGAGGCGGACACGCAGATCCCCGGCCAGCTGACCGGCAGCGTGCGCCTGCTGCCCGGCGACCTGGACAGCGGCAGCGCCGAGGACTGGGCCGACGCCACCCGGCGGCCCCGGCTCTTCGAGCAACTGCTCGACAGTGCGCAGCCGGCCGCGCTGTACGCCTACGCGGTGGAGCAGCGCAGCCCGCACGACGTGCCGGTGGTGTGGGTGGAGCTGGCCGAGGCCGACGGCTGCCACGTGGCCAGCTTCCCGCTGTGCACCGGCCGAGGCTGGGCCGAACGCGATCTGCTGGAAGGCCCGCACCAGCGCCTGTTGCCGGTGACACAGGACTGAGCCCGGCGGCCGGCTACCATCGCCGGCCATGTCCTCCGTTCTCGCCTCGCCCGCCGCCAGCCTGCTGCTGGCCGCCATGGCCGCCATCAGCCTGTGGGCCTTCTACCGCGCCCCCCAATGGCTGGACCGTGGCGTGCTGCGCCCCTACTGGCTGCTGCGCCGCCGGCAGTGGGGCACCGTCCTCAGCCATGCCTTCCTGCATGCGGACCTGACCCACCTGATCTTCAACGGCTTCAGCTTCTGGGCCTTCGCGCCCGGGCTGGAGCGGGCCCTGGGCACGCCGCGCTTCCTGCTGCTCTACGCGGTGGGCCTGCTGGCCAGCACGCTGGGCACCTGGTTCAAGCAGCGCCACAACCCGGCCTACCAGTGCCTGGGCGCCTCCGGCGCGGTGATGGCGGTGGTGTTCGCGGCCATCGCGCTGTTCCCCGGCGCCAAGCTCTACATCCTGCCGATCCCGGTGCCCATCCCGGCGCCGATTTTCGGCCTGGGCTATCTGGCCTACACCCTGTGGGCCGGCCAGCAGCAGCGCGGCCGCACCAACCACGAGGCCCACCTGTGGGGCGCCGTCTCGGGCCTGCTGTTCGCGCTGGCGGTGGCCCCGGGCTGGGTGGCGCGGGCCTGGCTGGGCTGAACGCGGCCCGGCTCAGCCCGCAGGCCGGCCGAAGACCAGCAGCCGGTTGTGGGCCGGCATGTCCTGCAGGGCCTCGAAGACCAGGCCGGCCGCGCGGGCCTCGTCCTGCACATCGCTCAGGTGGCGCAGGCCCCAGGCCGCATCGCGGCTGCGCAGGTCGATGTCGAAGGCCTGGTTGCTGGGCGAGGTGGGCTCGCCCTCGACGATGAAGGGGCCGTAAACGATCAGCCGCCCGCCCGGGCGCAGCACGCGCGCGGCGCCGCGCATGAGCGCACCGGCGCAGGCCCAGGGCGAGATGTGCAGCAGGTTGGCCACGTAGACGGCGTCCCAGCCAGCGGCCCCGGCCGCCTTGGGCCAGTCGGGCTGGCGCACGTCCAGCATCAGCGGGGGGCGCACCCCGGGCACCTCGGCCAGCCGCTCGGCCAGAGGCCGCAGGCCGGCGGGCGTGGCCTCGCTGGGCTGCCACTGCCAGCCCCAGCCGCCACGGCGCGAGGCCAGGGCGAAGTGCTCGGCATGCTGGCCGGTGCCGCTGGCGATCTCCAGCACCCGGGCGCCCACCGGCAGCAGCGCGCGCAGCTGGTCCAGGATGGGGCCCTTGTTGCGGTCGGCCGCCGGGCTGTGGGGGAGTGCGGAATTCACGCTCCCATTGTGAACGGAGGAAACGTCCCCGGAACTGTCGGCGGTTTTGGTCAAAATCGAACGCTTGTTCGCCACCGCCCCGCTGCTGTTTCGCGGGGTGCCCGCCGTGCCCTTGTCCTTGCGTGTCACCCTCGGCTTCCTCGCGCTCCAGGCCCTGGTGCTGGCTGCGGGCCTGGCCGGCGGCACCAGCCTGCCGGCCTACCTGGTGGTGCTGGCCGCGGCGCTGCTGGCCCTGGCGGTGACGCTGCGCCGTGCCCGCGCCGAAACCGAACCGGCCGTGCGCTGGGGCTGGACCTGCGTGGCCGCCAGCCTGGGCGTGTGGAGCCTGGGCCAGGCCGGCAACCTCTGGTGGGAATGGGGCCTGGGCCAGCACGCCCTGCCCCACCGTGCCATCCTGATGCTGTTCCAGCTCTGGGCGGTGCCGCTGCTGCTGCTGCTGGCCCGGCCCTGGCGCGAGCGCGAGCCCCACACCGCCTTCGGCCTGGACGTCATCCAGGCCCTGGCCGTGGCGCTGGCCTGGTTCTGGCTGACCTGGGGCTCGCTGGCGGCGGACAGCACGCCGGATGCCCCCGGCCTGTCCACCCAGCTCTGGCTGATCGACGCCCAGAACCTCTACCTGGGGGTGGGCATGGCGGTCTGCTGGAGCGCGGCGGTCTCGTCGGCCGAGCGCACCCTGTTCGGGGCGATGAGCCTGCACGTGGGCCTCTACACCCTGGGCGCGGCCCTGAACAACCACCTGACGGCCCGCTGGCCCGAGGCCGTGACCCCGGCCTGGAGCAGCCTGATCACGCTGACCTTCCTGCCGCTGGTGCTGCTGGCCTGGCCGGGCGCGCGGCCGCTGCCCAGCCCCTGGCCGCTGCCCTCGCGGCGCTGGGAGTTCCTGGTGCGCAGCGTCAGCCCCATGCTGCTGTCGGGCACGCTGCTGCTGCTGTCGCTGCGGCTCGTCCGGCTGGACTACGGTTGGGGCGTGGCCGGCGTGCTGCTGGCCGCCGGGGCCAGCGCCTGGCGCAGCACGCTGGCCCAGGTGCAGCACCGGCTCAAGAGCGAGTCGCTGCGGCGCCAGCGCCGCAAGCTGGCCCGCATCGCCTGGACCGACGCGCTGACCGGCGTGCCCAACCGCCACCACCTCAAGCAGGTGATGGCCCGGCTGCGGCAGCCCGAGCGGCGGCGCCACCCCCCACGCGACTGGACGGTGATGATGGTGGACGTGGACCACTTCAAGCCGCTCAACGATCAGCGCGGCCACCGCTACGGCGACGCCTGCCTGCGCCAGGTGGCCCAGGCCCTGAGCAGCACGCTGGCCCGCCCCGACGACGTGCTGGTGCGCTACGGCGGCGAGGAGTTCCTGGCCCTGTTCCCGGCCGCCTCCCACCGCGACGCGCCGGGCCTGGCCGAGCGGCTGCGCAGCGCGGTGGAGGCCCTGGGCCTGCAGCACCCGGCCTCGCCCAGCGGCTGCGTCACGGTCAGCGTGGGCTGGGCCAGCCACAGCGAGCAGACCGGCGAGCTGGACATGGACACGCTGATCGCCCAGGCCGACCTGGCGCTCTACCGCGCCAAGTGCGAGGGCCGCAACCGGGTGGCCGGCATGGCCTGAACGGCCTCAGGCCACGGCCGTGTGACGGGCATGGCCCAGGCGCAGCGCGGCCAGGTCCGGAGGCTGGGCCTCGTCCCAGGTCCAGCCGGCCCCGTCCGGCGGGCGGGGGAAGTAGGCGCTGGGACGCAGCAGCACGGCCACACCGGCGGCCTGCGCGGCCTGCAGGCCGGCGGGCGAATCCTCCAGCGCCAGGGCCTGCTCGGGCGCCAGGCCCAGACGCCGCAGCGCCAGCGTGTAGACCTCGGGGTCGGGCTTCTTGGCGACCACGTCCTCGCCGCACAGCAGGGCGTCGAAGCAGTCCGCCCAGTCCGGCCCCAGCAGGCGCGGCAGCAGGGCCTGGACGTTGGCCCGGCTGGTGGTGGTGACGATGGCCTGGCGCAGCCCGGCCGCGCGCGCGGCGCGGATCAGGCCGACCACGCCCGGGCGGGCCCGCAGCCGGTCCTCGGCCACCAGGCGGGCGTAGGCGGCGTTCTTCAGCGCATGCAGGCGCCGGGCCAGGGCCTCGCGCGCGGCCGGCGTCGCCGGGGCATCGGCCCGGGTGGCCATGTCGGCCAGCAGGCGCTCGCGCCCGCCGGTCACCTGCAGCAGCTCGCCGTAGCGGCGCTCGCACCAGCCCCAGGGCAGGCCGGCCTCGGCAAAGGCCAGGTTGAAGGCCACCCGGTGGCCGTCGCGCTCGGTCTCGGCCAGGGTGCCGTCCACGTCCCACAGCAGGGCTTCGAGCATCGCGGTTCCTTTCAGCGGTAGCGCGGCACCAGGGCCTCCAGCGGCAGCGGCCGGATGCGGCTGGCCTGGCCGGCGCAGCCGAAGGCCTCGAAGCGCGCCTGGCACAGGCCCTGGGCGGCCTTCGTCGCGGCGGCCAGGGCCTTGCGCGGGTCGAACTCGCTGGGCTGGGTGGCCATCAGCTGGCGCATCGCGCCGAACATGGCCAGGCGGATGTCGGTGTCGATGTTGACCTTGCGCACGCCGCTGGCGATGCCGCGCACGATCTCGGCCACCGGCACGCCGTAGGTCTCCTTGATGTCGCCCCCGTACTGGCGCAGGATGGCCAGCCACTCCTGCGGCACGCTGGAGCTGCCGTGCATCACCAGGTGGGTGTTGGGCACCGCGGCGTGGATCTGCGCGATGCGGTCGATGGCCAGCACCTCGCCGGTGGGCGGGCGGGTGAACTTGTAGGCGCCGTGGCTGGTGCCGATGGCGATGGCCAGCGCGTCCACGCCGGTGCGGGCCACGAAGTCCCGGGCCTCGGCCGGGTCGGTCAGCATCTGGTCGTGGCTGAGCTTGCCGGCCGCGCCCACGCCGTCCTCCTCGCCGGCATCGCCGGTCTCCAGCGAGCCCAGGCAGCCCAGCTCGCCCTCCACGCTCACGCCCACGGCATGGGCCATCTGGCAGACCTGGGCGGTGACGGCCACGTTGTAGGCGTAGTCGGCCGGGGTCTTGGCATCTTCCTTCAGCGAGCCGTCCATCATCACGCTGGAGAAGCCCGAGCGGATGGCCTGGAGGCAGACGGCCGGCGAGGCGCCGTGGTCCTGGTGCAGGCAGACGGGGATGTCCGGGTGGGTCTCGATGGCGGCCAGCACCAGGTGGCGCAGGTAGGCCTCGCCGGCGTACTTGCGGGCGCCGGCGCTGGCCTGCAGGATCACCGGGCTGTCGGTGGCCTGGGCCGCCTGCATGATGGCGTGGACCTGCTCGAGGTTGTTGACGTTGAAGGCGGGCACGCCGTAGCCGTGGTCGGCGGCGTGGTCCAGCAGTTGGCGCAGGGCGATGAGGGCCATGGGGTGTCTCCTGTGATGATGGGGTGTCAGCTCTGGGCACGCTTGGCCAGGATCTCGAAGGCCGGCAGGGTCTTGCCTTCCAGCACCTCCAGGAAGGCGCCGCCGCCGGTGGAGATGTAGCCCACGTCCCGCTCGATGCCGTACTTGGCGATGGCCGCCAGGGTGTCGCCGCCGCCGGCGATGCTGAAGGCCGGGCTTTGGGCGATCGCGCGGGCGATGGTCTCGGTGCCGTGCGCGAAGGCGTCGAACTCGAAGACGCCCACCGGGCCGTTCCAGACGATGGTGCCGGCGGCCTTGAGCTTGTCGGCCAGGATGGCCGCGGTCTTCGGGCCGATGTCCAGGATCAGGTCGTCGTCGGCCACCTCGCTGGCGGCCTTGACGGCGGCCGGTGCATCAGCCGCAAAGGTCTTGGCGCAAACCACGTCCACGGGAATGGGCACCTCGGCGCCCCGGGCCTTCATGGCCTCGATCACCGCGGTGGCCTCGCCCACCAGGTCCGGCTCGGCCAGGCTCTTGCCGATCTTCAGGCCCGCGGCCAGCAGGAAGGTGTTGGCGATGCCGCCGCCGACGATCAGGCCGTCGACCTTGCTCGACAGGCTCTGCAGGATGGTCAGCTTGGTGCTGACCTTGGAGCCGGCGACGATGGCGATCAGCGGACGCTTCGGTCCTGGAGCCCCCACCCCGGCTGCGCCGGGCCCCCCGAGGGGGAGGGCACCGTCTTGGGACGGCCCGGCGACGGCGCCCAAGGCCAGCGCCTGGGTGATGGCGTCGATCTCGGCGGCGAGCAGCGGGCCGGCGCAGGCCACCTTGGCGTACTCGGCGATGCCGTAGGTCGTGCCTTCGGCGCGGTGGGCGGTGCCGAAGGCGTCGTTGACGTAGATGTCGCACAGGGCGGCCATCTTCTGCGCCAGTTCAGGTTTGTTCTTCTTCTCGCCGACGTTGACGCGGCAGTTCTCCAGCAGCACGACCTGGCCGGGGGCCACGTCCACGCCGTCGACCCAGTTCGCGACCAGCTTCACCTCGCGGCCCAGCAGCTCGGACAGGCGCGCGGCCACCGGGGCCAGCGAGTCCTCGGGCTTGAACTCGCCTTCGGTGGGGCGGCCCAGGTGGGAGGTGACCATCACCGCGGCGCCGGCCTGCAGGGCCATCTCGATGCAGGGCACCGAGGCGCGGATGCGGGTGTCCTCGGTGATCTCGCCGGCCGCACTCAGGGGCACGTTGAGATCGGCGCGGATGAACACGCGCTGGCCGGTGACGCGCCCCTCGTTGACGAGGTCCTCGAAACGCAGCACCTTCATGCCCGGCCCCGCCCGACGCCGCGGGCCACCACGCGCGCCATCTCCAGGCACTTGTTCGAGTAACCCCACTCGTTGTCGTACCAGGCCACGACCTTGACGAAGGTGGTGTCCAGGGCGATGCCGGCCTCGGCATCGAACATCGAGGTGCAGGACTCGCCACGGAAGTCGGTGGCCACCACCTTGTCCTCGGTGTAGCCCAGCACGCCCTTCATGGCGCCCTGGCTGGCGGCCTTCATCGCCGCGCAGATGTCCTCGTACGAGGCTTCCTTGTTCAGCTCGACGGTCAGGTCCACCACCGACACGTCGGAGGTCGGCACCCGGAAGGACATGCCGGTGAGCTTCTTGTTCAGCTCGGGGATCACCACGCCCACGGCCTTGGCGGCACCGGTGCTGCTGGGGATGATGTTCTCCAGGATGCCGCGGCCACCGCGCCAGTCCTTGTTGGACGGGCCGTCCACGGTCTTCTGGGTGGCGGTGGCGGCGTGCACGGTGGTCATCAGGCCGCGCTGGATGCCGAAGGTGTCGTTGAGCACCTTGGCCACCGGGGCCAGGCAGTTGGTGGTGCAGCTGGCGTTGGAGATGATGGCCTGGCCGGCGTAGGTGGTGTCGTTCACGCCGTAGACGAACATCGGGGTGTCGTCCTTGGACGGGGCCGACATGATGACCTTCCTGGCGCCGGCCTTCAGGTGCTTCTCGGCGGTGTCCTTCGTCAGGAACAGGCCGGTGGATTCGATGACCACGTCGACACCGATGTCGCCCCAGGCCAGCTCGGCCGGGTTCTTCACCGACGTCAGCCGGATGCGCCGGCCGTTGACGATCAGGGTCTGTCCCTCGACCGCCACCTCGCCCTGGAAGCGGCCGTGCACGCTGTCGTAGGTCAGCAGGTAGGCCAGGTAGTCGGGCTCCAGCAGGTCGTTGATGCCGGCGACCTCGATGTCGTCAGCGAAGTTCTGCACCGCAGCGCGCAGCACCATGCGGCCGATGCGGCCGAAGCCGTTGATGCCGATCCGGATCGTCATGAGCAACCTTGAGAAAGTGAGAGGGTGAAGGGAAGAGGGAACCGGGGGCTCAGGCCGTGGCCGCCGCGGCGATCCAGGCCCGGTTGACGCCCAGCACGTGCTCGGCGATGTCGGGCAGGCTGTCGAAGACCTGGTCGGGCCGGGCCTCCAGCAGCGGGGCCCCGCCGTCGTAGCCCCATGGCACGGCCCAGGCCTGGGCGCCGGCGGCGCGGGCGGTCTCGATGTCGATGCGCGAATCGCCCACATGGGCCGCGCGCTGGGGCTGGCCGCCCAGGGCCGCCAGCACATGGCGCAGCGTGGCGGGGTCCGGCTTGCGCTGGGGCAGGCTGTCGCCACCCAGCACGAAGTCGAAGGCGCTGGCCAGGCCGCAGCGCCGCAGCACCTGCTGGGCGTGGCGGTGCTCCTTGTTGGTCAGGCAGGCCAGGCGCACGCCGCCCAGGCGCAGGGCGCGCAGCATCTCCGCGCAGCCGGGGTAGGGCTTGGCCTGGCGGCCGGCCAGGGTGCCGTAGTGGGCCTCCCAGCGCGGCAGCACCGCGTCGGGCCGCAGGCGCTCGGCCCGGTCCGGCTCGGCCAGCAGCAGGTCGGCCAGCACCCGCAGCAGGGTGTGGCGGGCGCCATGGCCGATGTGGCGGGTGATGCGTTCCTCGTCCTGGCGCGGCACGCCGAACTCGGCCAGGGTGCGGTTGACCGCCTCGGCGATCTCGGCGGCGGTGTCCACCAGGGTGCCGTCCAGGTCGAAGCTGAGGACGCTGTAGCGCATGGGGGGCCTTTCAGAGGAGGAGACGGACAGCCTCAGTTGGAGGAACGCTCGATCTGGGGCTCGTGGTCGATCGCCGCGCGCACCTTGTCGGCCAGCTGCTCGGCGGTGAAGCCCAGGGACTGCATCAGCGCCGGGCCGGGGGCCGAGGCGCCGAAGTGGTCCAGGCCCAGCACCTCGCGGCAGCCGTAGAAGGCCCAGCCGCGGGTGCTGCCGGCCTCCACCGCCACGCGCGGCAGGTGGCGGCCCAGCACGCCGTCGCGGTAGCGCGCGTCCTGCGCGTCGAACACGCTGGTGGACGGCATGGACACCACCCGCACCGGCAGGCCCTGCGCGTCCAGCAGGGCCTGGGCCTGCATCGCCAGCGCCACCTCCGAGCCGGTGGCCAGGATCACCGCCTGAGCCTGCGGCCGGTCCGACAGCACATAGCCGCCGCGCCGGATGGACGCCACCTGCTCCGGGCTGCGGGCCTGGGCCGGCAGGGCCTGGCGCGACAGCAGCAAGGCGCTGGGCCGGTCGGCCTGCGACAAGGCCATCTGCCAGGCCACCGCCGTCTCGGCCGCGTCGCAGGGGCGCCAGACATCGAGGTTGGGGATCAGGCGCAGCGACCAGGCGTGCTCCACCGGCTGGTGGGTGGGGCCGTCCTCGCCCAGGCCGACGGAGTCGTGGGTGAGCACGTGCACCACGCGCTTCTTCATCAACGCGGCCATGCGGATGGCGTTGCGGCTGTAGTCGCTGAACACCATGAAGGTGCCGCCGAAGGGGATGAAGCCGCCATGCAGCGCGATGCCGTTCATGATGGCCGACATGCCGAACTCGCGCACGCCGTAGTTGATGTGGCGCCCGCCGGGCTGGCCGCCGCGCACGGCACCGCAGCCGGGCCAGTCGGTCAGGTTGGAGGCGGTGAGGTCGGCCGAACCGCCCAGCAGCTCCGGCAGCCGGGGCGCCAGCCGGGCGATGGCCTGCTGCGAGGCCTTGCGGGTGGCCACCACCTCGCCGCGCTGCTGCACCTCGGCCAGCTCGCGCCAGCCTTCGAGCTCAAAGTCCAGCGGCAGATCGCCGCGCAGCCGGCGCGCCAGCTCGGCGGCCTCGGCCGGGAAGGCGGCCCGGTAGGCCTCCCAGCGGGCCTGCCAGGCCGCGTGCGCGGCCGCGCCGCGGGTCCGGGCGTCCCAGGCCTGGGCGATGTCGGTGGGCACCTCGAAAGGCCCGGCCGTCCAGCCCAGCGCGGCGCGGGTGGCGGCAATCTCCTCGGCGCCCAGCGGCTCGCCGTGGGCCTGGGCCGAGCCCTGGCGGCCCGGTGCGCCGCGGCCGATGGTGGTGCGGCAGATGACCAGGGTGGGCCGGTCGTGGCGGCGGGCCTGGGCCAGCGCGGCGTCCAGCGCGGCCACGTCGTGGCCGTCCACCGGGCCCAGCACGGCCCAGCCGCAGGCGGCGAAGCGGGCCGCGGTGTCGTCGGCGAACCAGGGCGTGACGGCGCCGTCGATGCTGATGCCGTTGTCGTCGTACAGCGCCACCAGCTTGTGCAGCTTCCAGGCTCCGGCCAGCGAGATGGCCTCCTGGCTCAGGCCCTCCATCAGGCAGCCGTCGCCCAGGAAGACCCAGGTGCGGTGGTCCACCACGGTGTGGCCGGGGCGGTTGAACTCGTCGGCCAGCAGCTTCTCGGCCAGGGCCAGGCCCACCGCGTTGGCCAGGCCCTGGCCCAGCGGGCCGGTGGTGGTCTCGACGCCGGGGGTGTGGTCGACCTCGGGGTGGCCGGGGGTGCGGCTGCCGGCCTGCCGGAAGCGGCGCAGCTCGTCCACGGGGAGGTCGTAGCCGGTCAGGTGCAGCAGCGCGTAGAGCAGCATGCTGGCGTGGCCGTTGGAGAGCACGAAGCGGTCGCGGTCCCACCAGTGGGGATCGGCCGGGTCGTGGCGCAGGTGGTGGTGCCACAGGGCCACGGCCATCTCGGCCATGCCCATGGGCGCGCCGGGGTGGCCGCTGCGGGCCTGTTGCACGGCGTCCATGGCCAGCGCGCGCAGCGCATTGGCCAGCGGGTTCAGCGGGGTGCGCACGGGGCGGACCACGCGCTCGGCGGCGGCGGAAGCGTGGGCGGCCATGGTCACACCGCCTGACGCGCACGCTGGCGCCGTTCCATCATGCGCCAGATGTAGGGCGTGAAGATGAGCTGCATCGCCAGTTCCATCTTGCCGCCGGGCACCACCAGGGTGTTGGCGCGGCTCATCCACGCGTTGTTGATCATGTTGAGCAGGTAGGGGAAGTCGATGCCCTTGGGGTTGGCGAAGCGGATCACGCAGATCGATTCGTCGGCCGTGGGGATGTCGCGGGCGATGAAGGGGTTGGAGGTGTCCACCACCGGCACGCGCTGGAAGTTGACGTGGGTGTGGGCGAACTGCGGCACGATGTAATGCACGTAGTCGGGCATGCGGCGCAGGATGGTGTCGGTCACCGCCTCGGCGCTGTAGCCGCGCACATGCTTGTCGCGCCAGAGCTTCTGGATCCATTCCAGGTTGATGACGGGCACCACGCCGATCAGCAGGTCGGGGTGGCGGGCGATGTTGACCTCGGGCGTGACGACGGCGCCATGCAGGCCTTCGTAGAACAGCAGGTCGGTGTCGCCGGGCAGCTCCTCCCAGGGGGTGAAGGTGCCGGGCTCCTGGCCGTAGGGCTGGGCCTCCACCGGGTCGTGCAGGTAGCGCCGGCGCCGGCCGGTGCCCGATTCGCCATAGCTGTGAAAGAGCTGCTCCAGCTCGGCGAAGAGGTTGTTCTCCGGCCCGAAGTGGCTGAAGTGGGTGTTGCCGGCTTCCTCGGCCGCGCGCTGGCGCTGGCGCATCTCGCCGCGGTCGTAGCGGTGGAAGCTGTCACCCTCGATGACGGCGGCGCGCACGTTCTCGCGGCGGAAGATGTTCTCGAAGGTGCGGGTCACCGAGGAGGTGCCCGCACCGGACGAACCGGTGATGGCGATGATGGGGTGTCGCGCGGACATGGTCGTGTGTCTCCGGGTCTTCTTGGAATGAATGGCGTGAGGGGCGTGGGCCGGCGGGGCCTCAGGCCCTGAACAGGCTGCGCTCGGCGAACAGCGGATTGGCCGGCTCGGCCTCCGACGGATCGCGGTGGTACTGCTCGATGCGCTCGACCTCGTGGCGCGAGCCGAAGACCAGGCCGATGCGCTGGTGCAGCGCGCCGGGCCGCACGCCCAGCACCGGCTGCAGGCCGGTGGAGGCGCGCCCGCCCGCCTGCTCGATCAGGAAGCCCACCGGGTTGGCCTCGTACAGGAGGCGCAGGCGGCCGGCGCGGGCCGGCTCCTTGCGGTCCCTGGGGTACATGAAGACGCCGCCGCGCATCAGGATGCGGTGGGTCTCGGCCACCAGCGAGGCGATCCAGCGCATGTTGAAGTCCTTGCCGCGCGCGCCGCTGGCGCCGGCAAGGCACTCGTCCACATAACGCTTGATCGGCGGCTCCCAGAAGCGGCTGTTGGAGGCGTTGATCGCGAACTCGCGGGTGTCGGGCGGCACCTGCAGGTCCGGGTGGGTCAGCATGAACTCGCCCAGGTCCGGGTGCAGGGTGAAGCCCACCGTGCCGTGGCCCACGCTGAGCACCAGCATGGTGGTGGGGCCATAGAGCGCGTAGCCGGCGGCCACCTGGGCCGCGCCGGGCTGCAGGAAGTCGGCCTCCACCGGCGCGCGGCCGCTGTCCACCACGTCCTGCGGCGCGCGCAGGATGGAGAAGATGCTGCCCACCGAGACGTTGACGTCGATGTTGCTGGAGCCGTCCAGCGGGTCGAACAGCAGCAGGTACTTGCCGCGCGGCTGGCTGTCCGGGATGGGGTAGGGCGCCTCCATCTCCTCGGAGGCCATGCCGGCCAGGGTGCCCGAGCCCTCGTTGCGGCACAGGAAGACCTCGTTGGCCAGCACGTCCAGGGGCTTCTGTTCCTCGCCCTGCACGTTGACGGCCGCCGGTGTGGCCGGGGCCGCGCTGCCCAGCTCGCCGAGCTTGACCGCGCGGGCGATGGCCTTGGCCGCCAGGGCCACATCAAGGATCAGGGCGTTGAGTTCCCCGCTGGCGCCGGGAAAGCGCCGGCGCTGCTCGATCAGGTACTGGGTGAGCGTGGGGCGGTGGGACAGGGGCATGACAGTCTCCTTGGGTGTTCTGGGGGGGCCGCGCCGGCTCAGGCCGCGGGTGCGTCAGCCGGGGTCGTGTCCGCCGCGGCGGTCGAGGCGAAGACCCGGCTGGCGGCGATGTCCTCGGGCAGCAGCGTGGACAGGGCCTCGGCATCGAGCACCCGGTCGGGCTCGGCGAAGAGCCGGCTGGCCTGGCGCAGGCGGGCCCGGTCCAGCGCGTTGCGCACGCTGCGGGCGTTGGCGAAGTGGGGCTGGGCCAGGCGCAGGGCCAGGTAGCGGGCGAAGGCGTCGCGGGCACCGTCGCCGAAGCGGTAGTGCTGGCCGGCGAGCATGCGGTCGGCGATGCCCAGCAGCTCATCGGCGCTGTAGTCGGGAAAGTCGAGGTGATGGGCGATGCGCGAGCTCATGCCCGGGTTGGACTGGAAGAAGGTGTCCATGCGGTCCTTGTAGCCCGCCAGGATCACCACCAGGTCGTCGCGCTGGTTCTCCATCACCTGCAGCAGGATCTCGATGGCCTCCTGGCCGTAGTCGCGCTCGTTCTCGGGCCGGTAGAGGTAGTAGGCCTCGTCGATGAACAGCACCCCGCCCATGGCCTTCTTCAGCACCTCCTTGGTCTTGGGCGCGGTGTGGCCGATGTACTGGCCCACCAGGTCGTCGCGGGTGACGGCCACCAGGTGGCCCTTGCGGATGTAGCCCAGGCGGTGAAGGATCTCGGCCATGCGCAGGGCCACCGTGGTCTTGCCGGTGCCGGGGTTGCCCGTGAAGCACATGTGAAGGCTGGGTGCTTGAGCGGCCAGCTGGAACTGGGCGCGCAGCCTGTCGATCACCAGCAGCGCGGCGATGTCGCGCAGCCGCGCCTTGACCGGGCGCAGGCCGACCAGGTCGCGGTCGAGCTCGTCGAGCACCTCCATCACCCGGCTTTGGGCCAGCACCTCGTGGACGGTGCGGGCCGCGGGCGCCGCCTCCGGGGCGGCGGGCGTGGCTGCGGCCGTGGCCGTCGTCGCCACGCCGGGGATGGCGTAGAGCGGGGCGTTCATCGGGGACCTCCGGCAGGGGAGTCAGGCTCATGGAACGAGCCTGACCCGGAACAAGGGACGCGCGGGGATTGCGCAGGCGACGCGCGATGCGCTCGTGGCGCTTTGCTCGCTCAGTAGCGCTCGGCCTCGGGATGGTCGGCGGCGTAGCCACGCAGGGTGTAGCGCTGGCTGCGGCCGTGGATCTCCTGCCGCTGCAGCTGGAAGCCCGGCTCGGCCGGCGGGCGGTTGACGATGAAGCACATGGCGATGGACTCGATGCCGCGGGTCGAATCGAAGGCCATCATGCGGATGTAGTGGCGCGGGAAGGCCTGGCGGCAGCCTTGCAGTTCGAGCATCACGCCGGCGGCGTCCTGCAGGTCGAACATGGGCATGCCGTACATCTCCCAGTAGGTGTTGCGCGGGTGCGGGTCGTCGGTGTATTCGACGCTCCAGGCATAGCCCTTGGCCAGGCCGTACTCGATCTGCGCGCGGATCTCGGCGTCGCTCAGGTCGGGCAGAAAGCTGAACTGGCCCTGGGTCAGGCGGCCGGTGGGGTTGGTCATCATGGTGGGTGCTCCTTGGGGGCTCTCGCCCATTTCGGTCAAAAGCGGTCGCGGCGTGCTTGCGGCCAACGGGCGACTGCTTCCGCTCATGTCCCCCGGCCCTGGCCCTTGGCCAGGGCCTCCTCCTTGACTTCGCTTCACCAGTCACCCGCTGGCCGCAGGTCGGTGCGGCGCTTCGCGGAGCGAAGTCAAGGAGGAGCCGGCGGCCGGAGGCCGTCGGCGGGGGACATGAGCGCAGCGAAGCGCCGTGCCGGCCTGCTTGCGCGCCACGCTGGGCAGGCGGGGTTGGAAGGTGTCAGGCGACGGCCGGCGTCAGCGCGAAGTCGCTGGTGTCGGTGCTGGCGTAGTTGAAGCTGATCTCGCCCCAGGTATCCAGGGCCTGTTTCAGCGGGGTGCAGAACTGGGCCGCCGCGCGCAGGATCTCCGGGCCCTCGGCCGCGATGTCACGGCCCTCGTTGCGGGCCTTGACCATGCACTCCAGCGCCACCCGGTTGGCCACCGCGCCGGCCTGGATGCCCGCCGGGTGGCCGATGGTGCCGCCACCGAACTGCAGGATCACGTCGTCGCCGAACAGGTTCAGCAGCTGGTGCATCTGGCCGGCGTGGATGCCGCCGGAGGCCACCGGCATCACCTTCTTCATGTCGGCCCAGTCCTGGTCGAAGAACAGACCGCGCGGCAGGTCCTGCTTCGTGAAGCTGTCGCGGCAGACGTTGTAGTAGCCCTGCACCGTCATCGGGTCGCCCTCGAGCTTGCCCACCGCGGTGCCGGTGTGCAGGTGGTCCACGCCAGCCAGGCGCAGCCACTTGGCCATCACGCGGAAGCTCACGCCGTGGTTCTTCTGGCGGGTGTAGGTGCCGTGGCCGGCCCGGTGCATGTGCACGATCATGTCGTGCTTGCGGGCCCAGTTGGCGATGGACTGGATGGCGCTCCAGCCGATGATCAGGTCCACCATGATGACCACCGAGCCCAGCTCCTTGGCGAACTCGGCACGCTCATAGATGTCCTCCATCGTCGCGCCGGTCACGTTCAGGTAGCTGCCCTTGACCTCGCCGGTGGCGGCGCTGGCCTTGTTGACCGCGTCCATCACGTACAGGAAGCGGTCACGCCAGTGCATGAAGGGCTGCGAGTTGATGTTCTCGTCGTCCTTCATGAAGTCCAGGCCACCCTTGAGGCCCTCGTAGATCACCCGGCCGTAGTTGCGCCCGGACAGGCCCAGCTTGGGCTTGGTGGTGGCGCCCAGCAGCGGGCGGCCAAACTTGTCCAGGCGCTCGCGCTCGACCACCAGGCCGGTGGGCGGGCCCTTGAAGGTCTTGACCAGGGCCACCGGCATGCGGATGTCCTCCAGCCGCGCGGCCTTCAGCGGCTTGAAGCTGAAGACATTGCCGATCAGGCTGGCGGTGATGTTGGCGATCGAGCCCTCCTCGAACAGGATGATGTCGTAGGCCACCCAGGCGAAGTACTGGCCCGGGGTGCCGGGCACCGGCTCGACCTTGTAGGCCTTGGCGCGGTAGCTGTCGCAGGCGGTCAGGCGGTCGGTCCAGACCACCGTCCAGGTGGCGGTGCTGCTCTCCCCGGCCACCGCGGCGGCGGCCTCCACCGGGTCCACCCCCTCCTGCGGGGTGATGCGGAACAGACACAGGGTGTCGGTGTCCTTGGGCTGGTAATCCGGGTCCCAATAGCCCATCTGGCGGTACTTGAGCACGCCGGCGCTGTAGCGCTTCTTGGCATCCTGGATCACGCCGGTCTCGACGGCTTGGTTCATGGGGTGTCTCCTCGGGGTGGACGGGTTCGTCGGTCGTTGGAGCCCAATGTAGGAAGCGCGATGGATAAGGTAAATTCAAACTTCGTTGGCTTTCGATTCAGTTTCCCTGAATGAAAAACGTCACCTTCCGGCAGATCCGGGTTTTCACCGAAGTGGCCCGGCAGCTCAGCTTTGTGCGCGCGGCCGAGGCCCTGCACCTGACGCCGCCGGCCGTGACCATGCAGATCAAGGAGCTGGAAGCCCAGCTGGAGCTGCCGCTGTTCGACCGCCAGGGCCGCAAGGTGGCGCTGACCACCGCCGGCGAGTACTTCCTGGTGCACGCGCGGCGCCTGCTGGCGGTGATGAAGGACGCCGAGGACGCGATGCAGCGCCTGCGCCACCTGGAAACCGGCGTGCTCAACGTGGGCCTGGTGAGCACGGCCAAGTACTTCGTGCCGCGCCTGCTGGCGCGCTTTCGCGACGAGCACCCGGGCGTGGAGGTGCGGCTGCAGGTGGCGGGCACCCGGGACCAGCTGGTGGCCCTGCTCAACAGCGGCGAGGTGGACCTGGCCATCATGGGCCGCCCTCCGCGCGAGCTGGCCACCCGCGCCGAGCCCTTCGCCGCGCATCCGCATGTCTTCGTCGCCCCGCCGGGTCACCCCTTGCTGGCCCTGGGCCATGTGCCGGTGACCATGCTGGAGAACCAGCCGCTGATCGTGCGCGAGGGCGCTTCCGGCACCCGGGCCCTGATGGACCGCTTCTTCCAGGAACACCGGGTCACGCCGCGCATCGCGATGGAGATGCCCAGCAACGAGACCATCAAGCAGGCGGTGATGGCCGGCATGGGCCTGAGCTTCCTGAGCCTGCACACGCTGGGGCTGGAGCTGCGCGCCGGCGAGATCGAGCTGCTGCACGTGGAGCACACGCCGGTGATCCGCACCTGGAACGTGGTGCACCTGCAGTCGCGCCTGCTCTCGCCGGCGGCCGAGGCCTTCCGCTACTTCATCCTGGAGGAGGGCGAGGCCTGGCTGGCCGCGCACGACCGGCCCTGGATCGGCGCCGGGCCGGAGGCCGCGGCCCCGCCCGGCGGCGGGGGCTAGGCGGGGCCCACCATCCGCGCCGGGTCCACCCAGGCGTCGAACTGCTCGGCCGTGACATGGCCGCTGGTGATGGCCGCCTCGCGCAGCGTCGTGCCCTCGCGGTGGGCCTTCTTGGCGATGGCGGCGGCGCGGTCGTAGCCGATGTGGGGGTTGAGCGCCGTCACCAGCATCAGCGAGCGCTCCAGCAGCTCGTGCATGCGGGCCCGGTCCGGTTCGATGCCGCTGGCGCAGTGGGTCTCGAAGCTGGTCATGCCGTCGGCCAGCAGGCGCACGCTCTGCAGGAAGTCGTGGATCAGCACCGGCTTGTAGACGTTGAGCTCGAAATTGCCCGAGGCGCCGGCCAGATTGACCGCCACGTCGTTGCCGAAGACCTGGCAGCAGACCATGGTCAGGGCCTCGCACTGGGTGGGGTTGACCTTGCCGGGCATGATGGAGCTGCCCGGCTCGTTCTCCGGGATGCGCAGCTCGCCCAGGCCGGCGCGCGGGCCCGAGGCCAGCCAGCGCACGTCGTTGGCGATCTTGAACAGGGCCGCCGCCAGGGTCTTGAGCGCGCCATGGGCATGGACGATGGCGTCGTGCGCGGCCAGGGCCTCGAACTTGTTGGGCGCGCTCACCAAGCCCAGGCCGGTGGCCCGGTTCAGCGCATCGACGACGCGGGTGGCGAACTCGGGGTGGGCGTTCAGCCCGGTGCCCACCGCGGTGCCGCCCAGGGCCAGCTCGCGCAGATGGGGCAGGGCCGCGCGCAGGTGGGCCTCGGCATGGTCGAGCTGGGCCACCCAGCCCGACATCTCCTGACCCAGGCTCAGCGGGGTGGCGTCCTGCAGGTGGGTGCGGCCGATCTTGACGATGTCGGCGAACAGGCGGGACTTGGCCCGCAAGGTGTCGCGCAAGCGGCCCAGCGCGGGCAGCAGCCCGGCCTGCAGGGCCTGGGTGGCGGCCAGGTTCATCGCGGTGGGAAAGACATCGTTGGAAGACTGGCCCAGGTTCACCTCGTCGTTGGGGTGCACCAGGCGCCCCGACCCCACCGGGCCGCCCAGCAGCTGCGAGGCCCGGTTGGCCAGCACCTCGTTGACGTTCATGTGGGTCTGGGTGCCCGAGCCGGTCTGCCAGACCACCAGCGGGAACTCGGCCTCCCAGCGGCCGGCCAGCACCTCGTCGGCCGCCGCCACGATGGCCCGGGCCTTGGCCGCCTCCAGCAGGCCCAGGGCGGCGTTGGCCTCGGCCGCCGCGCGCTTGACCCGCGTCAAGGCATGCAGCAGGGCGCTTGGCATACGCTCATGGGAGATGTCGAAATGTTCCAGCGAGCGCTGCGTCTGCGCCCCCCACAAGCGCTCCACGGGAACGGCGATTTCGCCGAAGGTGTCACGTTCCAGGCGCACTTCGCTCATGCCGCTCTCCCGAAAGGAAGGGATGATCTGGCCCCCGCCGGTCTGCACCCGGCGCGAAGATAGACGGCATCTGAGGGCTCTCTCCTAGCTCTCGCGAGCCGACAGCAGCTTACGATGGTCGCGCGGGCCTGCCAAGGCCCGGCACCTGCCGCTGTCGCTCCGGTCGAAAAGAAGATGAATCACCCTGCGACCATTCTGGTTGTCGACGACGAGCCGCTGAACCTGGCGGTGCTCTCGCGGCTGCTCCATCCCCTCTACCGCGTCCTGGCCACCCGCTCGGGCGCGTCCGCCGTGGCCCTGGCCGCGGCCGAGCAACCCGACCTGATCCTGCTGGACGTGAAGATGCCCGGCATGGACGGCCATGCGGTGCTGGCCGCCCTGCAGCAGCAGGAGGGCACACGCGACATCCCGGTCATCTTCGTCTCGGCCCTGGGCGACGATGGCGACGAGGAGCTCGGTCTGGCCCTGGGCGCGGTGGACTATGTCGTCAAGCCGGTGCGCCCGGCCGTGGTGCTGGCCCGCGTGCGCACCCAGCTGGAGATCAAGCAGCACCGCGACCGCCTGCGCCAGCAGAACGGCAGCCTGGAACAGGCCCTGGCACGGCAGGTGGACGAGCTGCAGCTGGCCCAGGAACTGATGCTCTCGGGCATGGCCGAGCTGGCCGAAACCCGCGACAGCGAGACCGGCAACCACGTGCTGCGCACCCAGCACTACGTGGACCTGCTGGCCCGGCAGCTGCGCCACGACCCCCGGCATGCCGAGACGCTGGACGAGGCCCAGATCCAGCGCATCGTCAAGGCCGCGCCGATGCACGACATCGGCAAGATCGGCATTCCCGACCACATCCTGCTCAAGCGGGGGCCCTTGTCGGCCGATGAATTCGGTCTGATGCGCCAGCACACCACCATCGGCAGCCAGGCCATCCGGCACGCCATCGACCGCGCCCAGCGCGCGCTGGGCCAGCGCTTCCCCGAAGACAGCCCGCCCGAATCGGTGCGCTACCTCGAGGTGGCCCGGCTGATCGCCCTGCACCACCACGAGCACTGGGACGGCCAGGGCTACCCCGCGGGTCTGGCCGGCGAAGCCATCCCGCTGCCGGCCCGGCTGATGGCGGTGGCCGACGTGTACGACGCCCTGACCCACGAGCGGGTCTACAAGCCCGCCTGGTCGCTCGACAGCGCCGAAGCCCAGATCTTCACCGGGGCCGGCAGCCAGTTCGACCCGGCGGTGGTGGCCGCCTTCGACGCCGTGCGCCCCGAGATGGCGCAGGTGATGCAGGGCCTCTCGGACTGAGCCGCGCCATGGCCGACACCCCGCTCAGCCCGGACGCGCAGCACCCGCTGCGCCGGCCCCTGCACACCCTGGCCAGCCGACCGGTGCTCACGCTGCCGCAGGGGGCGACGCTGCTGGAGGCGGCGCGCTGCCTGAGCCGCCACCGCATCTCCTTCGCCCCGGTGCTGGACGCCGAGGGCAGCCCCCTGGGCGTCATCACCGAAGCCCAGCTGCTGCGCGCCAGCCAGCAGGGCATCTCGCCGGACACCCTGGTGGACACCGAGCTGCAGCCCGCGGCCTCGGCGCCGGGGTGGCTGCAGGCCGAAGACGCCTACCGCCTGTGCCTGACCCGCAACGTCAGCCACCTGCTGGTGCTGGACGCGCAGGGGGCGCTGGACGGCGTGGTCAGCGAGACCGACTTCCGCTGCCTGCTCAACCTGGAGGTGCTGACCGGCCGTCACCGGGTGCGCTCGGTGATGCAGCCCGTGGCCCCCACGCTGCCCCCGCAGGCCACCCTGGCCCAGGCCCGCGCCCTGATGGCCCAGCAGCCCGAGGCCGGGGTGGTGGTGCTCGAGGACCGGCGACCGGTGGGCGTGCTGACCCTGCGGGACCTCACCCGCCAGGCGGCCCAGAGCCCCGGGCCCGGGGACGACCAGGCCCTGCTGCGGGACTGGATGAGCCAGCCGGTGCACACCATCGCCCCGGACGCCAGCCTCAACGAGGCGGCCGCCCGGATGCTGGCCCTGGGCATCCGCCACCTGGTGGTGGTGGACGGCGCCGGCGAGTTCCTGGGCGTGCTCAGCGAGCACGACCTCACCCGCACCATGGCCCTGGCGGTGATGGACGGCGTGATCGAGGACGAGCGCCGTCTGCAGCAGGCGGTGCTGCGGGCCATTCCGGACCTGGTCTGGCTCAAGGACACCGAGGGCGTCTACCTCAGCTGCAACCCGCGCTTCGAGTCCCTGTACGGCGCGCCCGAGGAACACATCGTCGGGCGCACCGATTTCGACTTCGTGGACCGGGCGCAGGCCGACTTCTTCCGTGCCAACGACCAGGCCGCGATGCGCAGTGACGGGCCGCGCACCAACGAGGAGTGGGTCACCTTCGCCGACGGCCACCGGGAGTTGCTGCAGACCCGCAAGATCGCGGTGCGGGACGCGGACGGACAGGTGCAGGGCGTGCTGGGCATCGGGCGGGACATCACCTCGCTGCGCGAGGCCGAGCAGGAGTTCCGCGACCTCTTCGACCACAACCCCGCGCCCATGTTCATCTATGCGCTGGACGACCTGGGGGTGCTGCGCAGCAACCAGGCCTTCCAGGTCCTGCTGGGTTACAGCGCCCCGCAGGCGGGTCGGATGCAGCTGCCCGACTTCGTCATCCCCGAGGAGCGCCAGGCCATGCGCCAGCGGGTGGCCGCCCTGGGCGCGCAGACCAGCGAGGGCCAGTGGCACTGCCTGCGGGCCGATGGCAGCGTGATGCGGGTGCTGGGGCGCTCGCACCACATCACCCACCATGGCCGGGCCTGCCGGGTGGCGGTGTTGCGGGACATGGGCCCCAGCGACCGGGCCCAGCAGCGCGAGCGCGACCGCCTGGCCCTGCTGGAGCGGGTGGTGGCCGGCGAGGCCCTGCTGCCCCTGCTGGAACAGCTGACGCTGGACTACGAACAGCTGTTCCCCGGCGCCCTGTGCTCGGTGCTGCTGCTTGACGAGGACGGGCGCTCCATCCGCCCGGCCGCCGCGCCGCACCTGCCGGAGTTCTACTGCCGGGCGCTGGACGGCCTGGCCATCTCCCCCACCGCCGGCTCCTGCGGTGCCGCCATGGCCCTGGGCCGGCGTGTGGTGGCCGAAGACATCGCCACCCACCCGAACTGGGCGCCCTACAAGGCCCTGGCGGCCCAGGCCGGCCTGGCGTCCTGCTGGTCCGAGCCGATTCCCGGGCCCAATGGCCAGGTGCTGGGCTCCTTCGCCATCTACCACCGCCATCCGGCCAGCCCCACGCCCGAAGAACTGGAACATCTGCAGTTCTCGGCCCAGCTGGCCTCCACCGCCATCATCCACGGCCGCACGGCCGAAGCCCTGCAGCACAGCCAGCGTCAGCTCAGCGCCATCCTGGAAAGCATCCCTGACCTGATCTGGCTGACCGACCGCGACGGCCGCTACCTGGCCTGCAACGCGGCCTTCGAGCGCTTCGTCCAGCTGCCGCGGCAGGACATCCTGGGACAGCAGCACCTGCCCGGCCTGGGCGAGGACACCCGGCAGGCCCTCACCAGCGGCCACGACGAGGTGCTGCGCCAGGGCGCCCCCGGCGCCACCGAACAGTGGCTCAGCCCCGCCGGCCAGAACGCGCGGCGCCTGTTCGAAACCCTCAAGTCCCCCTTGCTGGATGGCGAGGGCCGGGTCACCGGGGTGCTGAGCGTGGCCCGCGACATCACCCTGATCAAGCAGGGCGCCAGCGCGGTGGCCGAGCGCGAGCGGCTGATCGACACCATGTTCGGCCAGACCACCGACGCGATCGCCCTGGTGGACCCGCAGACACTGGGCTTCGTGACCTTCAACGACAACGCCTGGCGCGACCTGGGCTACAGCCGCGAGGACTTCCGCCGGCTCAGCGTCTGGGACGTGCAGGCCGAGATGGATGCCCGCCAGGTGGACGCGGTGGTGCGCCAGGTCGCGAGCGGCGAGACCCTGCGCTTCGAGACCCGCCACCGCGGCGCCGATGGCCGGCTGCGGCTGGTCGATGCGACCCTGCGCCAGATCGTCTATGCCGGCCGTCCGCTGATCTGCGCGGTGTGGCGCGACATCACCGAGACCAAGCAGCGCGAGATGCGCTTCCAGCGCCTGAACCAGGCCTATGCGGTGCTCAGCGGCGTGAACGAGGCCATCGTGCGCATCCGCGACCAGGCCACGCTGTTCGGCGAGGTCTGCCGCGTGGCGGTGGAAACCGGCGGCTTCCGCATGGCCTGGATGGGGCAGATGGGCGAAGACGGGGTGCACCTGACCCCCAGCGAACACGCCGGCCTGGTGGACGGCTACCTGGACGCGCTGCGCATTCCCGTGGGCCGCGCGGACACGCCCGGGCCGACCGAACAGGCCTGGCGCAGCGGCGAGCCGGTGGTGGTGGACGACATCCGCCAGGACCCGCGCGTGGCCCCCTGGCGCGAGAAGGCGCTGGCGCGGGGGTACGGCGCCTCGGCCTGCTTCCCCATCCGGGTGGCCGGCCACCCGCGTGCGGTGTTCAACGTCTATGCCGAGGCACCCCACCATTTCGACGAGGACCTGGTGGCCCTGCTCAGCCGCCTGGCCCAGGACATCGGCTTCGCGCTGGAGTTCGCCGCGGCCGAGGAGGCCCGCCGCAACGAGCAGCGCTTCCGCGGCCAGCTGATCGACTCCATCTCCAACCTCTTCTTCGCCATCGACGGCGAGGGCCGCCTGGCCCTGTGGAACCGACGGGTCGAGGAGGTCACCGGTTACGGCCCGGACCAGATCGCCGGCCGCGCGGCCCCCGACTTCTTCGTGCCGGAGGACCGCCCCCTGATCGCCCAGCGGCTGCGCGAGGTCTTCGAGCGGGGCGAAGCGACGGTGGAGGCCATGCTGGAATCGCGCGACGGCCGGCGCACGCCCTACCTGTTCGTCTCGCGCCGCATCCAGCAGGGCGAGCAGACCCTGGTGGTGGGCACCGGCACCGACATCAGCGACCGGGTGGCCTCCGAGCAGGAGCTGCAGCGCTACCGGCAGCACCTGGAAGACCTGGTGGCCAGCCGCACCGCCGAGCTGGAGAACGTCAACGCCCGGCTGCACCGAGAGGACCGGCGGCTGCGCACCATGCTCTCGCTGAGCGAGCGGGCCAGCACCCTGTCCGAGGACGAGCTGCTGCAGAAGGGCATCGACGACGTGGCCGCACTCAGCCACAGCGCGGGGGCCTTTGCCCAGCTGCTGTGGGGCACCGAAGGGGAGACGCCCCGCGTGCTGTGGAGCCACGGCACACCGGCCGCCCTGCGCCAGGCCCTGGCGCGCTGGAGCGAGGAGGCCCAGGCCCGCGTGCTGGCGGCCGACCAGCCCCTGATGCTGGAGCTGACCGACCCCGCCGCGCACGAAGGCGATCTGGACCCCGGCCTGCTGCGCCTGGCCCTGGTGCCGGTGAGCGACGGCGGGCGCACCCGCATGCTGCTGGGCGTGGCCGACAAGCCCCAGCCCTACGACGAGGCCGACCTGCGCGAGATGAGCCTGTTCGGCGGTGACCTCTGGCGCATCGTGCGACGCCGGCGCATCGAGATCGACCTGGCCCAGGCCAAGCAGGACGCCGAGGCGGCCAACCAGGCCAAGAGCGCCTTCCTGGCCAACATGAGCCACGAGATCCGCACGCCGATGAACGCCATCATCGGCTTCGCCCACCTGCTGCACCTGGATCCGCTCACGCCCCGCCAGTCCGACCAGCTCGACAAGATCGGCGACGCCGGGCAGCACCTGCTGCAGGTCATCAACGACATCCTGGACTTCTCCAAGATCGAGGCCCGCAAGCTCTCGCTGGAGGTGGGCGAGTTCATGCTCAGCACCAGCATCGAGCGGGTGAGCACCATGCTGGCCGACCGCGCCCGGGCCAAGGACGTCGCCCTGGAGGTGGACCTGGCCCCGGACTGCCCGGCCCGGGTGCTGGGCGACCGCCTGCGGCTGGAGCAGATCCTGCTGAACCTGCTGAGCAACGCGGTGAAGTTCACCCCGCACGGCCGGGTGGACCTGCGGGTGCGGGTGCTGGCGCGCCAGGGCCGCCAGCTGCGACTGCGCTTCGAGGTGCAGGACACCGGCATCGGCATCCGCGAGGAGCAGATGCTGCACCTCTTCGAAGCCTTCGAGCAGGCCGACGTCTCCACCACCCGGCGCTTCGGCGGCACCGGCCTGGGCCTGGCCATCAGCAAGCGCCTGGCCCTGCTGATGGGCGGCGAGATCGGGGCCGAGAGCCGGGAAGGCGCGGGCAGCCTGTTCTGGGTCGAGCTGCCCTTCCAGGTGGCGGCCGCGGCCCCCATCGCGGTGCCCGCCCCCGCAGCGCCCGCCCCCGACGCCGAGCCGGCGAGCGGCACGGACTGGCGCCGGGTGCGCATCCTGCTGGCCGAGGACAACCCCACCAACCAGGAGGTCGCCGGCATGCTGCTGCGCAGCCGGGGCCTGGACTACGCCCTGGCCGACAACGGCGAGGAAGCCGTGCGGCTGGTGGAAAGCGAACCCTTCGACCTGGTGCTGATGGACGTGCAGATGCCCGTGATGGACGGTCTGCAGGCCACCCGGCTGATCCGCCAGCGGCACAGCGCCGAGGCCCTGCCCATCGTGGCGATGACGGCCAACGCCTTCGAGGAAGACCGTGCCGCCTGCCTGGCCGCCGGCATGAACGATTACCTGTCCAAGCCGGTGACCCCGGACCTGCTCTGGCAGTGCCTGGCCCGCTGGCTGGCCCACCCGCCCGCGCCGGCCCCCGGCCCCACGGCCGGGGGGCCGGCGGCCGACCCCGGCGCGGCCGAGATGGCCCTGTGGCAAGGCCTGCAGGCCGTGCCCGGGCTGGACCTGAGCGATGGCCTGGCCCGCGTGCAGGGCCAACCGGCCGTGTTCCGGCGCGCGCTGCAGCTCTTCCTGGACCACCATGCCGAGGACGCGACGCGCCTGCGCGAGGCGGTCGCGCAGGGACGGGTCGCCCCGATGGGGCCGCTGGCCCATGCCCTGGCCGGCGCAGCCCACACCGTGGGCCTGAGCGCGCTGGCGGGCCTGGCCCGGGCCCTGGATGGCGCGCTGGGCGAGGCGCGCCCCGACGCCGGCGTGCTGCCCCCGGCCGCCCGGGATGCCGCAGAAACGCTCGCCAGTGCGCTGGAGGCGGTGCAGGCCGCGCTGTCCGTGGCCCTGGCGCCCATGCCCGCCAGTCCGGCGCCCGCGCCGGTGCCGCTGACGGAGACCGAGCGCGGCACCCTGCGCCGCCTGCTGCACGCGCTGCAGCCGCTGCTGCGCTCGCATGACACCGCGGCCGTCGAACTGGTGGAACGCCACCGCGCGCTGCTGCAGCGCGGCCTGGGCGCATCGGGTGTGACGCTGGTGGACGAGGTGACGGGCTACAGCTTTGCCGCCGCCCTGGCCACCCTGCAACAGGTGCTGGCACCGCCGCAGCCGGCCGCATCTCAGGAGGATGCCCATGGATGATGCCAACACGCCGGCCACCGGCCACGCGAGTCCTGTCCCCCATGTGCTGGTGGCCGAGGATCACCCGGTCAACCGGGTGGTGGCCCAGGCCATGCTCGCCAGCCTGGGCGTGAGCTGCACCCTGGCCGAGGACGGTGAGGAAGCGGTGCAATGCGCGGCCACCGTCGAGGTGGATCTGATCCTGATGGACCTGCACATGCCCGGCCTGGACGGACTGGAGGCCACCCGCCAGCTGCGGGCCCAGGCCGCCGCGGCCGGGCGCGCCCGCGTGCCGGTGGTGGCCATGACCGGTGGCGACGAGGCCCAGGACGGCCCGGCCTGCCTGGCCGCCGGCATGGACGGCTTCCTGGCCAAGCCCTTCACGGTGGAAGCCCTGAAGGACTGCCTGCGGCGGCACGGGGTGCCCTGCACCGCCGGTTGAGCCGCCAGACGCGCGGCCCACGGCCCCCGCCGGCTCAGGCCGGCTCCGCCCCCACCGCCCCCAGCCGGGCCAGGGCCGCCGCCGGCACCCGGGCCCACAAGGTGGTGCCCGCGCCGGGCGCGGCATCCAGTTCCAGCGTGCCGTCGATCGATTCCAGCCGCTCGCGCATGTTGCGCAGGCCGATGCCGCGCTGCGGGTCCTGCTGCACCGCGGGCAGGTCAAAGCCCTGACCATCGTCGTGGATCGTCAGGCAAACCCCTTCGCGCTCGGCGCTCAAGGTCAGGCTCACCCGCTGCGCCTGGGCATGCTTGCCGATGTTGGCCAGGGCCTCCTGGGCGACGCGGAACAGCACCGTGGCCACCTCGTCGGGCAGCGGCGGCTCGGGCTCGTCGAGCTGCAGATGCACCTGGAGCTGGCCATGCTCGCCGAATTCGTGGCCCAGCCAGGCCAGGGCGGCGGGCAGGCCCAGGGTGTCCAGCGTGGCCGGGCGCAGCCGGTGCGACAGATGGCGCACCTCGCCGAGGGCGTCGTTGAGGCGCTCCAGCGCCTTGGCCAGGGCGGGCGGCGGCGTGCTGCCGGCACGCTCCAGGCTGTCCACCGCCGACTCGATCATCAGCTTGGCCGAGACCAGGGTTTGGCTGGTGCCGTCGTGCAGCTCGCGCGCCAGGTGGGCCCGCTCGCTTTCCTGCGAGCGCACCACCTGCCGGGCCAGCAGACCCAGCTTGGCATCGGCCACCCGGTGCTCGCTGAGGTTCAGCCACAGGCCGCTGGCGCTCAAGAGGCCCAGGCCGGCCATGGCGATGCCGGCGATCCACAGCAGGGTGGTGGTGATGTGCGCGCCGACCTGGCGGTCCAGCGCGCCCAGCGTGGTCTGGATGTCGTCCAGGTACAGGCCGGTGCCGATCATCCAGTTCCAGTCGGGCAGGGCGGTGACGTAACCCAGCTTGGGCACCATCTGGCCGCTCGACGGCTTGCGCCAGGGGTAGGTGACGAAGCCGCCGCCCGCCTTGGCCCGGACGATGAGCTGCTGGATGGTGGGCTGGCCCTGCGGGTCGCGCAGTTCCCACAGGTTCTGACCCAGCAGCTCGGGCTGGCGCGAGTGCATCAGCACCCGGCCCTGCAGGTCGTAGACGAAGAAGTAGCCGTCGCTGCCGTAATCCAGGCTGCCCAGCAGGCGCAGGGCCTCGGCCTGGGCCTGCGGGTCCTGGTGGCGGCGTTCGTAGAGCGGACGGATGGTGCTGACGGCCAGGTCCACGTAGTGCTTGAGCTCGGCCTGGCGCGCGGCCATGTAGGCCTCTTGCACCAGGGCCTGCTCGCGCCGGGCCAGGGCCTGCTCCTGGTGGCGCACGGCGGCCGCAATGAGGGCCACCGAGAGCAGCAGCGGCACGGCGGCCAGCAGGACGAGCTTGAGGCGAAGGCGCATGCCGCGATTGTCCTCGCGGCCGCGCCCCTTTTGGTTCAGCAGCAACGGCCGGTGCGGGCGCCGTAGCGGGCCTGCTGGCGCTCGCGGAAGAAGTCCTCGTAGCTCATGGGCGCCTGGTCCGGGTGGGTGGCGGCCATGTGCTTCAGGTAGGTGCCGTAGTCCGGCACGCCCACCATCAGCCGGAAGGACTGGGCCAGGTAGCGGCCGGCCTGGCCGACCTCCTGGCCCAGGCCGCGGGCCAGCGCACCGGCGCGCTGGCCTTCGAGCAGGCCGCCCAGCAGGCTCACCGCGCAGCCTCCGGCAGGGCGACGAAGGGCGTCTCCTGCACGGTGGGGCGCTGGCTGGCGCGGGCCTGGGCGATGGCCTTGACCGCGTAGACCGCCACGCTCACCACGACGAACATGAATAGCGCGCACAGGGCGGCATCCAGCCGGTCGTTGAAGAGCACGCGGGCCATGGCCTCGGGCGACTTGGCCGGGGCCAGCAGCTGGCCGCTGGCCAGGGCGTCGGCGTACTTCTGGGCATGGGCCAGGAAGCCAACCTTGGGGTTGGCCGAGAAGATCTTCTGCCAGCCGGCGGTCATGGTGCAGGCCAGCAGCCACAGGGCCGGCAGCACGGTGGTCCAGGCGTAGCGGCCCTTCTTCATCTTGAACAGCACCACGGTGCCCAGCAGCAGGGCCACGGCGGCCAGCATCTGGTTGGCGATGCCGAACAGCGGCCACAGGGTGTTGATGCCGCCCAGCGGATCGACCACGCCCTGGTAGAGGAAGTAGCCCCAGGTGGCCACGCACAGGCCGGTGGCCAGCAGGTTGGCGGTCCAGCTGTCGGTGCGCTTGAGCGCCGGCACGAAGGTGCCCAGCAGGTCCTGCAGCATGAAGCGGCCGGCGCGGGTGCCCGCATCCACGGCGGTCAGGATGAACAGGGCCTCGAACAGGATGGCGAAGTGGTACCAGAAGGCCATCATCGCCTTGCCGCCGATCACCTGGTGCAGGATCTGCGCCATGCCCACGGCCAGCGTGGGCGCGCCGCCGGCACGGGCCAGGATGGTGTGCTCGCCCACGTCCTGGGCGGTCTGCAGCAGCACGTCGGGGGTGATGACGAAGCCCCAGGAGGAGATGGTCTGGGCCACGGCTTCGGGCGTGCTGCCCACCAGCGCGGCCGGCGCGTTCATCGCGAAGTAGACGCCGGGGTCGATCACCGAGGCGGCGGCCAGGGCCATCACCGCGACGAAGGATTCGGCCAGCATGCCGCCGTAGCCGATGAAGCGGGCATGGCTCTCGTTCTCCAGCATCTTGGGCGTGGTGCCCGAGGAGATCAGCGCATGGAAGCCCGACACCGCGCCGCAGGCGATGGTGATGAACAGGAAGGGGAACAGGTCACCCGACCAGACCGGGCCGTTGCCGCCCGCGAACTGGGTGAAGGCCGGCATCTTCAGTTCCGGCGCGACGAACAGGATGCCGATGGCCAGGGCGACGATGGTGCCGATCTTCAGGAAGGTCGACAGGTAGTCGCGCGGGGCCAGCAGCAGCCACACCGGCAGCACCGAGGCAATGAAGCCGTAGCCGATCAGCATCCAGGTCAGGGCCTTGCCGTCGAAGGTGAACAGCGGGCCCCAGGTCGGGCTGTCGTGCACGGCCTGGCCGCCGACGATGGCCCCCATCAGCAGCACGAAGCCGATGACGGAGACCTCGCCGATGCGGCCCGGGCGGATGTAGCGCACATAGAGGCCCATGAACAGCGCCACCGGGATGGTGGCGCCCACGGTGAAGGTGCCCCAGGGCGAGCCGGCCAGGGCCTTCACGACGATCAGCGCGAGCACCGCCAGGATGATGATCATGATCATGAAGGCGCCGAACAGCGCGATCACGCCCGGCACATTGCCCATCTCCTGCTTGACCAGATCGCCCAGGGAGCGGCCGTCGCGGCGGGTGGAGATGAACAGCACGATGAAGTCCTGCACCGCACCGGCGAAGACCACGCCGGCCAGGATCCACAGCAGGCCGGGCAGGTAGCCCATCTGCGCGGCCAGCACCGGGCCCACCAGCGGGCCGGCGCCGGCGATGGCGGCGAAGTGGTGTCCGTAGAGCACGAACTTGTTGGTCGGCACGTAGTCCAGCCCGTCGTTGTGGGCCCAGGCCGGGGTCTGCCGGCGCGGGTCCAGGCCGAAGACCTTGTCGGCCAGGAACAGGCTGTAGTAGCGGTAGGCGATCAGGTAGGTGCAGACGGCGGCCACCACGATCCACAGGGCGCTGACGGCCTCGCCACGGGCCAGGGCGACCGTGGCGAGCCCGAAGGCTCCGAGGATGGCGACCAGCAGCCACGGCAGGTGGCGGCGCAGACTGGACATGAGGGCTGTCTCCATGGGGTCGATCCAAAGGCATCCGCCCCGGAACGGGTGCCGGGGCAGGGGGGCTTCAGTCTGCGCGTGGGGGGAGGGCGGCCGCTACCGTCGCAATGCGTGGCGCATCGCGCAGCATCGCCTAAGGGTCGTCACTTAAGTGAAAACCCTAGTTACCTCGGGGGGTGTCCGGCTCGGCGGCGCCCTGCAGGCGCACATGCTCGACGGCGTAGCGGATCAGGTCGGCCTGGGTGTCCAGGGCCAGCTTGCGCTTGATGCTCTGGCGGTGGGCGTCGACGGTGCGGGCGCTGAGGTCCAGCTCGCGGGCCATCTGCTTGCTCGACAGGCCGCGCGCCAGGGCCGAAAGGATCTGGCTTTCGCGCGGGGAAAGCAAGGGCCGGGGGGTTTGATTTCGAAACAGCCGGCGTGACACCGCCGGGCTGAGGAAGACGCCGCCCTCGGCCACGGTGCGGATGGCGCTGACGATCTCGCTGGCCGGCGCGTCCTTGAGCACATAGCCGCTGGCCCCGGCCTGCAGGGCCCGCTGCACGTACTCCGGGTTGTCGTACATGCTCAGCATCAGCACCCGCAGACCCGGGTGGTCGGCCAGCAGGCGGGCGGCCAGCTCGATGCCGTTGACCTCGCGCATGCCCACATCCATCAGCACCAGCGTGGGCTGGCAGCGCAGGGCCTCGGCCTGGGCCTCGGTGGCATCGCCGGCCTCGCCCACCACGGCCAGGCCTTCCAGCGCGGACAGGCGGGCGCGCAGGCCATCGCGCACCAGCGGGTGGTCATCGACGAGGAGCAGGCGGATGGGCGATGTTTCCATGTGTGAAATGGTACGGCCCCCGCTTAACTGCCCCCTGGATCGGACGATCATCAGGGCATGTCCACCCTGCCCACCATCGCCTCCAGCGGCCTGGCCGCGGCGCAGGCGCGGCTGGATGCTTCGGCGAACAACATCGCCAATGTCGCCACACCGCGCTATCGACGCGAGGATGTGGTGCAGAGCACCCGCGCTTCCGGGGGGGTGGACGCCCAACCCCGCCAGCTCGACGCCCAGGGTGAAGCCGGCGCCAGCACCGGCCAGCTCACCCAGGACGTGGTGAACCAGAAGGTGGCGCTCTACAACTTCCAGGCCAATGTGATGACCCTCAAGACCGAGGGCAGCATGGTGGGCTCGCTGCTGGACTGCTCGGCCTGAGCGGGCGTCAGAACGCCTTGTAGGGCAGGAACTTGCCCGACATCACGATGTTCACCCGGTCGCCATGGGGATCGGGCTCGCGCTGCAGGTCCATCTTGAAGTCGATCGCGCTCATGATGCCGTCGCCGAATTCCTCGTGGATCAGCGCCTTGAAGGTGCTGCCGTACACGCTCACCAGTTCGTAGAAGCGGTAGATCAGCGGATCGGTCGGCACGGCCGTGGGCAGCGAGCCCTTGCTGGGCACCACCATGAGCCACTTCTGCTCCTCCGCGGTCAGGCCGAAGATCTTGCCCAGCACCTTGGCCTGGGCGGCGGTGGCGGTCATCTGGCCCAGGCACAGGGCGGTGGTCCACTCCTTGGATTGGCCCACCTTCTTGGCCACGTCGGCCCAGCGCAGGCCCTTGCTGACCTTGGTGGCGATGATCTTCTCGGTGACGTCGAGTCGGGTCATGGTGCTGTCTTGCGTTGTGGATGCAGGTGGGTCTAGCAATCGATGTGCCCGTCCCCGTCGATGTCCCTTTCTCAAGGGAGCCGCAAGGCCGGGCCCCGCGGCTATGCTGCCCACCCATGTACGAATCGTTCTTCGGCCTGGCCCGCGAGCCCTTTTCGGTCGCCCCGGATCCGCGCTTTCTCTACCTCAGCAAGCAGCACCGTGACGCCCTGGGCTACCTGAACTACGGGCTGCGCCGGGCCGGCGGCTTCGTGCTGCTGACCGGCGAGATCGGGGCGGGCAAGACCACCGTCTGGCGGGCCTTCCTGGAGCAGCTGCCGCCGCGGCTGGACGTGGCCTACGTGGTCAACCCGAAGATGAGCGTGCAGGCCCTGCTCAAGCGCCTGTGCGAGAGCCTGCAGGTGGAGCTGCCGGCCGATGCCGACCGCCCTGGGGCGGAAGCCGACCTGATCGACGCCCTGCACGGCCACCTGCTGCTGGCCCACGCCCAGGGCCGGCGCACCCTGGTGGTGGTGGACGAGGCCCAGGCCCTGGCCCTGCCGGTGCTGGAACAGCTGCGCCTGCTGACCAACCTGGTGACCAACGAGGACAAGCTGGTGCAGGTGCTGCTGATCGGCCAGCCGGAGCTGCGCCAGCTGCTGGAGCACCCGGAGATGGCGCCGGTGGCTCAGCGCATCGTGGCGCGCTTTCACCTGCAGACGCTCAGCCGCGACGAAACCGAGGCCTACCTGATCCACCGGCTGACGGTGGCCGGGCTGACCGGCCCGCTGCCTTTCGAGGACGAGGCCATCCGCCGCATCCACCGCCTGTGCCGGGGCACCCCCCGGCGCATCAACGTGCTGTGCGACCGGGCCATGACCCTGGCGGCCGAACGGGGCCAGCACCGGGTGGACCGCACCCTGGTGGACCAGGCCGCCAGCCAGGTGTTCGACTTGCCGGGCCTGCGCCAGCTGGGCCCCCGGCAGGCGGCACGCTGGGTGGCGGGCGGGGCCGCGGCGGCGCTGGCGGTGTTCGCCCTGACGCGTCTGCTGCCGCCCTGGCAGGCGGCCGCCGCGCCCGGGCCGGTGGCCGGGGCATCCACGCCATCTGCAGCGCCGGCAGCATCCGCGGCAGTGCCGGCATCGGCGGCCAGCCCGGGCTCAGCGGCGCCCTCGGCCCCGGTGGCCGGGCCGGTGGTCGTCGCCGGGGCGGCCGCAGCCTCCGCCGCGCTGGCCCCCGACGCGCTGGGCGCCCAGCTTTTTGCCCAGCCGCTGACCGAGGCCCAGGCCTGGCAGCACCTGGCCCGGCGCTGGAACGTGAACCTGGCCGGCACCGCGGACCCCTGTGCCCAGCTGCCCGCCCAGGGCCTGCGCTGCCACGACAGCCAGGGCGGCCTGGGCCCGGTGCGCCTGCTGGACCGGCCCGGGTGGCTGCTGCTGAGCGGCCCGGACGGACGCAGCACCCGCGTGCTGCTGGACGGCCTGCAGGGAGAACAGGCCCGCCTGGGCCTGGCCGACGGCCGCACCGTGACGGTGCCGCTGCTGAAGCTGGCCGCCTGGTGGCAAGGGGAGTTCCACACCCTGTGGCGCAGCCCGCCGGCCTATGCGGGCGACGGGCTGCTGGCCGCCGATGGCGCCTCGGGCACCTGGCTGGCCCAGCAACTGGCCCGGCTGGACGGCGGCCCGGCCCAGGACAGCGCCGAGGGCCTGGCCAAGCGCATCCGCGCCTTCCAGCTGGCCCAGGGCCTGCGTCCCGACGGCCTGCCCGGCCCGCTGACCCTGATGCGGCTGAACCATGCCACCGGCGTGGCCGAACCGACGCTGGCCGGCAGCGCGGCCGTCAGCCCGCCCATCAGCTCGCCCGCCCGCTGACCCCTGCTCAGCCCGCCGGCCAGGCCAGCCGACGCCGGCTCTCGAAGGCCAGGGCCTGGCCGGTGATCGGGTCGGTGAAGGCCAGCCGCCGTGCCAGCAACTGCAGCGGCCGGCTGAAATCCGGCGCCTGGCCGGGCGCCGGCTCGGGCTGCAGCACCGGATAGACGCTGTCGCCCAGCAGCGGCGCGCCCAGGGCCAGCATGTGCACCCGCAGCTGGTGGGTCTTGCCGGTGTGCGGGGTCAGGCGGTAGTGAGCGTGCACTCCGTCGTGTGAAATCATCTCGATGCCGGTCTCGGCATTGGGCTCGCCCGGCACCTCGTGCATCTGCATGCGGCGGTCCGAGGGTTCCAGCCGGCTGTGCCGCCGCAGCGGCACGGCCAGCTCGGGCCGGTAGGGCGCCAGCGCCTCATAGACCTTCTGCACCTGGCGTTCACGGAACAGGGCCTGGTAGGCGTTGCGGTCCTCGGGCCGGCGGCTGAACACCACCACGCCGGCCGTCTCGCGGTCCAGGCGGTGCAGCGGCGTCAGTTCGGCCAGGCCCAGGCGGCGCTGCAGGCGGGCCAGCAGGGTGTGGCGGGCATAGCGACCCACCGGCGCCATCGGCAGGAAGTGCGGCTTGTCCACCACCACCAGGCGCTCGTCCAGATGCAGCAGCGCCTCGGCAAAGGGGATGTCCACCTCGCCATCCACCTCGCGCCAGTACCAGACCCGCTCGCCCGGCCGGTAGGCGGCGTCCTCGGCCAGGGCGGCGCCGCGCTCGTCCAGCACCTCGCCCGCGGCCAGGCGGGCCTGCCACTGCGGCTCGTCCAGCACCGGCAGGCGCCAGGCCAGGAAGGCGCTGAGCCGGGGCCAGCGCTGGTCATGGGGCAGGGCCACGCAGCTGGCCGGCACGCCGTGGCGGGGCGCCGGCCGCCTGGCCGGGCGGGGACGGGACATGGGGCGCGATTGTGGCCTGCCCGCGGCCCAGCACACTGTGGACAAGTGCTGTCAAGGCACAGCTCTGTGGACAAGTTTTGAACAAGGACTCGGTTTTCCACAGGCTGAACAGCCGCCGCCGGCTTGTTGTCTTTTGCTCCCCGGGTCTTCCAGACCGCCGGCCACAGACTTTGGAAGACGACAAGCCGTTGATCCCAAAAAGAAAAATCGGCTTATCCACAGCGGCTGGCGCCCTCTACTACAACTGCCAAGTTGAGATATCAAAAGACAAAGGGAATAACAGCCCGGAAGTTTTTTTCGACCACGGCGCCTGCGGCGGGCCAATTCAAGGCGTGTAACGCACCTGGGTGGCGGTGAAGGTGAGCGTCTTGCCGTCCTGGACCCGCACGATCTTCAGTGGCATCCAGCCCAGGCCCTGGGCCAGGCCCACCTCGAAGCCGCCCTCCGGGCTGGTGCTGACCAGGCGCAGGGTGGGATAAGCCTTGCCCTCGTAACTGGCACTGCCGTCGGGCAGCTTGGTGAATTGGTGAGGCACGACATTGCGGCCATTGGTCACCGGCAGGGTCTTGCCTGCCACCTTGTCGCCCATCCAGATCAATTGGTAAGCCAGGGCATTGATGTCCTGCAAGCCCTCGGTCAGCGGCTTTTCGTGCAGGGGCACGGCCGTACGGCCGTAGTTGACGACATGGGAGGCGCGGTCCACCTTGGCGACGGAACGCGGCTTGGGGTCACCCACCTCGTAATCTTCATAGGAAGAAGGCTCCAGACCCAGGGGACCGACGCGGCCCTGGCTGACATAGCGGCGGTTGGCGAAGCCCAGAGGCAGCTTGAGTTCGGTGCTGAGGGTGTAGCGGTCGCCATCCAGGCGCCAATGTTGTTCGGCTTCCAGGCTGACCAGGCCCCAGCGCACCTGGTAGGTCAAGTCCGCCGAACGGGGCAGTTCGGCCGCATGGGCCGGTGCCTGGGCCAGGCAGGCGGCACCGGCCAGGATCCAGGGCAGCAAGGAAGAAGAGGATTGAATTCGGAGCACGGGGACCTTTCGCAAAGGGTTTCCGGAGGAGACTTCTTCAAAAAACGGTGGTGTCGGCGCCCGTGTTGACCGCGGGGCCGAAGCGGGGCCACTTGTTACAGCGTCGCACAGGTCTGCTAGATTGCCCTTCGCACAGCCGGCGCGGACATTCGTGGAACCGTTTGTCGCAAATCCGCTCTCTGTGCTGTGGCGCCGGTGGCCTGTCCCCGGCGTTTTTGCGTTTGCGGAGATCCCGCAGACCGCGCACTCCTGCTGAACACGCCAAGAAGAGAGAAGTCGATGAACACACGTGCCCGGATGGGCTGGACGGTGGTGGTGGCTGTCGTGGCCGCTGGTGGATGGTGGTGGCAGGGGCGTGGTGGATCCGGCGAAGCAGGCCCGGCGGGCAAGGCCGGCGCCGCGCCGCACAGCCAGGCGGTGACCCTGGTCACCGTGCGCCAACAGGACATGCCGGTGCAGGCCGAGGCCGCGGGCACGGTGGTGCCGCTGAACACGGTGGAGGTGCGGCCCCAGGTGTCCACCACGGTGCGCAGCGTGGCCATCCAGGAAGGGCAGTTCGTCCACCAGGGCGATCTGCTGTTCACCCTGGACGACCGCAGCGACCAGGCCAACCTGGAAAAGGCCCGCGCCACCCTGCTGCGCGACCAGGCCACGCTGGCCGACCTGGAGCGCCAGTGGCGCCGCAACCAGGAGCTGCTGGCCCAGAACTTCGTGTCCCAGGGGGCGCTGGACAGCGTCCAGGCCCAGCGTGATGCCCAGGTCGCTCTGGTGGCCTCGGACAAGGCGGCCGTGCGCGCGGCCGAGGTCAGTGCCGGCTACAACACCGTGCGGGCGCCTCTGAGCGGCCGGGCCGGTGCCATTGCGGTGCACCCGGGCAGCCTGGTCAGTCCCACCGGCGACCCCTTGGTGACGATCAGCCAGATCGACCCGATCGGCGTGAGCTTCACCCTGCCCGAGGCCCAGTTGCCCACCCTGCTGGGCGATGGCGACGGTCCGCAGCAGCAGCGCACGCCGCTGGGGGTGACGGTGCTGCGCAAGGCAGCCGACGGCGGCGAGGCCGCCCCGATGACCGGCCAGCTGAGCTTCCTGGACAACACCGTGGACAGCACCAGCGGCACCATCAAGCTCAAGGCCCGGCTGGCCAACCCGGCCCAGGCCCTGTGGCCGGGCCAGTACGTGACGGTGCGCCTGACGCTGCGTACCCTGAAGGATGCGGCGGTGCTGCCCCAGGCGGCGCTGATCATCAAGGGTGACGACCGTGAGGTCTATGTGGTGGGGGCCGATCAAAAGGCCGACCTGCGGCCGGTGAAGGTGCTGAACAACGACGGCGCCTGGGCCGCAGTCAGCGGTGTGAAGCCGGGTGAACAGGTGGTGATGGAAGGCAAGGAGAACCTGCGGCCGGGCGGCAGCGTGCATGTGGCGCCGACCGCCGCCCCGGCTTCGGCGGCCTCGTCCGCCGGCAGCGCACCCACCCGCGCCGGAGCCGGCGCATGAGCATCACCGAGCTGTTCATCCGCCGTCCGGTGATGACGGTGCTGCTGAACGTGGCCGTCGTCGTGGCCGGGCTGCTGGCCCTGGACAAGATCCCCGTGGCGGCGCTGCCGCGCTTCGACACGCCCACCATCAACGTCAGCGCCAACCTGCCCGGGGCCTCGCCGGAGACCATGGCCAGCTCGGTGGCGCTGCCGCTGGAAAAGCAGTTCTCGACCATTGCCGGCCTGTCCCTCATCAGCTCCAGCAGTTCGCTGGGCAGCACGTCGCTGACGCTGGAGTTCGACGCCTCGCGCGACATCGACGCCGCCGCGCTGGATGTGCAGGCCGCCCTGTTCCGGGCCCAGCGCAGCCTGCCCGAGGACATGACCACGCCGCCGAGCTACCGCAAGGTCAACCCGGCCGACGCGCCCGTGCTGTTCGTGGCGCTGACCTCGCCGTCCATCGGCCTGACCCAGCTCAACGACTACGCCGAGAACCTGATCTCGCCCAGCCTGTCCACGCTGGAAGGGGTGGCCCAGGTGTCCATCTACGGCCAGCGCCGCTTTGCGGTGCGGGTGGAGGTGGACCTGGACCGCCTGGCCGAACGGAACCTGACCCTGGACGAGCTGCGCGCGGTGCTGACCAGCGCCAATGCCAACACGCCGGTAGGCACGCTGGACGGCCCGCGCCAGACGCTGACGGTGCAGGCCAACCGCCAGCTGATGAACGCCAAGGACTGGCGCAATGTCATCGTGGCCACCCGCAATGGCGCGCCGGTGCGCCTGACCGACGTGGCCCAGGTGCAGGACAGCGTCGAATCGACCAAGACCTACGCCGAACTCAACGGCGAGCCCAGCATCACCCTGGCCATCCAGCGGCAGCCGGACGCCAACACCGTGCAGGTGGTGGACCGGGTCAAGGCCATGCTGCCGCACTTTGCGGCGCAGCTGCCGGCCTCGGTCAAGATGATCCCGGTGAACGACCGCTCGCGCTCCATCCGCGAGGCGGTGCACGACGTGTACTACACGCTGGCGCTGACCGTGGTGCTGGTGGTGATGGTGATCTTCCTGTTCCTGCGCCGGCTGTCGGCCACGCTGATCCCGTCCTTCTCGCTGCCCATCTCGCTGATCGGCGCGCTGGCCCTGCTGTGGGCCGGCGGCTACAGCCTGGACAACATCTCGCTGCTGGGCATCACCCTGGCCGTGGGCCTGGTGGTGGACGACGCCATCGTGATGCTCGAGAACATCGTGCGCCACGTGGAAGACGGCATGGAGCCCTTTGCGGCCGCCGTGCGTGGCGCGCGCGAGATGAGCTTCACCATCCTGTCCATCTCCATCTCGCTGGTGGCGGTGCTCATCCCCATCTTCTTCATGCCCGGGGTGATGGGCATGCTGTTCCATGAATTCGCGGTGGTGGTGGGCCTGTCCATCCTGGTGTCGGCGGCGGTGTCGCTCACCCTGGTGCCCATGCTGTGCAGCCGCTACCTGAAGCACGAGGCCCACCATGAAGAAGGCTGGCTGGGCCGGACCTTCGAGGCCGGCTTCACCGCCTTCCAGAACGGCTACGGCCGCACGCTGGATTGGGCGCTGCGCCACCGCGGGCTGATGGGTGGCCTGGCCCTGGGCAGCCTGGTGCTGACGCTGTGGATGGCGGTGAGCATGCCCAAGGGCTTCTTCCCCGAGGAGGACATCGGCCAGATCCGCGTGAGCACCGAAGCGTCGCAGGACATCTCCTTCGACGCGATGATGGGCCTGCAGGCCCAGGTGGCGGCCGTGTTCCGGGCCGACCCGAACGTGGCCACCGTCTCGTCCTTCCTCAGCGGCGGCAACTCGGGCCGGCTGTTCATCAACCTCAAGCCCCGGGGCGAGCGCCCGGCCATGCCGCAGGTGGTGGAGGAACTGCGCAAGAAGCTGCGCGGCATTGCCGGCATCCAGGCCTACATGGCGCCGGTGCAGAACCTGCAGCTGGGCGGCCGGCAGAGCAAGAGCCGCTACCAGTACACGCTGCAGAGCGTGAGCGCGGACGACCTGGCCACCTGGGCCCAGAAGCTGGAGGACAAGCTGGCGGCCAATACCAGCTTCCGCGACGTGACCAGCGACGCGCAGAACAAGGGCCTGCAGGCCCAGCTCGTCATCGACCGCGACAAGGCCAACCTGCTGGGGGTGCAGCTGGCCGACGTGCGCTCCGCGCTCTACAGCGCCTTCGGCGAACGCCAGGTCAGCACCATGTACGGCCCGGCCAACAGCTTCGAGGTCATCATGGAGGCCGCCCAGGCCAACCGGGAGTTCGAGCAGGCCTTCGACAAGGTCTGGCTGCGCAGCAAGGCGGGCAACCTGGTGCCGCTGTCGGCCGTGGCCAGCGTGCAGCGCACCCTGGGCCCGGTGGCGGTGAACCACCAGGGGCAGCTGCAGTCGGTCACCATTGCCTTCAACCTGGCCCCGGGCGTGCCGCTGAGCGTGGCCACCCAGGCCATCGACCAGGCCAAGGCCGCACTGGACATGCCGGCCTCGCTGATCGGCACCTATGGCGGCGACGCCGCGGTCTACCAGCAGAGCCAGGGCAGCCAGGTGATGCTCATCGTCGCGGCGCTGGCCGTCATCTACGTGCTGCTGGGCGTGCTCTATGAGAGCTACATCCACCCGCTGACCATTCTGGCCGGCCTGCCCTCGGCCGCCATCGGTGCGCTGCTGGCGCTCAAGCTCTTCAACATGGAGCTGACGCTGATCGCCAGCATCGGCATCCTGATGCTGATCGGCATCGTCAAGAAGAACGCGATCATGATGATCGACTTCGCCCTGGACGCGCAGCGCCACCAGGGCATGAGCCCGCCCGAGGCCATCCGCGCCGCGGCCCTGCTGCGCCTGCGGCCCATCATGATGACCACCGTGGCCGCCCTGATGGGCGCCCTGCCCATCGCCCTGGGCCTGGGCGCCGGCGCCGAGCTGCGCCAACCCCTGGGCCTGGCCGTGGTGGGCGGGCTGATCCTGAGCCAGGTGGTGACGCTCTACATCACCCCGGTCATCTACCTGGCGCTGGACCGCTGGGCCGGCAGCGGCCCCATCACCACCGAGGTGCCCGAGGCCGGCAGCAGGGCCTGAAGCGCATCCAGCGGGCTGCGCACCGCAGCCCCGCCCACCTTGAGCACATGGGTGTAGACCATGGTGGTCTTCACATCCGCATGGCCCAGCAGGGCCTGGACCGTGCGGATGTCGTAGCCCGCCTGCAGCAGGTGGGTGGCGAAGCAATGGCGCAGCGTGTGCGGTGAGGCCGGTCTGGCGATGCCGGCCGACTGCAGGGCCTGCTTGAAGGCGCGCTGGAAGGTCTGGTCATAGGCGTGGTGGCGCCGGATCTCGCCCGTGCGCGGGTCGGCCGAAAGATGATCTTGAGGGAAGACCCAGAACCAGGCCCAGCTTTGCGGGGCCCGCGGGTACTTGCGCGCCAGCGCATGGGGCAGGTCCACCCCGCCAGTGCCCCGCAGCTGATCGGCCCGCCACAGCACCTGGGCCCGGGCCAGTTGCGCTTCCAGCCCGGGGCGCAGGCTTTCCGGCAGCATCACCGCGCGGTCCTTGTCACCCTTGCCCGAGCGAACCACCAGGGTCCGGTGGGCGAAATCAATGTCCTTGACCCGCAGGCGCAGCCCTTCCATCAGGCGCAGGCCGGTGCCATAGAGCAAATGGCCGAACAGCTGATGCTGGGGTGCCAGGCAGGCCAGCACACGGGCCACTTCGTTCGGGCTGAGCACCACCGGCAGACGCCGCCGAGGCACCGGGCGGATCACATCGTTCATCCAGGGCAGATCGGTGCCCAGGACCTGCCGGTAGAGAAACAACAAGGCCGACAGCGCCTGCCGCTGGGTCGACGCCGACAAGTCACGCTGGGCTGCCAGGTGGGTCAGAAATTCTTCGACCTCCTCCCGCCCCATGTCCGCGGGGTGCCGCAGACCCTGGAAACGCACAAAGGCCTTGACCCAATGCACATAGGCTTCCTCCGTCCGCAGGCTGTAGTGCAGCACGCGCAAGCGTTCGCGCAGGCGCCGCAGCAGGCGCGGTGGGCTGGGCGATGAGGGCGGGGTGGTCATGAGAGGAAGATGCCATCGGAGACTGTATGTTCATACAGTATTTTGATATTCTCCCGCTGACATCCCCCATTCGGGGGAATCTGGCCCCCGCCTGTTACAACGAGCCCTTTGTCGCTCTGTTACGAAGTGATAAGCTGGCCTGAATTGTCAAAAATCTCAGTCGGCTCAGTCACTTGCGAGACCTCCCTCTTGGAATGTTCGGGAGCATCCAGGTTGTTGGTGGCGCAAAGTGGGGTCGATAACTAGTTAGGCTTTTCGAAAATCACCACCGGTGATCGCGCAAGTCAGTCCGGCGACAAAGCTGATCGCAGGCCAAGGTGCTCAACGAATGGCTCAAAGTCCCGATCACTGAATAGCAGAGCGAAGTCGTGCTCAATGCATGCCGTCGCAATCAGCGTATCAATGGTCTTTCGAACAGTAATGCCCATCTGGCGCAACGTCCTGAAATTGCGCGCGGCCTGAATGGCAATCTCCTGACCACCAAGGCCCACGACATCCAATGAGGTCAGCAACTTGCGCGCCTGGTTGAACTCCTTGTCTGTGTTGAAGCCTTGCAGCACCTCGGCAAGCACCAAGTCGCCAACACACAGTGGCTCGCTACTAAGCAACTGGTCAAGGCGCTCGGCCTCGGGGGTGACCGTCCCTCGAAAGTAGTCAATCCAAACGCTTGAATCAACAAGAATCACTTGTCTGCCCTCATCGCGTTCAGGTCACCCTGCCAATCAAGCTTGCCACGGAAGCGCCTGATCTCCTCTTGCTGGCGCAAGCGCAACAAGGTTCGAAGGCCAAGCTCCACAGCCTCCTTCTTTGTCTTCAAACCCGTAAGGCGCATGGCATCTGCCATGAGCTTGTCGTCAATCACAATGTTCGTGCGCATGATGTGTACTACTCGTTTAATTCATACACATCATAGCCGCCAGCACTGCAGAGTGCAAGCCAGCCAAGAAGCCATAGTTGACGGGCAAAGGCAGGTCAGGTAGCCTCATGTGTAACAACTGACGCATAACCTGGGAGGGAACAGTGCGAAAAGCCAAATTCTGCTTGCCTATCAAGCACTTACGACATGAAGTCTCTCCCAGGTTATCCGTCATTCAAGACGGTTACAACCGGATAGGTCGTCTGCAATGACGTCTAAATTGCGTTAGGCCTCGCAACTCCACCATCTAGACATGACAAATCGCATCTTCACATTCGTTGGCGGCTCCTCTGGTAAGTGGCGCGTTCGGTCGCAACTGCCGTTCATAGGCCAAGCACTGCCGCCGGTATCCTTCATCGAGGTGATTAATGCGATCGAGTCGGCTCCCGCGGGAGGTTGGGCGCTACGTGGAATCACAAGCAATGATCGGTACGTCGTGCGTACCGAGAAGCAAGAACTTGTCTCCAAACAGGAAGGTCTAGGCAGGCCCGAGGCAACGTATGCTGCGCTCATTCCCATCCGGAAGACAACTGCATGGTGGGCCTTGACCCAGGACGAGCGCCGTACGATCTTCGAAGAAAGGTCCCAGCACATGCGTATCGGAATGAGATATCTGCCCCCTATTGCCCGTCGCCTACACCACTGCCGCGATCTGGCAGAGCCCGAGGCCTTTGATTTTCTGACTTGGTTCGAGTACCGACCCGACCATGAGAGTGCATTTGAAGAGCTACTTGTAGAGCTTCGCGCCTCCGAGGAATGGAAGTACGTTGACCATGAGGTTGACATCCGCCTCGTTAACAGCGCGGCCTAACTAACGGTTCAACGCGGACAAAAATGCTCCGCATTTTTGCCGGTTAACCTTGGCGTTCGGCGTCATGAATACTGCACTCGGTATTGCCGTTCTCGCACTTACTGTTGGGGTCTGGTTCTTCTTTGAGAAGCGACGAGTGGATAGGGAGTTCGAAAAAACGTTTCGCGGTAGAGAGTCGCTATCGGATGACGACTTCTATGCAGCGTTTTATCAAGACTCCGGCATATCGCGTGAGATAGTAACCGGAGTACGGCAAGTCCTTGCAGACGAACTCCAAGTTGATGTTTCCAGGATGATCCCCTGTGATGACTTCTCGCGTAACTTGAGGTTCCTCTTGGAAAGCGACTCAATGGTTGACGTTGCCCTTGTCGAAGCACTTGAAAAGCGCTTCAGAATTGCGATATCGGACAAGGAGGCGGAAGACACCAAAACTGTCCACGACATCATCACTTTCGTGCACGGAAAGACGCTGCCCGCATGACGCCGAACCAATCATTCCAGCGGACCTGCAAAATGCTGCGCATTTCACCGTCCGCTGAATTAAAACGTTGGACGGCACAACATGGATGAGCGCCTACAGAAGCAGCGAGCGGTTACGGAAAAGTTGATATTGGAGGCGGCCTCGAAGATCGAAGGCTCAACAGGTTTCACTGAGCACAAAGAATTCATTGTTCGCAACGAACTCGGCCTTGCACTCGACGCACTCGCTGACTACGGAAAACACTGCGAAGTAAACGCGGACTACTGGCATCTCTTGAAGAAGGCGGCAGAGGTCATGGGTTTAAAAGAGCAGGTCAAAGAGTTCAGGCGCAAACGCCAACTCGCCCGCGCTAGTGCCATCCAACCGGGCATTCAACCCGACGAACCCGCCTCCGGCGGGTCCGCGGGTTAATTCCGGCGTTGGAGCGCACCTTGACGGCCATCCGAACATTCCCCTTACCCGCTTTGCTTCTTGCTGTAGCAGCAACCGCCGCAGCCAATGACCAGGTCGCGTACAGCGGTGACTATTTCTATAACTTTGAATTTGCGTACCTGACACCTGACGGCAAGAATGAGCAGTGGTGCATCAAGGGCGACATGGCGCCTGCAGAGCGCGCTGATCGTTGGGGCACTTCTCGTGTGGTGGTCGAGGGCACACTTGGGCCTGAAGGAAAATACGGCAATCTAGGCGTTTGTAAACGCATCCTCACCGTCACGCGATTGTTAAAGGTGATCAATATGCGAGGGCGCGAGTGAGCATTCGCCCCAACCCTTTGCTGCAGCGGACGGCTTCGCCGCCCGCTGAGCGCAGACGTTGGGCTTCATAAACGCTGCCACCCGCCTATGCCGTTCTTCCATGTGCTCATCGAAGGTACGAACCTCTGCATAACGGGGGAGGAGGATCAGCCTCCGATCGTTGGCTTCTTTACTTCCCGAGTCGTATGGGCTGGCGATTTGAAAGCCGCCGAGGCTAAGGCACTGCGGAACGTGCGGGATGTTTGGACGCGCGGCGATTGCGCTGACCAACCAACGGCGGAGCAACTCTCGCTCGCAGTGTCTGAGTCAAGCTCCTCATCATTTCTCCAGTGGCTCCTCGCGCCCAACAAGGGGCATGTGTTCTTCCCAATGGAGCCGGTCGATGAGGCCCAACCCATTGCTCCAGCGGACGGCTTTGCCGCCCGCTGAGCGCGAACGTTAAAGCTCATGGATACGACCACCTCGAAGGAACTCAAGGCCCGATACGAGAAGTTGCTCTATGACTTGGAGTATGTCGTGCATGAGCTGCCAGCGGGGGTTCTGTTTGGGGCTGATGGTGCAAGTTCCAAACAGTGCGCAGAGCTGATGGCCGATCTGAACGAGTTCGAGAAGCTGTGCATCGAACTTGAGCGGCCACAGGCTGAATTCATAGAAGCCTGCCGATGGCACTTCGATCACTATCCACACTTTCTAGGGCGCAGGAGGCATTTCGCCAACTATGCCCAGTACATCACCGGCCGCGGTGGCCCAATCGATGTACCGAGGGCTCGGCGATGAGCTTTAACCCTTTGGTCAAGCGGACCTTCGCCGGCTTCGCTGGCTCGTCCGCTTACCGCGAACGTTAGCCACTTAAGCCATGCGCCTTCTCTACCCTTGTGATCCCTTCAACAAGAAGGAGCCCGATGACACCTACGCTGAGGAGTTCTTCGCCGCTCAAGCTGCCGGCATGGCGTGCTCGCTCTACTCGGCTGAGGATTTCGAGTCCGGCGAATTCAAACCGCGTCCGCTTTTCGCTGAACGGGAAGAGATTCTGTATCGCGGATGGATGCTAACCCCGAGCGGATACGCTGAATTGCTTGAGGCAATTGAGCGTAAAGGCGCTCGCGCGGTTACTTCCCTTGCACAGTATCGCCTCTGCCATTACCTCCCGGAGTGGTACCCACTCTGCAGAGATCTCACTCCGGAAACCATCTTTGTTGAGAAGGGCGCAGACTATACGGCGGCCGTTGCAAATCGCCATTGGCCGGCCTTCTTCGTCAAAGACTATGTGAAGTCGCTGACCACAAACCGGGGCTCGATTGCGAACTCGGTTGGAGAAATCGAAGAGATCGTCTCACTAATCGAGAAATTCCGGGGCCAAGTGGAGGGTGGTGTCTGCATCAGGCAATTTGAACAGTTGACTCCCGACACCGAAGATCGCTACTTTGTGTTTCGGGGCAAGCCGTATGCTCGTAGTGGCGTCGTGCCCAAGATTGTTAAAACCATCGCGCCGCGAATCGACAGTCCGTTCTTTTCCGTTGATGTTGTGCTTTCCTCCGATGGCACGCCGCGCCTCATCGAACTTGGAGACGGTCAGGTCTCCGACCGTAAGCAGTGGCCCGCTGGACTTTTTCTGGAGATATTCCGTGGCTAACCCGGCGCTCCAGGGGACGCCCGAGAAGCTGCGCTTCTCGGTTCCCTTCGGCCTTCGGCCTCCGGTCGCCCCTGAGCAAGCACGTTCAACAGCATGAAGATCGGCGCTCTGCATCGCCTGCGTTCTTGGTATCGCGAATGGCGTCTCGGTCCGCAGCCCCCGTTGCCATATCGCGCACGCCCGTGCCAAGGTGCTGCGTGGCGGAAGGCGTTTCCCGGGGTACCCAAGGAGGACGTGCGCGACTTTCTCGAAGTCTTCGTGGCGGCATTTGCCTTTCGATCTTCGTCGCGATTGAACTTTGCGCCGGACGATTCGATTCTCGCAATCTACCGGACGCTGTATCCAAATCGGTGGACGCCCGACTCGCTGGAGGTCGAGTCATTCGCCAAGCAGGTGGAGCGCCGCTACCTCATTGGCTTCGCCACGGTTTGGCATGAGCACCTCACGTTGGGCGAGCTTTTCGGCGCCGCCCAGCATGCACGAGGAAGCCGCCCATGATGTTGAACCTTTCGCTCCAGCGGACGGCTTCGCCGCCCGCTGAGCTTTGACGTACAAGGGCTTCCCCGTCCGTCAAGCCAAACGAATCCCTAGACCCGCACAGCGGGTCTGTCTTTTTGTGGGCTTCTGATACCAACCGAGCTTCGATCAGGCGATGGGAACAACAAGGTGCGGACTGGCCAAACTACAAGCGGTCATTCATGTGGCGGTGCATGCCACGGACCCTGATGAAGGACGCACGCGAGCGACCCATTCGTTAGCCGGCAACTGTTTCGCCGCCCTTGAGTTAATCGGTCACTGCTCGCGCAGGTCCAAACCTGTTGTCATCAACGCTTGCCGTCACGCGGCGGTGGATTCCTGTTCTCCTGACTGGTTGGCAGGCGGGTTCAAATGGAGGGCGTCAGGCCGGCAGCGCAAAGGCCTCGCCCTTGCGCAATACCGCCCAAGCCATGCGGGCGTTCTTGGCCGCCATGGCCACCACGGCTTTCCAGTAGCCGCGTCGCTCGGCCAGGGCCACCACCCAGCGGCTGATCGGGTCGTTCTTCTTCGGCGCAGCCGCCAGCACGGCCCGCGCGCCCAGGATGAACAGCGTGCGCAGGTAGGCGTCGCCGGCCTTGGTGGTGCGCTCGTCGAGCCAGGTCACCTCGCTGAGCAGGCCGCGGATGCGGTTGAGGTGGCCGGTGCGCTGCTCGACATAGGCCTGCCGGGCCCGGTGCACCATCAGCCGGTTCTGCTGCTCCACGCTCTTGAGCGGCACGAAGCGCATGTGCGGGCGCTGCACGGCTTCGCAGATGGCGGCGGCATCGGCCGCGTCGTTCTTGCCGCGCTTGCCGCTCATGCGGTACGGGGTGACGAACTTGGGGGCGATCAGGCGCACGGTGTGGCCCAGGGCGATGAACTGCCGGGCCCAGTGGTGGGCGCCGGAGCAGGCTTCCATGCCGATCACGCAGGGCGGCAGGGCCGAGACCAGGGCCAGCAGCTTGTCGCGCGGCACCGCCGGTCGTACCAGTTCAGGACGTCCGGCTTCGTTGATGCCATGCACGGCAAACACGTTCTTGGCGAGGTCGATTCCAACGCATACGATGGCCATGGGCTTCCCCTTCGGAGTGAATGGATGAGATTCGCAACCCCATCGTGGCACTCGTTGCCGTTTGCCGCTTCGCGGCTCGCTCGGGACGGGGAAGTCCCTTTCATTCGTTAGCCAGCATGCGCCAGACTCGCCCCTCTATGTCGCGCTCGAAGAAGGCGCTCCTCGCCATCGCCGCAGTTGTGGCATTGGCGGCCTCGTATCTGTTCGCGTTTTCACTGATTTCGACGTCTCACCCAATCTCCAAAGCGGCAATTGCACAGTCCCCAGACGTCGCCGCGTCGGTCGGAAAGCTCGCAGCAGTGATCCTCATCGGTAGTCGTCAGAAGCTTGTGACCGGCGGGCTCAGTTGCGGAACCAACACCTACCTAGTGTTTGGCAATGCGGGTTGGGCAGTAGTGACTTCAGCACTGTCTATGCCAGCGCGTCAGCACGATTGGCAGGTCAGCAACTTGTCCCTGGGCTGGTTCAGCGGTACTCACGGGAGTTGCTGACCATGAAGCTGGCTAACCTGGCATTGCAGCGGACCTGCGCCAGCTACGCTGGCTGGTCCGCTGAACGTCAACTACAAGGGCTTCCCCGTCCGTCAAGCCAAACGAATCCCTAGACCCGCACAGCGGGTCTGTCTTTTTGTGGGCATCTGATTCCAACCGAGCTTCGATCAGGCGATGGGAACAACAAGGTGCGGACTGGCCAAACTACAAACGGTCATTCATGTGGCGGTTCATGCCACGGATCCTGATGAAGGACGCACGCGAGCGACCCATTCGTTAGCCGGCAACTGTTTCGCCGCCCTTGAGCATTCAGATGGCACGATGGCGGTCCCGCCCACGCCCATTCCCGGATACGGGCGCTTTGCCATCTACCTGCAAGGTGGAAATGAGCATGGCCTTTGGCAGCCCTTGGAGCGTGCCTGAGCCGTGAACCCTGCCTCACCCAACCTGGAGACAAAGGACATGAACATCACGGTGGAGACGACGATCGCCGCACCGGTCGCACTGGTCTGGCAGACCTGGACGACGCCCGCGGACATCCAGCAGTGGAATGCGGCGTCGGACGATTGGCATACGACCGCGGCTTCCGTGGACTTGCGCGTGGGGGGCACCTTCTCCTCGCGGATGGAGGCCAAGGACGGCAGCATGGGCTTCGACTTTGCGGGCACCTACACGCAGGTGGTGGAGCACCGGCTCATCGAATGCGCATTTGGCGACCGCACGCTGCGCGTGGAGTTTCTGCCCGGGCCGGAGGGCGTGACGGTGCGGGAAACCTTTGAGGCCGAGTCCACGCATTCCGAGGAACAGCAGCGGGCCGGCTGGCAGGCCATTCTGGACAACTTTGCCCGCCATGTGCGGGGCAAGCTGGGCGCATGAGCGCGCTCCCGGCGGAACTCATCGATGCGCGCATCCAGTCCCTGGGCGACTGGCGCGGTGCCCTGTTGGCCCGTTTGAGAGGCGTGATCCTGGCGGCCGATGCGGGCATCGTCGAGGAATGGAAATGGAACACGCCGGTGTGGTCCTGCCAGGGCATCGTGTGCACGGGCGAGAGCTACAAGAAGGCGGTGAAGCTGACCTTTGCCCACGGCGCCGCGCTGCCGGACCCGGCGCGGGTCTTCAATGCCAGCCTGGACGGCAAGGTCCGCCGGGCGGTGGACTTTGCGGAAGAGGCCGTGGTGGACGAAGATGCGCTGACCGCGCTGGTGCAGGCGGCGGTGGCCTTCAACCGGGCAGGCCGCGTCAAGTGAAGGGCGCCGGCCGCGGCGAGGCCGGCCATGCAACGGAGACAGACGATGACACGCGTTCGCGTTGAAGGCTTCACCCTGTCGCTCGACGGCTATGGCGCCGGGCCGGATCAGGACCTGGCGAACCCCTTGGGCGTGGGTGGCACGGAGCTGCACGACTGGCTCATTCCCACGCGCACCTTCCAGCGGGCCCTGTTCGGCCAGGAAGGGGGCAGCACCGGGGTGGACGACGACTTTGCCGCCCGTGGCTTTCGCAATGTGGGCGCCTGGATTCTGGGACGCAACATGTTCGGCCCGGTGCGGGGCCCCTGGCCGGATGATCGGTGGAAGGGCTGGTGGGGCGACAGCCCGCCCTACCATGTGCCCGTCTTCGTGCTGACCCACCATGCCCGAGCCTCCATTGAAATGGCGGGTGGCACCACCTTCCACTTCGTCACCGGAGGCATCCACGAGGCCCTGGACCGGGCGCGTGCCGCGGCCGGCGGGCAGGATGTGCGCATCGGCGGTGGGCCGGCCACGGTGCGGCAGTACCTGTGCGAGGGGCTGATCGACGAACTGCACCTCGCCATCTCGCCGGTGCTGCTGGGCCGGGGAGAGCCCCTGTGGGCTGGCCTGGACCTGCGGGCGCTGGGCTACCGCTGCGTGGCTTCGGCGGCGTCCGACAAGGCCACCCACGTTGTGCTGCAGCGCCAGGGACCGGCGCGTGCCTGAAGCCAGGCAAGCTGAACCTGGTGGCGCAGGGGCTCAGCTCATGTGCTGCGGCAGTTCGGCGCAGGCCGTGGCCACGCAGGGTTCGCCGGGGTGGTGGCCCAGTGCCTGGGGCAGCGACACGAAGGTGGTGAGCACCACGGGCACCAGGGCCATCAGGGCGATGCGCGTCCAGGCCAGGGCAAAGTTCTTCAGGTCGGCGTTCATGCGAAGCTCCTTGGGTTCGGTGTGCACAGCTTCGGCCCGAAAGATGAACGCTGGCTTAGCGGCGCGCGGAGTTTTCTTTGGATTCGCTGATATCGGAGAGAGACAACATGGAACCCATCGACAGTCGGTCTGACGCCCGCAGCCACTTCATCCCGGCCAGTCCGGCCCAGGTCTTTGCCGCGATGCAGGACCCGGACCGCGTGGCACGGTGGTGGGGGCCGGCGGGCTTCACCAACACCATTCACCGCTACGACTTCGAGCCCGGCGGCAGCTGGCTGCTGACCATGCATGGGCCCGATGGCACGGACTACCCGAACGAAAGCCGCTTCACGCGCATCGTGCCCGACCAGCTGTTCGAGATCGAGCATCTGCATGTGCCGCACTTCCTGCTGACTCTCGAACTGCTGCCGCAGGACCAGGGTACCCAGGTGCGGTGGCGCCAGAGCTTTGACAGCGTGGCGGACTACCAGCGTCTGGCCGAGTTTGTGGCGGTGGCCAATGCGCAGAATCTGGCGCGTTTGACGGCCGAAGTGCTGCGGGGCGAGGCCGACGCGGTGTGATGCGTTGCCGTGGCTGCGGCATGTGTGTTCATGCAGGAGGATGAGATGAAGCGTGTGACGGGCATCGGGGGCATCTTCTTCCAGGCCAAGGACCCGGTGGCCTTGCGCGCCTGGTACCAGCGCCATCTGGGCATTGACGTGCAGCCCTGGGGCGGCGCGGCGTTTGATTGGACGGATGCGGCCGGGCAGCCGGTGGCCGGCACCACGGCCTGGTCCATCGGGCCGCAGGGCAGTGAGCAGTTTGCGCCGGGCACGGCCCCCTTCATGGTGAACTACCGGGTGGCCGATCTGGATGCGCTGCTGCAGGCCCTGCGCGAGGAGGGCTGTCAGGTGCTGGAGAAAGCCGACGATTCCGAGTACGGCAAGTTCGGCTGGGTGATCGACCCGGAAGGCCACAAGGTGGAGTTGTGGGAGCCGCCCGCAGGGTCTTGAGGGGCCCTGCGGGAAGGGCCTGCGTCAGGCCCGGCCGGCGTCCACGTCCTTCAGGAAGCGGATCAGACCGGCCATGTAGGTGGCCTGGTCGTCGTACATGGCCATGTGCGCGCCTTGCGGGCAGTGCAGGTAGCGGCCACGCCGCACGCGCTGGGCGATCAGGCGCATCTGCGCGGGCTCCATGGTGTCGTGCTGCGCGCCAATGGCCAGCGTGGGCACCTGGATCTTGGGCAGGTCGGCGATGCGGTCCCAGCGTTCGAGCTTGCCGCTGGCGCCCATCTCGCTGGGGCCCTGCATGGGCACGTAGATCTTGCGGTTGAGGTGCGAGAAGCTGCGCAGCACCGGCTCGGGCCACTGGTCTGCCGGCAGGCGCAGCACATGCTGCACGTAGTAGTGCTGCATCAGCAGGGCTTCGTACTGCGGGTCCTCGAACCGGCCGGCCTGCTCCAGCGCCAGGATCTGCTTCAGCGCGGCCGGGTCCATGGCCGGCATCAGCACCTCGTGGGCATAGCGGTTGTACTCGGGGATGCTGGCCACCATGTTGGAGATGACCAGGCCCTTGAGCTGCTGCGGGTGGGCCAGCGCATATTCCAGCGCCAGGATGCCGCCCCAGGAATGACCCAGCAGGTAGAAGTCCTTGGGCCCCAGGCCGAGGGCCTGGCGCACCTGCTCCACCTCGTCCACATAGCGCGGCAGTTCCACCAGGGACGGGTCGTCGGGCTGGTCGCTGTAGGCCGAGCCGAGCTGGTCGTAGTAGATGAACTCGATGCCGGCCTGCGGCAGGAAGCTCTCGAAGGCTTCGAAGTACTCGTGCGTGGCGCCGGGGCCGCCGTGCAGCAGCAGCAGGCGGATGCGCGGGTGGTGGCCCACCCGCTTGGTCCACACCCGGAAGCGCCCCTTGGGCGTCTGGATGGGCACCATCTGCACGCCGCCGGTCTGGATGGCCGGGGCGGCTGGCGTTGCCGGCTTGGCAGCCTGGGCAGCCTGGGCAGAAGGTGCCACGGCCAGGGCGGCGGTGGCGGCGGAGGCGGCCAGCGCACCCAGGCACAGGCGGCGGGTGGGGTCGGTGGGTTGGGGCGCACCGGCGGTGTCGGGTGCGGACGAGGCGGGCAGCGGCAGGGAGGACATGGTGGGTCTTCGGCGGCGCGTGGCGTCGTGGAGGTTGGGGTGCGGACGATGCTAGCCCAGCCGCGGCTCCGCTACATTGGGCCGATGAACGCGATCCGCTTTCCCTTGCTGCTGGACTTTCCCGACACGCTCCAGACCGAGCGTCTGCTGCTGCGCCTGCCATGCGCGGGCGACGGGGCGATGGTGCATGTTGCGGTGGCCGAGTCCATCACCGATCTGCGCCGTTTCCTGGGCGCCATTCCCTGGGTGGCCGAGGAGCCGTCGGAGCAGGCTTCGGAGCTGTTCTGCCGCAATGGCCACGCCAACGCCGCGGCGCGCAAGGATTTCCCCTTCCTGCTGCTGGACCGGGCCAGCGGGGCCTTCGTGGGGGTGGCGGGCCTGCACCGACCGGACTGGGCGGTGCCCAAGATCGAGGTGGGCTACTGGTGCCGCAGCAGCCGCACCGGCCATGGCCTGATGACCGAGGCGGTGCGCGCCGTCACGGCCTTTGCCTTCGAGCACCTGCAGGTGGCGCGGGTGGACCTGGTGGCCGACCAGGAGAACCACGGTTCACGCGGGGTGGCGCTGCGTGCGGGCTTCACGCTGGAAGGCACGCTGCGCCACGACCGGCGCGGGCCCGACGGGGGCCTGCGCAACACCTGCCTGTACGGGCAGCTGGCGGGGGAGCGGGCGTAGCATCACGGCATGCATGCGCCCGATTCCCAGACGGGCCTGGCGCCGGGCTGGCGCTTCCAGGCCATGGGGCACCATGCCCGCCCGCTGCGGGCCGACGAGGTGCCCCTGTTGCAGGCCTTGTACGAGGCCAACCCGCTGTACTTCGAGACGGTGACCGGCCACGGCCCGCGCCCGCACGAGGCCCAGGAGGCCTTTGACGACCGGCCACCGCCGGACATGCCCTACCGCGCCCAGGAATGCCTGGGCCTGTTCCGCCACGACGGCACCCTGGTGGGCGTGAGCATCGTGGTGGTGGACCTGATGGCGCCCGGGGTGTGGCATGTGGCGCTGTTCCTGCTGGCCACCGGCCTGCACGGCCACGGCCTGGCGCGGGCGCTGTACCAGGCGCTGGAGGCCTGGGCGGTGCGCGAGGGTGCGCAGTGGATGCGCCTGGGCGTGGTGGTGGGCAACACCCGGGCCGAGCACTTCTGGTGGCGGCGCGGCTTCGAGCAGGTGCGTCTGCGCGAGCACATCCTGGCCAGCGACCGGGTGAACACGCTGCGCGTGATGGTCAAGCCGCTGGCCGGCCGGCCGGTGGCGGCCTACCTGGCCCAGGTGCCGCGCGACCGGCCGGAGACGGATCTGCCCTGATCCCCCCCGGCCGGGGCCGGCGTCAGCCGGCGCCGGTGGACATGCCCAGGGCGTGGGGCAGGAACAGGGACAGCGTGGGCCAGTAGGTCACCAGCACCAGGAAGCCCAGCATGGTCAGCAGCCAGGGCCAGACGGCCACGGTCAGCTCGGTGATGCCCATCTTGGTGATGCCCGAGGCCACGTACAGGTTCAGGCCCACCGGCGGATGGCACATGCCCACTTCCATGTTCACCACGATCAGGATGCCGAAGTGAACCGGGTTGATGCCCAGCTTGATGGCCACCGGGAACAGGATGGGCGCCATGATCAGCACGATGGACGAGGGCTCCATGAAGTTGCCGGCCACCAGCAGCAGCACGTTGACCACCAGCAGAAAGGCGATCGGGCCCAGGCCCATGCCCACCAGCCAGTCGGCCAGTTGCTGCGGGATGTTCTCGTTGGCCAGCACGAAGCTGAACAGCACCGCGTTGGTGATGATGTACAGCAGCATGGCGCTCATGTTGGCCGAGCCCAGCAGCACGCGCGGCACGTCCTTCAGGCCCATGTCCTTGTAGACGAACACGGCGATGAAGAAGGCGTAGACGGCGCTCATGGCCGCGGCTTCGGTCGGGGTGAACAGGCCGGTGTAGATGCCGCCCATCACGATGACGATCAGCAGCAGGCCCCAGACCGATTCGCGGAAGGCCTTCCAGCGTTGGGCCAGGGTGGCCTTCTTCATGCGCGGGTAGCCGAACTTGCGGGCGCGCCACCAGGCGGTCAGGCCCAGCAGGAAGGCCAGCAGCAGGCCGGGGATGACGCCGGCCATGAACAGGGCGCCCACCGAGGTGTTGGTGGAGACCGAGTACATCACCATCACGATGGATGGCGGGATCAGGATGCCCAGCGCGCCCGAGGTGGTGATGATGCCGGCGCCGAACTGCTTGGGAAAGCCGGCCTTGGTCATGGCCGGCAGCAGGATGGAGCCGATGGCCACCACCGTGGCGGGCGAGGAGCCCGACACCGCGGCGAACAGGGCGCAGGCCAGCACGCCGGCCAGGCCCAGGCCGCCGTGCCAGTGGCCCACCATGCTGGTGGCGAAGTTGATCATTCTTCGCGCCACCCCGCCGTGGGTGAGGAAGTTGCCGGCGAGGATGAAGAACGGGATCGCCATGATCTCGAACTTCTCGATGCCGGTGAACAGCTTGAGCGCCACCGACTCCACGGGCACTTGCGTGAACCCGAAGATGAAGGTGAGGACGGTGAGGCCCAGCGCGATGGAGATGGGCATGCCGGTCAGCATCAGGACCAGCAGCAGGGAAAAGATGATGATGCCGCTCATGGTGGGTCCCTCAGGCCTTGGTGGGCTCGGTTTCTTCGTCCAGGCCGTCCACATGGCCGTGGTCGTGGTGCGGCAGCTCACCGGTGCGCACGAAGCTCCATGCCACCTGCAGGAAGCGGAAGCACATCAGCGAGGAGCCCAGGGGGATGGCGCAATAGATGATCCAGGTGGGCCATTCCAGGTCGGGCGTGGTGGGGCCTTCGATCATCTCGGAGACGTCCATGCCCACCCAGCTGGCGAAGGCGTAGTGGGCGCCGTTTTCCCACACGAAGCGCGCGCCCATGGTGGCGATGGCGCCGGTGAAGAAGGCGCCGGCCAGCAGGCCGAACAGCACGACCTTGCGGCGGTGCTGGGGCTGCAGGCGGTTGATCACCACGTCCACCCCCACGTGGATGCCGGTGCGCACGCCGTAGGCGGCGCCGAACTTCGCCATCCAGACGAAGAGGTAGATGGTGGCTTCCTGCGCCCAGGCGAAGTTCAGGCCCAGCAGCCAGTTCTGCAGCGGGGATTCGAAACCCACCAGATAGCGGTGGACCACGGCGATGAAGGTGATGAGGGTGGCGGCGCCCATGAAGGTCGCAATCAGCCATTCCTCAAGGTGATCGAGCCATTTCAACATGGTGGGCTCTCCTGGGGCAGGGGTGGGCAGGGGCGTAAAAAGGCCCACGTCCAGCGTGGGCCCGGGAGGCGGTCAGGCCACCGCGATCACATCTTGGCGGGATCGAAGTTGGTGGCCTTGTAGATGTCCTTGATGGTCTCTTCGCCGATGCGCGAGGACATCTGCTTGTGCACCGGGAACATGGCCTTCTTCAGCAGGAAGCGCTCGCCCTTGCTGGGCTCGTAGACGGTGCTCTTGCCCGAGGCCTTGACCTTGGCCAGCGCGTCCTGGTTGTCCTTGAGTGCGTCCTCGTTGGCCACCTTGGTGGCGTCGGCCATGGCCTGGGTCAGCTGGTTGCGGATGTCGGCGGGCAGGCCGTCCCAGAACTTCTTGTTCACGACGACGGCGTAGCCCAGGTAGCCGTGGTTGGTCACGCTGACGTGCTTCTGCACCTCGTACATCTTCTGGGTGTAGAGGTTGGACGGCGGGTTCTCGGTGCCGTCGACCACGCCGGTCTGCAGGGCCTGGTAGGTTTCGGAGAAGGCCAGCACCTGGGGCAGAGCGCCGATGGCGCGCATTTGCGCGTCCAGCACCTTGGAGGACTGGATGCGCATCTTCAGGCCCTTGTAGTCCTCGACGGACTTCAGCGGCTTGTTGGCCGACATGACCTTGAAGCCGTTGTCCCAGTAGGCCAGGCCGGTGATGCCGCGGCTTTCCAGCTTCTTGAGCAGCTTGGCGCCCACCGGGCCCTGGGTGACGGCGTGCAGGTCGTTGTAGTCGTCGAAGATGAAGGGCAGGTCGAAGGCCTCGAATTCCTTCACGCCCAGCGGCGCGAACTTGGACAGCGAGGGCGCCAGCATCTGGACGGAGCCCAGCTGCAGGGCTTCCATCTCTTCCTTGTCCTTGTAGAGCTGGCTGTTGGGATAGACCTCGACCTTGACCTTGCCCTTGGTCAGCTCGGCCGCGCGCTTGGCGAAGAACTCGGCGGCCTTGCCCTTGGGGGTGTCGGTGGCCACCACATGGCTGAACTTGATGACGATGGGCGACTGGGCCTGGGCGGTGGGCAGCAGCGTGGCGCCAGCGGCCAGCGCGGCGGTGGTGGCCAGGGCCTGGCGGCGGGTGATCTGGGTCATGGTCTGTCTCCGTGGATGTGTTGGACAGCGCGTGACATGGAGGCCATGCGGCGCTTGCTGCGGAGTGTGGCGGGGGCGGCCGGCCGCTTGAAACTGTGGGTTTCCACATTCGGGCCCGTTCGGGGCCGTTGTTGAGGGTTATCCCTGGGTTGGCTGGCGATGCCGGCCGCTTCCCGGCCCCTGCGGGGACGCTTCAGCGCGGCGGGACGAAGCCGGCGGCCTGGTAGGCGGCCTGCAGCGCGGCCGCGCCCACCCGGGTCGCCACGTCCTGATGCACGCCCATCAGGGCCCGGCGCCATTCGTCCAGTTCGGCGGCCAGCGGCGCGTAGAGGGCCACCCGCGCGCTGGTCTTGATCTTGCCCAGGGCCCAGGCGTTCTCGGTGTTGGCGATGGCGTTGGCGTACTGCGTGGCGTCCGCGACGGCGCTGTCGAACACGGCACGCAGGTCCGCCGGCAGGCTGTCGTGGAAGGCGCGGTTGACCAGCAGGGCGTAAGCCAGGTAGCCGTGGTTGGACAGGGTGAGGTGCTTCTGCACCTCGGGCAGGCGCTGGGTCAGGAAGTTGGAGGCCGTGCCTTCGGTGCCGTCCACGCTGCCGGCCTGCAGGCCGGTGAAGAGTTCGGAGAAGTTCATCACCCGCGGCTCGGCGCCCAGGGCGTGCATCTCGGCTTCGGCCACGGCCGAGGGCTGGATGCGCATCTTCAGTCCCTTGAAGTCGTCCACATCGCGCAGCCGGCGGTTGGCGCTCATCAGCAGGAAGCCGTTGTCCCAGAAGGCCAGGCCCCGCACGCCGCTGGGTTCGAGCTTGGTGAACAGGGTGCGGCCGTAGCTCTGGGCGGTGTCGGTGAAGGCGTTGCGGTTCTTGAACAGGAAGGGCAGGTCGAAGACCTCGAACTCCTTGACCCCCAAGGGCCGCAGCTTGGACAGCGAGGGCGCGAGCAGCTGCACCTCGCCGCGTTTGAGGGCGGCGATCTCGTCCTTGTCCTTGAACAGCGTGCTGTTGGGATAGACCTCCACCTTGACGCGGCCGCCGCTGCGGATTTCCATCAGCTCCTTGAAGCGCAGCGCGCCCTTGCCCTTGGGGGTTTCGGGCGCCACCACATGGCTGAACTTGATGACCAGCGGCTTGGCCGGGGTGGGCGATGCGGTCTGGGCCCAGGCGGGCGCGAGCAGGCTGGCCCCGGCGGCCAGTGCGGTGCGGCGGGTGATCGAGGACATGGCGGTGGGATGGGTGGACAGGGGCCGCCGGGAGGGCCCCGGCGCCAGGCGCCCGAGTGTCCGGGCCCACCGCCCCGGGCCGACACTGTGGACTTCCACATTTGCGCAGGGCGAGCGGGTGAAACTGCGGGTTTACCCGGCATGTCGCCGCGATGTGGGCCCGCCACGCCGGCCGCCACTGGCTAGACTCGGCGCCCATGAAGCATGCCGGCCCTGTTCTCTCGCCCCAGCCGCTGCCGGCACAGGGCTTGCCCGCGGCGCTGCGGCGCGGGCTGTGGGCCTGGCCGCTGCTGCTGTCGCTGCTGTTCGTCGGCGGGGTGGTGCTGTGGGCCCACCGCACCGACCGCCAGGAGCGCGACGAGGCTCACCGCACGATGATCTCCGACGCGCTGAGCGCCGAGGCCCAGCTGCGGGCCCGGCTGGACCTGGAGGCGCTGCACCTGCGCAGCCTGGCGGCCCAGCTGCGCCGCGCGCCCCACAACCGCCAGACCCTGGCCACCAGCCCCGAGGTGGAGGAAGGCTTTCGCGGCCTGTGGCTGAGCGTGACCTGGCTGGACGCGGACAACCGCATCATCGCCCACCTGCCGCCGCAGGAGGCGCCGCTGCTGCCGGCCGCCTCGGACGAGCGCGATGGCCTGAGCGCCCACCTGGTGGCCCCGGTGGACCCGGAGATGGCCGACGCCGTGCCCGAGACCAACCGCTTCGACGTGGCGGGCGAGAAGGTGGTGGTGCGCTTCTCGCCGTCCACCCTGCTCAAGCGCGACACCCCCTGGTGGCTGACCCGGCGCTACGAGGTGCAGCTGGTGGACGGCAGCGAGCAGATCATCGCCTCGGCCGACGGCCCGGTGGCCGCCCAGCCCGGGCCCGGCACCCGCGACAGCTACCGCGTGCTGGTGGGCGGCGGCATGCCGGGCGTCTACCTGCAGCTGACCGAGCGCGAGGTGCCCGCTCCGTGGTGGGATGGCCTGCCCCTGGTGCTGGTGGGGGGCTTTCTGCTGCTGGTGGGCAGCGCCACCGTGCTGCTGCGCCGGCAGATGCGCCAGGTCAGCGCCGCCGAGGCCGCCTGGCGCACCGAGGTGGCCTGGCGCAGTGCCATGGAGGATTCGGCCCTGGTGGGCCTGCGTGCGCGCGATGCCGAGGGCCGGCTGCTGTACGTGAACCGCACCTTCTGCGAGCTGGTGGGCCGGCCGGCGGAGCAGCTGATCGGCCTGAAGCCGCCCATGCCCTACTGGCCGCCGGAATCGGCCGGCGAGGCCATGCAGCGCAGCCGGCGCGGCCTGGCCGGCCTGGCCCCGCGCGAGGGCTACGAGGCCCAGTGGCGCCATGCCGACGGCCACCCCATCGAGGTGATGGTGTTCGAGTCGCCGCTGGTGGACGCCCGCGGCCAGCAGATCGGCTGGATGGGCTCGATCATCGACATCACCCAGCGCAAGCGCCTGGAGGAGCGCGAGCGCCACCAGGCCGAGGCCCTGGCCCACCAGGCCCGGCTGACCACGCTGGGCGAGGTGGCCTCGGCCCTGGCGCACCAGCTCAACCAGCCGCTCACCGCGGTGGCCGGCTACAACGCGGGCGTGCTGCGCCGGCTGGAGCAGGCCGGCTGCGAGGACACGATGGTGCTGCAGGCACTGCGCCGCCAGGGCGAGCAGGCGGCCGAGGCCGGGCGCATCGTGCGCCGCATCCGCGAGTTCCTGACCCGCCGCGCGCCCCGGCGCGAACCGGCGGTGCTGGCCGAGACGGTGCGCCAGGCCGCCGGCCTGCTGCAGCGCGACCTGCAGCGGCAGAAGATCCAGGTGGTGCTGGACCTGCCGCCGGACCTGCCGCTGGTGCAGGCCGACCCGGTGCTGATCGAGCAGGTGCTGATCAACCTGCTGCGCAATGCCGCCGACGAGCTGGTGCAGCAGCCCGAGGGCCAGCCTCGCCAGATCCGGGTCTCGGCCCATGACACCGGCAGCGGCTTCGTGCGGCTGGACGTGGACGACAGCGGCCCCGGCCTGGCCGGCCGCACGGCCGAGCAGCTGACCACGCCCTTCTACTCGACCAAGCCCGAGGGCATGGGCATGGGCCTGGCCATCTGCCGCTCGGTCATCGAGGTGCACCACGGTGCCTTCGATGCCGGGGTGAGCCCGCTGGGCGGCGCGCGTTTTTCCTGTTCGCTGCCGGTCTGGCGGGCGGACGCGGACCTTGACGGTGAAGAGGATCCCGATGACGAGACCGATGGTGCACCTGGTCGATGACGAGGCCGCGGTGCGTGACGCACTGGGCTTTCTGCTGCAGTCGCACGGCCTGAGCACGGCCGCCTATCCTGACGCACCGAGCTTCCTGTCCGCCTTGGCGGCGGGCCCGCTGCGCGGCTGCGTGCTGCTGGACGTGCGCATGGAGCCCATGTCGGGCCTGCAGCTGCACGACGAACTGATGGCCCAGGGCTTCCGGGCGCCGGTGATCTTCCTGACCGGGCATGGCGACATTCCGATGGCGGTGGAGGCGCTGAAGAAGGGCGCCTTCGACTTCGTGGAGAAGCCCTTCAGCGACGACGCGCTGGTGGAGCGGGTGCAGAAGGCGCTGGCGGTGGAGGCGGCGCAGCACGCCGACCAGGCCGCCGGCGACGAGGCGGCGGCCCGCCTGGCCAGCCTGTCCGAGCGTGAACGCGAGGTGATGCAGCGCGTGGCTGCGGGCAAGCTCAACAAGGTCATCGCCGACGAGCTGCACATCTCGGTGCGGACGGTGGAGGTGCACCGGGCCAAGGTCTTCTCCAAGCTGGGCGTGCGCTCGGCTGCCGAGGTGGCCACCTTGCTGGCCCAGATCCGCTGAGGACGCGGTGATGGGGTGGTGATGGCGTGGTGATGGGGCGGTGACGGACAATCGGGGCATGAGCACCGATGCTGCGGACGACACCGCCACCCCCCTGTCCGATGCCCCCGACGCCCTGGCCGAACTGGCCCGGCGTGACCGCTTCTTCGACGCCCTCTCGGCCAGCCTGGCCGAGCAGCGCTGCGTCAAGCTGGTGCTGGGCAAGCCGCGGCGCAGCGGCTCGGACCTGGTGCGGCTGACGGCCCGGCCACTGGTGCTGCGTGGCCAGCCTTGCCTGAGCCTGCTGTACCACCACGCCACCCGCGACATCACCAAGAACCCGCCGCTGGCCGAGGGCCTGGCCGCCGTGCAGGCCATGCTGGGCACCGAGTTCAGCCACGCCCACCTGTTCACCACCACCGAGGAGTGGCAGCTGATGGTCAGCAAGCGCGGGCGCATCGGCGTCACGCGCAAGGCCCTGCAGCAACCCGGTGCGGAGAAGGCCGCGGCCACCGGCCACGACCGCGAGAAGCACCGCTTCCTGAGCCTGGACCTGCCCTTCCTGGAAGACCTGGGCGTGACCGACGCGCAGCACCGCCTGGTGCCGGCGATGGCGCGCAAGTGGAAGCAGATCAACAAGTTCGTCGAGGTGCTGGACCACGCCCTGGAAGCGGCCAGGCTGCAGCCGCGCGACGGGCGCGTGAGCGTGGTGGACTTCGGCTCCGGCAAGGGCTACCTGACCTTCGCGATGCATCACCACCTGAGCCATGCCCGCGGCTGGCAGGCTGCGGTGACCGGGGTGGAGCTGCGCGAGGACCTGGTGAACCTGTGCAACGCCGCGGCGCTGCGCCGGCACATGGACGGTCTGTCCTTCGTCTGCGGCGATGTGCGCAGCCATGTGCCCGAACACCTGGACGTGATGGTGGCGCTGCACGCCTGCGACACGGCCACCGACTTCGCGCTGCACACCGGCATCCGCGCCGGCGCGTCCATCATCCTGACCGCGCCCTGCTGCCACAAGCAGATCCGCCCGCAGATGCAGCTGCCGCCGCTGCTCAAGCCCATGCTGCAGCACGGCGTGCACCTGGGCCAGCAGGCCGAGATGGTGACCGACAGCCTGCGCGCGCTGCTGCTGGAGGCCAACGGCTACGACGCCCAGGTGTTCGAGTTTGTCGCCCTGGAGCACACCAGCAAGAACAAGATGATCCTGGCGGTGCGGCGGCCGGCCGGCGCGCGGGTGGACGAGGCCCGGCGGGCCCAGGTGCTGGGGCAGATCGCGGAGATCAAGGCCTTCTACGGCATCCGGGAGCACTGCCTGGAGAGCCTGTTGCAGGCCGACACCGCGGCCGCCTGACCGGTCCCGGACGGGGTGCCGGGCGGCCTCCCGTCAGGCTCCCCCTAGGGCGGAAGTCACGGAGATTGAACTCCGCGGGGGCGTGTTAGTCTGACCGGCTCGCCGACCCGGCGGGCCGCGTCATGAGCGTGGGCCGGGTCTTCTGGAACCGACCCGTTCAGGATGCGATCCCTGTGCTGAAGCTGTCTTCCCTTTCCCTGGCCGTGCTGGCCCTGTGCACGCTGCCCGCCTGCACCACGCCCAACCCGACGCAGGCCGCGTCGGCACCCACGGCCGCCGCGCCCGCCGCGGCGGTGGCCGCCGCCCCCGCCGCGTCCGCGGCCTTCACCTTCGATCGCAGTGGCGAAGACCTGTCGGTGCGCCCGCAGGACGACCTCTTCCGTGCCGCCAACGGTGGCTGGATGAAGGACACGCCCATCCCCGCCGACAAGGCGGCCTATGGCAACTTCTCGATCATGTCCGACCGGGCCGACGAGCGGGTGCACACCCTGGTGGAGGAGCTCTCCAAGGGCCACTACAAGGACGGCAGCAACGAGCAGAAGATTGCCGCCTACTTCCGGGCCTTCACCGACGAGGCGGCCATGGACAAGGCCGGCAAGGCGCCCCTGCAGCCCCTGCTGAGCCAGGTGCAGGCGCTGCGCAAGCCTGCCGACGTGACCCGCTACCTGGGCCAGATGCAGGGCGTGCTCTCGCTGCCGCTGGCGCTGGACGTGCAACCCGATCAGAAGGCCCCGACGATGAACCTGCCGCTGACCTGGCAGGGGGGTCTGGGTCTGCCCAACCGCGAGTACTACCTGTCCAAGGACCCGCGCATGGCCAAGGCCCGCGCGGCCTACCTGGCCTACCTGCAGACCCTGTTCCGCCTGGACGGTGACCGCAAGCACGCCGCCCGCTCGGCGCGGGACGTGCTGATGTTCGAGACCCGTCTGGCCAAGGCCCAGTGGACCGAGGTGGCCAACCGCGACGCCCAGAAGACCTGGAACCCGATGACCCGGGCCCAGCTGGCCGCCAAGGCGCCCGGCATGGACTGGTCGGCCTTCTTCAGCGCCGCCGAGATGCCGTCGCTGGCCCGACTCAATGTCTCCCAGCCCGACTACGCCCAGGCCGTGGCCAAGGCGGTGCAGGAGGTGCCGGTGGCCACCTGGAAGCTCTACTTCCGGGCCCGGGTGATGGACGCCCATGCCAACCTGCTGTCCAAGCCCTGGCGCGACGCGCGCTTTGCCTTCCGGGGCAAGGCCCTGTCCGGCAGCGAGAAGCCCACGCCGCGCTGGCAGCAGGGCATCGACGCCCTGGACGGCGCGCTGGGCGAGGCGGTGGGCCAGCAGTACGTGGCGCGCTACTTCCCGGCCGATCACAAGACCCGCATGCAGGGGCTGGTGGCCAATCTGCTCAAGGCCTACGGCGAGTCCATCGACGGACTGACCTGGATGAGTCCGGCCACCAAGGTCAAGGCCCGCGAGAAGCTGTCCAAGTACACCACCAAGATCGGCTACCCGGACAAGTGGCGCGACTACAGCGGCCTGGTGGTCAAGGAAGGTGACCCGGTGGGCAATGCCGAGCGGGCCGGGCGCTTCGAGTTCAAGCGCGTGGCCGCCAAGCTGGGCCAGCCGGTGGACCGCAGCGAGTGGCTGATGTCGCCGCAGACGGTCAATGCCTACTACAACCCGTCGATGAACGAGATCGTCTTCCCGGCCGCCATCCTGGAGCCACCCTTCTTCGACATGGCCGCCGACGACGCGGCCAACTACGGCGCCATCGGCGCCATCATCGGCCACGAGATCAGCCACGGCTTCGATGACCAGGGGGCGCAGTACGACGGCGACGGCAAGCTGGACAACTGGTGGACCCCGGAAGATGCCAAGGCCTTCGCCGCCCTGGGCAAGCAACTGGTCGCGCAGTTCGCCGGCTACGAGCCCCTGCCGGGCCACAAGGTCAACGGTCAGCTGACGCTGGGCGAGAACATCGCCGACCTGTCGGGCCTGCAGATCGCCTACAAGGCCTGGAAGCTCTCACTCAATGGCGTCACGCCTCCGGTGATCAACGGCCTGACCGGCGAGCAACGCTTCTTCTACAGCTTTGCCCACGCCTGGCGCTCCAAGTACCGCGAGGAGCTTCAGCTGCGTCTGCTGACCGCCGACCCGCACTCGCCGCCGGAATTCCGCGCCAACGGCACGGTGATCAACCACGACGGCTTCCAGGCGGCCTTCGGCGTCAAGCCGGGCGACAAGATGTACAAGGCGCCGCAGGACCGCATCCGCATCTGGTGATGCGACCGGTTGGCGTCTGACGGGTTCAGGCGCTGACCGACAGCGCGCTGTGCTGGGCCTGGCGGGCCTGGGTCAGCGCGTTCTGTGCCACGTAGCGGCGGCTGCCCGTGCCCAGATCGGTGTCACCGCCATCCGCAGGGGTGGGGGCGGCCTGCCGGGCCTGCTGGGCCACCGACCGCGAGGCGGCATTCAGGCGGGCCTGGCTGGCGGCCAGCTGGCTGCGCAGGTTGTCCATCGCATGCAGGGCCTCGTCCAGCTCGCGGCTGAGCTGCTCGTTGGCATCGGCCACCGGCGACACGGGCTCGACCGAGGCCACGCCCTGCACGGGCACCGGGCTGGGACGGCTGGATTGCACCGGGGCGACCGGTGTGGCGGGAACGGGCGAGATCAGCATGGTCAGGCTCCTGTGCGGCGGTGTCCGGCCGACAAGCCGGGCCTTCTCCCGAAGGCATGGCCACACTGTGCCGGAAACTGAAGGGCTCCGGCGCGAACTCCGCGGGCGATGGCGTGAACTTTGCCTCGCCCTGCGGATCTGTGCGGGAGGGCGGCGGCCCCGGGGCGCGCTGGAAGGGCGTCCGGGCTTGCGACTATCATGTGCGGCACAGGTGGGGCCGGGCCTGGGTGGGCGGCCGATTCACCGGCGACTAGCAGATGGCAACAGGCCAGCAATGAAGGCCGCCTCACAATCTCCCGCCCGAGCGAGCCCCTGAATCAATTTGTCTGTCAGAGACTGGACCTTCGAATGAAGAAAAGAACCCTGCTTGGCCTGATGGCCGGCCTCCCGGTGAGTGGCGTGCTGACCGCATGCGGCGGCAACAACAGCGGCAGCGCCCAGGTGCGGCTGGTGAACGCCAGCCCGGGTTACAGCGCCCTGGACCTGTACATCGATGACAAGCTGAAGGTCAGCAATGTCGCCTATGGCGCGGCCAGCGGCTATGTGTCGGTCGACAAGGGCAGCTTCGACACGGCGCTGTCGGTCAACGGCTCCTCGACCCAGCTGATCACGACGTCCCGCACCTACGACACCGACACCACCTATTCCATCATCGCCTACGGCTGGAACGGTTCGCTGAAGTCGGTCATCGTCACCGAGAACCAGGACGACGCCACCGACGGCTCGATGTACTTCCGGGTGCTGAACACCTCGACCGATGCGGGTTCGGTGGATGTCTACCTGACCGCCGAGACCGATTCCCTGGATTCCGCCACCGCGGTGGCGTCCGATGTGGGTGGCGGCAAGAGCACCAGCTTCGGCACGGTCGATTCCGGAACCTACCGTCTGCGCATCACCGCGCAGGGTGACACCTCCACCGTGCTGCTGGACGTCTCCAACGTCACCGTCAGCAGCAAGGGCGTCTACACCCTGATCGTCACCCCGACCATCGGCGGCGTGCTGGTCAATGCCCTGCTGATGAAGCAGAAGGGCGACGTGACCGCGCTGAACACCACCATGGCCCGCGTGCGCCTGGTCTGCGCCATGCCGGGCGGCGCCCGCGTGGCCGCCGCGGTGGGCGACACCACGCTGACCAGCGGCAACGCTTCGCCCGCGGTCATCGGCTACACCCAGGTGGACGTGAGCGCCGGCACCCTGACCATCCAGGCCACCGTGGATGGCGTGGCCACCCCGTCCACCACCTGGGCGGCGACGGCCGGCTCCGATGTGACCGTGGTGGTGTCGGGCGCGACGGCGGCCGACGCGACGCCGGTGGTCATCACCGACGACAACCGCCTGTCGACCTCGAGCACCAAGTACAAGATGCGCCTGATGCACGCCTCGCAGGCGCTGTCGTCCGACGCGCTGACGCTGACCGTGGACCTGACCGACATCGTGTCGAACCAGGCCTACCGCTCGGCATCCAGCTACGTCAACCGCTCTGCCAACAGCTCCTCGGTGGTCACCGTGAGCTCGCTGAACGCCGGTCAGATTTTCTCCCTGTCTGACCAGGCCCTGGTGGCCCAGGGCGTGTACGACGTGATCCTGCTGGACAAGTCGGCTGCGGGCACCGACGGCGTGCTGCAGACCTACTACTTCAGCAACGTCCGCGCGTGATGCGGCGCGGGGCGCCGGCCCCGCGGCTGCGCCAGGACAAAGGCCACCCCAGGGTGGCCTTTTTCATGCCCGGGCGGTGGTGTTCAGCCCATCTTGCCGGCGCGGAAGTCCGCCACGGCCTGGAAGATCTCTTCCTGGGTGTTCATCACGAAGGGGCCGTACTGGGCGATGGGCTCGCCCAGCGGCCGGCCGGCGATGAGCAGCACCCGCGCTTCCTCCGGCCCCGGGTTGTGCAGGGTGATGCCGTCGCTGCCCGCGGTGTTGGCCAGGAGGGCCATGCGGCCGGCGGCCACCTCGCGCGGCTCGGCGCCCAGCACCACGCGGCCCCGGTAGGGGTAGGCAAAGGCGTTGAACACCGGGTCCAGCGGCTGGCTGAACGCGGCGCCCGGCGCGAGATGCAGGTCCAGGTACAGCGGCTCGGTGTGCTCGCGCTCGATCGCCCCCGTCACGCCCTGTGTGCGGCCGGCGATCACCCGTGCGGTCACGCCTTCGCCCTGCCATTCGGGAACGGCCTGCGTGGGGATGTCGCGGTACCAGGCCGCCACCATCTTGTCCTTCGCCGGCAGGTTCAGCCAGAGCTGGAAGCCTTCCATGCGGCCCTCCTCCTGCTCCGGCAGTTCGCTGTGGATCAGGCCGCGGCCGGCGGTCATCCACTGCACGCCGCCGTTCTCCAGCAGGCCCTCGTGGCCGGCCGAGTCGCGGTGGCGCATGCGCCCGGCGATCATGTAGGTCACCGTCTCGAAGCCGCGGTGCGGGTGGTTGGGGAAGCCGGCGATGTAGTCGTCGGCCTCGTCCGAGCCGAAGGCATCCAGCATCAGGAAGGGGTCCAGGCGGCGCTGCAACTCGTGCGTGAGCACGCGGGTGAGCTTGACGCCGGCGCCATCCTGGGTGGCCACGCCGGTGACCAGGCGCTCGACGGCGCGGGGCTGCAGGACGGTGGGCAGGGCAGGGGTGCTCATGGTGTCTCTCCGGTGAAGGGTGATTCTGCGGGAAGGCGATAGGCTCAGCGCGCGGCGGCCTCGGCGGCCAGCCGGGCGATTTCGGCGCGGGCTTCGGCCAGGGCGCGGGCCTGGGCGTCCGGGCCCAGGGCCAGGCCTTCGGCGTAGATGAAGTGGATGTCGGTCATGCCCAGAAAGCCCAGCGCGGCGCGCAGGTAGGGCACGATGGTGTCGCTGGGCTGGTCGCGGTGGATGCCGCCGCGGGTCAGCACCGCGTACACCGTCTTGCCGGTCAGCAGGCCCTCGGGGCCCTGCTCGGTGTAGCGGAAGGTGACCCGGGCCCGGGCGATGGCGTCGATCCAGTTCTTCAGCTGGCTGGAGATGCCGAAGTTGTACATCGGCACGCCCAGCACCACGGTGTCGGCCGACTGGATGTCCTCGATGGCCAGGTCGTCCAGCGTGACGCGGGCGGCCTGCTCAGGGCTGCGCTGCTCGGGCGGGGTGAAGAGGGCGCCCAGGGCGGCCTCGTCCAGCGCCGGGTGCGGCTGCACCGCCAGGTCGCGCACGGTGGCGCGGCTGCCCGGGCGGGCGGCCAGCAGGGCGGCGCTGAGCTCGTTGGCCAGCAGGGTGGAGAGGGCGCCTTGTTCGACGCGGCGGGCGCTGCCGTTGATCTGCAGGAGTTTCATGGGGAGCCTTGGTGGGAAGTGGGGGTCGATGGGTTCACTGTATTGAGACATTCCACGGCGATAAATCCGCTATTTCGGGTTTGTTTGTTCCTTCGGTGGAACAATGCTGCCATGACCGACACCCCCTGGCTCGATCCCGCCGATCTGCTGCTGTTCGCCCGGGTGGCCGAGTGCGGCAGCTTCACGTTGGCGGCGGCCCAGCTGGGCTGGCCCAAGTCCACGCTGTCGCGCCGGCTCTCGGCGCTGGAGGAGCGGCTGGGCGAGCGCCTGATGCGCCGCACCACCCGCCGCCTGACGATCACCGACTTCGGCGCCGCCGTGCTGGAACATGCCCGCGAGGTGGCGGCCCAGACCGACGCCACGCTGGCCCTGGCCGAGTACCGCCAGGCTCAGCCCAGCGGCCTGCTGCGGGTGTCCATGCCGGCCGACCTGGCGGTGGGCGTGCTGGCGCCGGCGCTGGCGCGCTTTGCCCGGGCACACCCCCGGGTCAGCCTGGAGCTGGACCTGTCGTCCCGCCGGGTGGACCTGGTGGCCGAGAACTACGACCTGGCCCTGCGCGGCGGGGTGCTGGCCGACGACGCCACGCTCAGCGCGCGCCGCCTGGCCACCTTCGAGGGGGGGCTCTATGCCGCGCCGACCTGGGCGGCCGACCACGCACGCGGCTGGACCCACCCGCGCCAGCTGCTGGAGCCCGGGGTGGAGGGGGATCTGCCGCACGGCCTGCTGCTGGGCACGCCGGGGCGGGCCGCCCGGCCCTGGGCCCTGTCGCGGCTGGGGGCCGATGGCGGCCAGGAGGTCTGGAGCGGGCTGCCCGCGCGCAGCACCCAGGCCAACCTGCCGGCCCTGCTGCTGGAGATGGCGGCCGACGGCCTGGGCGTGACGGCCACCGCCGAGCTGCTGGCCCGGCCGCTGGTGGAGGCCGGCCGCCTGGTGCGCCTGCTGCCCGACTGGCAGCTGCCTCCCGAATCGATGTGGGCGGTCTTTCCCGGCCGGCGGCTGATGCCGGCCAAGACCCGTGCCCTGGTGGACTGCCTGGCCGAGGCCCTCGCACCCTGCCGCCCGGCGTAGCATCGCGGTCATGTCCGATCTGCCCCCGCCACCCCGGCTGGGCGTGGCCCACCGCCGCCGGCTGCGGGCGCTGTGGCGCTCGGCGGGCTGGCCCAGCCACGACCTGCTGGAGGCCGAGTTGCTGGTGGCCGGCCTGCTGACCCGAGAAACGGACCTGCAGGGCCGCGACACCCTGCGCCTGACGGAAGCCGGCCTGCGCCTGATGACCCAGGACGCCCAGGGTCACCGCAGCGCGCGCAGCGCCCACGAGGGCCTGGTGGCGCGGGTGGCGCTGGAGATGCACCGGGCCGGCCGCATCGTCTGGCAGGGCCTGAGCCTGCGCGCGCCGGTGGCGCTCGATGCCCCTGATGTCGTGCCGCCTCCGGCGCCGTCGGTGTTCGACGTCGGGGCCGTGCCCGAGCCGGCGCTGGCACCGGTGCGCTGGGTCCAGGCCATGCCCGATGTCTATTCCATCCGCCACACCACGCGTGAGGACTGGGTGGAGCCCGTGGCGCACGAGATCAAGGTGTCGCGGGCCGATCTGCTGTCCGACCTGAAGAAGCCGGCCAAGGGCGCGGCCTATGCCGCGGTGGCCAGCCAGTGCTGGTACGTGCTGGCCGCGGGCATCGGCCAGGCCGAGGAGATTCCGGAAGCCTACGGGGTGATGCAGGCCCATCCGCTGGCCGGGCAGCCGGGCACCTTCGGCGCGCTGGAGGTGCTGCGCCCGGCGCCGCGGCGGCCCTTCGTGCTGCCGCTGGCGCTGTGGATGGCCCTGGCCCGCGCGGACGCCCGGCGCTTCGAGGACGAGGCTCAGACGGGGTTGGGTGATGACCCCGGGGCTTCGGGCGAAGAGGTCGCCTGAGCCGGCGCCTCCCACAGCCAGGTGGCCGTGGGCTCGCCATCGGCATCGGGTCGGGTGTGCTGCCAGTGCAGGCCCGACGCCGCCAGCACCCGGGCCGAGGCGGTGTTGTCCGGCATGGCCGTGGCCCAGACCTGACGCAGGCCGCGCTGCCGCGCCCCCCAGTCCAGCATGGCGCTCACCATCTCCCGCGCATAGCCGCGGCCCCAGAAGGGCGGGCGCAGGGCATAGATGATCTCCACCGGCCGGCGGGGCTCGCCCGGCGGATGGATCAAGCCGCAGCCGCCGACGAACTCGCCAGAGGCCCGCTCGAACACGGCGCAGTAGCCGTAGCCCTGGTTGGCGTAGTTGTTCATCGAGACCCGCACCCAGGCCAGGCACATCTCGGGCGTGAGCGGCGTGCCGTCGCCCATCCAGCGGGCCACGGCCGGGTCGCCGTGCAGCGTCAGCAGCAGGGGCTCGTCGCCTGGGGCGAGCTCGCGCACCTGCAGGCGCGGGGTGAGATACAGCGTCTTCGTCACGGGATTGGGGGGAGCCGCTGGCGTGTGGCCCATCATCGCGCAAAATCGGCGGCTGACCTTTTCTGACAGCCCGGTGCCGCCGGGCGCCGCGGGCCACGAGCCCCGGCCGCTCCAGGCACCTTCGACCTGGAGTGCGTCGTGCCCAACCGGCCTCTGAATTCCCTGTGCCATCCGCTTCTCACCGTGCGTCCCGGCCTGCGTGGCCTGGCGGCTGCGGGCGTTCTTGCCGCCAGCCTGGGGCTGCCCGGCCTGTCGGCCCAGGCGGCCAACCCGCCGGCCACGTCCAGCGTGGCCTGGCTGGAGGCTTCGGCGCAGGCCGACATCGACCGCGCCTTTGCCCAGGGCAAGGGCGAGAACAAGCCGGTGCTGGTCTACTGGGGCGCCAAGTGGTGCCCGCCCTGCAACCAGCTCAAGGCCACGCTGTTCAACCGGCAGGACTTCATCGAGCGCTCGCGCAGCTTCGTGGCGGTGCACATCGATGGCGACGCCCCCGGGGCGCAGAAGCTGGGCGCCCACTTCAAGGTGCGCGGCTACCCGACGTTGATCCTGTTCAGCCCGCAGGGCCAGGAGATCACCCGCCTGCCGGGCGAGGCCGAGCCCACCCAGGTGATGAACCTGCTGCAACAGGGCCTGGCCGGCGGCCGCCCCATCAAGGCCGTGCTGGCCGATGCCCGCAGCGGCAAGGCGGTGAGCGCCAACGAGTGGCGCACGCTGGCCTTCTACTCCTGGGACACCGACGAGGCGCAACTGGTGCCGGCCGCCGAGCGCGCGGCCCTGCTGGGCCGGCTGGCGGCGGCCTGCCCGGCGGCCGAGGCCGATTCGGCCACCCGCCTCCTGCTCAAGGCCCTGGCCGCGACCGAACCCGGCCAGCCGGTGCCCGGCGGTGCCGCCACCGAGCCGCGGGTGCGCCAGCTGCTGGCCGACGCGGCCGCCAGCCGCCGTCAGATGGACGTGCTGGTGAACTACGCGCCCGACATCGTGCGCGCCCTGGCGCCCAAGGCCGGCCCGGCCCAGGCGGCCCTGGTGCGGGTCACCGATGCGGCCTTGGCCCGGCTGCAGGGTGACGCCACGCTGTCGCGCGGGGACCAGTTCTCGGCCCTGGCCGCGCGGGTCGATCTGGCCCGCCTGGACCAGCCCGAGGACAGCCTGCATCCCAAGCTGCCCAAGCCGCTGACCGAGGAAGTCAAGGCCACGGCGGCGCGCATGGACCGCGAGATCACCGACGGCTTCGAGCGCCAGGCGGTCATCACCGGCGCCGCACACACCCTGGCCAGCGCCGGCCTGTGGCAGGACAGCAATGCCCTGCTGGAGTCCAACCTGGCCAAGAGCCACTCGCCCTACTACCTGATGAGTCAGCTGGGTGGCAACGCCCGCCGCCTGGGTGACAAGGCCGGCGCCCTGCGCTGGTACGGCCAGGCCTGGGACAAGAGCGTGGGGCCGGCCACCCGCCTGCAGTGGGGCGCCAACTACGTCAGCGCCCTGGTGGAGCTGGCGCCGCAGGACGAAGGCAGCATCGAGAAGGCCGCCGGCAAGGTGCTGGGCGAAGCCACGGCCCAGGAGGGCGCCTTCTACGAGCGCAGCGCGCGCTCGCTGCAGAAGGTGGGCAGCCAGCTCGCCAAGTGGAGCAAGCAGGGGCACCACCAGGCGGTGATCGGCCGGTTGCAGGCCCAGCTGGCCCCGGTCTGCGCCAAGCTGCCGGCGGCCGATGGCCAGAAGGCGACCTGCGACGGCCTGTTCAAGGGCTGACGGCGGCTGAGGCCGAACTGCGACAGTCTGTGTCGAACCCCCGGTTTGCAGGGTGGGCGGCCACCCAAAGCTGGCGAGAATCGCCGGCATGCTGACATTGCCGAGGGTTCGCCGCGGGACGGCGTTCAGGACGTCCACCCGCTGGCTGCGGGGGATGTTGTGGGGTGGCCTGCTGGCCGGTGCCATGGGGCCGGCCCTGGCCCAGGCGACACCGCCGGCACCGACGCTGCAACTGCACCCCTGCCGCCTGAAGGACGTCGAGGTCGATGCCCGCTGCGGCGTGCTGCGCCGCCCGCTGGATCCGGCCCGGCCCCAGGGCGTGCAGATCGATCTGCATGTGGCGGTGCTGCCGGCCATCGCCCGGCGGCGTCTGCCCGATCCGGTGGTCTTCATCGCCGGTGGACCGGGACAGAGCGCGATCTCCCTGGCCGGTCCGATCTCGCAGCTCATGACGCGCGAGCTCAACCGGCGTGACGTGATCCTGGTGGACCAGCGCGGCACCGGGCAGAGCGCGCCCTTGCGCTGCGACGATGACCAACCCACCCGCACGCTGGCCGAGAGCATGGACCCGGCGGGCGAGCAGCGTGTGCTCCAGGCCTGCCGCGCCCGGTTGCAGAAGCTGCCCTATGGCGACTTGCGCCAGTTCACCACGCCGATCGCCATGGCCGACCTGGACGCCGTGCGCCAGGCCCTGGGCGTGGCGCGCTGGAACGTGGTGGGCGCTTCCTACGGCACCCGGGCGGCGCTGGAGTACCAGCGCCAGTTCCCCGCCCGGGTGCGGCGCATGGTGCTCGACGGCGTGGCCCCGGCCGACATGGTGCTGCCGCAGAGCTTTGCCACCGGTGCGCAGGCGGCGCTGGAGGCGGTGTTCGACGACTGCGCCCAGGATGCCAACTGTCACGCCACCTATCCGAACGCCCGCGCCCAGTGGCAGGCCCTGCTGGGCAGCCTGCCGCGCAAGATCACGGTGGCGCACCCCTTCACCGGTCAGCCAGAGACCTTCACCCTCAGCCGTGCGATGCTGGCCAGCCTGGTCCTGCCGCCGCTGTATGCACCCCTCACCGCCTCGGCCCTGCCGCTGGCGGTGCTGCAGGCCAGCCAGGGCCGCTTCGAGGCCCTGGTTGGTCTGGGCATGGGGGCCATGGGCGGCGGGCGAGGCCTGGGCCTGGCCACCGGCATGCACTTCTCGGTGATCTGCGCCGAGGACGTGCCGCGCATGAAGCCGGGCGGCGAGGCCGCGCTGACCGACTTTGGCGACTTTCAGGAGCGCCTGTACCGCGAGAGCTGCCGCGACTGGCCGCGTGGCGAGCTGCCGCCGGCCTTCTACACCGTCCCGCCGGCGTCCTCGCCGGTGTTGCTGCTGTCCGGCGCGGTGGATCCGGCCACGCCCCCGGTCCATGCCGAGCGCGTGGCCAAGGCCCTGGGGCCGAAGGCCGTGCACATCGTGGTGCCGCACAGCGGCCACGGCGTGATGAGCCTGGGTTGTATGCGCGACGTGGTGTTCCGCTTCCTGGACGAGCCCAACGATGCCAAGGCCCTGGCCCAGGTGGGCGCCGATGCGGCCTGTGCCGCCAGGATGCCGCGGCCACCCGCGCTGCTGCCGCTGATGTCACCGACGGCCGCATCGGCCCCGCAGGGAGGTGCCCGATGATCGAGGTGGCCGGACTGAGCAAGACCTTCGTCACCGGCAGCGGCCGCCAGCGCAAGGTGGTGCCTGCGGTGCGGGCGGTGAGCTGGAAGGCGGCCGATGGCGCCATCACCGGCCTGCTGGGCCCCAATGGCGCGGGCAAGACCACCACGCTGCGCATGGTGGCGGCGCTGCTCTCGCCCGATGCCGGCCAGGCCCGGGTGGACGGGTTGGAGGTGGCGCGCGAGCCGCAGGCCGCGCTGGCGCGCCTGGGCGTGCTGTCGGATGCGCGGGGCTTGTACCCGCGCCTGACCGCACGCGAGAACATCGTCTACCACGGCCGCCTGCAGGGCATGCGCGTGGCCGATGCGGTGGCCCGGGCCGAGCACCTGGCCCGGGTGCTGGACATGGCTCCGTTGCTGGACCGCCGCACCGAGGGCTTCAGCCAGGGCGAGCGCATGAAGACCGCGCTGGCCCGGGCCCTGGTGCACAACCCGCCCAACATCATCCTGGACGAGCCGACGAATGGCCTGGACGTGCTGGCCACCCGCGCGCTGCGCGAGGCCCTGCGCCGGCTGCGCAACGAGGAGGGCAAGTGCATCGTCTTCTCCACCCACATCATGCAGGAGGTGGAGCGGCTGTGCGACCACGTGGTGGTGATCGCCCGGGGCACCACGGTGGCCCAGGGCACGGTGCCCGAGCTGCTGGCCCGCACCGGTCAGAGCGATTTCGAGGAGGCCTTCGTGAGCCTGGCCTTTGACGATGCCGAGCGGGCCGCCGCCGCGGGCGGGGAGGGCGCACGATGACCGGCGCCTGGACCGTCTTCCGCAAGGAGCTGGTGGACGCGCTGCGCGACCGCCGCACCCTGATGACCGTGCTGCTCAGCGCGGTGGCCATGGGGCCGCTGGTGCTGATGCTGATCTCCACCCTGGTGGCCCGGGTGGAGAAGCAGGCCGAGGCGCGCGAGGTGGTGGTGCAGGGCATCGCCCAGGCGCCGACGCTGCGCAACTACCTGGAACGCCAGACCTACACCGTGCGAGAGGCCCCGGCCGACTACGAGCAGCAGCTGGCCCAGAGCCGGCTGGGGGACCCGGTGGTGGTGGTGCCCAAGGACTTCGAGGCCGACCTGCGCCGGGGCGAGGTGCCCACGGTGGAGGTGGTGAGTTCATCGAGCAACCAGCGCGCCGACAGCGGCCAGCAGCGCATCCTGAACCTGCTGCAGGGCTTCAACCGCGAGCAGGCGGCCCTGCGCCTGCTGGTGCGCGGGGTGTCGCCGGCCCTGCTGCAGGCGGTGGACGTGCAGCCGCGCGACCTGGGCAGCCCGGCCGCGCGCGCCATGCGCCTGACCGGCATGCTGCCCTTCTTCGTGCTGATGGCGGTGCTCTACGGGGCGCTCAACGCCGCGCTGGACACGACGGCGGGCGAGCGCGAGCGCGGCTCGCTGGAGCCGCTGCTGACCACGCCGGCCACCCGCGCGGGCCTGGTGGTGGGCAAGTGGGGGGCGGTGGCCGCGGTGGCCATGCTGATCGCGCTGCTGTCCAGCCTGAGCTTTCTCTCGGGGCAGTGGTTGCTGCGCAGCGAGACCCTGGCCGCCAACTTCCAGTACGGCTGGCCGGAGGCGCTGTCCTTCATGGCGGTGCTGCTGCCTTTGGCGGCCAGCCTCTCGGCCCTGTTGATGGCGATCGCCATCCGTTGCAAGACCTTCAAGGAGGCCCAGGCCGGGGCCAGCGTGCTGCTGCTGGGCGTGTCCCTGCTGCCGATGATGAGCATGATCGACCAGGGGGGCGAGCGGCCCTGGCACCTGTGGGTGCCGGCCCTGGCGCAGAGCACGCTGATGAACCGCGTGCTGCGTGGCGATGTGCTGGGCTGGGGCGATTGGCTGATCACCGCGGTGATCGGTGCGGCCCTGACCGCCGCCTGTCTGGCCTACGTGGCCCGGCAGCTCGCCAAGGTGGTGGCGCGGTGAGTGACGCGGTGGGGGGCGCCGCGCCGGGGCCTCAGGCCTGGCGCAAGGAGCGCCACACCTCGTCCTGCCAGGGCAGCTGGTGGATCAGGCCGTTCAGGTGCAGGGCGGCTTCGTTGCTGGTCATCACCGCCCCTTCGTCGCTGACCAGACGCAGGTTGGTCAGCACGCCCATCGGGTCGGCCATGGCGACCACGCCTTCGTTGATCTCCACCCAGTCCCACAGCAGCCCGGCCTCGGGTTGGGGCGAGGATTCGCACCACAAGGTCTGGCCGCACAGCGGATCGCGTGGACTTCCGCGCATCACACGCGTGCCGACGTGCACAAAGCGACAAGTTTGTGGCCGGTTTGCCTGCCAAAATACCGTCGGCCACAAATACAAGGACCAGGGGGGTGGCATGGCGCCGCGCGAGCGCGAGGGTGCATGAGCATTCGGTAGCGAGAGCATGGCGATAGTCTGGAATGGACGACGTGCGTGAGCTAGATGTAAGACCTGTCAGGGATGCCTGGGGGAACCCGGCCTGTGCGGTGCGGGAGGCAGCGCTGTGACCGCCGGCATGCTGCATGGCAGCTTCTTGTCGGTCATGCAGGCCCAGACTGAAGCGGATTTCCGCCAGGAGGTCATCCGCTTTGCGCAGGATCTGGGCTTCGCCTATGTGTCGGCGATGACGGTCATCGATCAGTCGCTGACCCATTCCGATTTCTTCACGGTGGACAACACGCCGCAGGCTTACAAGGACGGCTTTCAGAACAACCAGATTTGGCGCCGCGATCCTGTGATGCAGCACTGCAAGCGGGGTACTGTGCCCATCCTGTGGGACCAGGCCACCTATGTCCGCAACGGGGTCGAAGAGCTCTGGGAAGAGCAGGCGGCCTTCGGTTATCGCACCGGGATTGCGTTGGCCATGCATCTCCCGCAGGGCCGCCATTTCACCTTCGGCGTGGACCGTGACCAAGCCTTGCCCAAGGAGCCGGCTGCCCTGACCCGGATCGTGGCCGACATCCAGCTGTTTGCCGTGCACGCCCAGGAAGCGGCCTTGCGGCTCTTCGTGGCGCCCAACGCGGTGGCGCTGGAGCGACCCAAGCTGACGCCCCGCGAACTGGAGGCCCTGCGCTGGACCATGGAGGGCAAGACGGCCTGGGAAGTGGGCACCATCCTGGGCATCAGCGAGCGCACCGCGGTGCTGCATTTGCAGAATGCGATGCACAAGCTCGAGGCCACCAACAAGCACCAGGCGGTGCTCAAGGCGCTGCGCCTGGGCCTGATCCACTGAGCAGGGGATGTGTTGCGGAGGGTGACGCCCTGTAAGAGTTGACAGTGTCGTCAAAAGCGGGGACTTGGTTCAATGACTCCATGCGCTCGATGCGCACCGATCAACGGAGTCAACCACCATGAAGCAAGTCCTGAAGTCCATCGTTTCCAACACCCTGGGCGCGCTGCGTGCCAAGACTGCACCGGTGCAGCCGCTCCAGCAGATGTCCGACACCGAGCTGCGGGCTGTGGTGGGCGGCACCAGCGCTGACGCCGTTGATGCCCTGCCGCGCGGCGGCTGGTAAGACAAGAAGCAAAGACGCTGTCATCGTGAATCGGCCTGGGGAGGGCGATTCTCACTTCAAGCACTCTCAGGGAAGACAAGTCCAGAACTAGGACGTGTTGGGATCTCTCGACGGCGGCCACGGGAAACCGGGCCGCCGTCTCTTTTTGGGCGGCTGCCGACGCCCTATCATCTGCCCGCCATGCCGCACACACCATCCCCCCGCCGAAGTCCTGAGGAGGCTGGGTGAGCCTGTTCCGACCCGAGGCCTTGCGTCACCGACAGGGGGAATGGCTGGGCACGCTGCAGCTGTCGCAGCCCCTGCCACTGGCGTGGATCACCGCCGGCGTGGTGGCCAGTGTGCTGGCCTTGGGCCTGTTCCTGGCCTGGGGGCAGGGCAGCCGCCGCGTGCAGGTCAGCGGTGTGTTGATTCCTGCCGGCGGGTTGGTGCGCATCGTGCCGCCCCAGGTGGCGCGGGTGCAGCGTCTGGCGGTGCAGGAAGGCCAGCCGGTGCGGGCCGGGCAGCTGCTGATGACCCTGGCCGTGGGCGATCCCCGCCTGGCCGGAGCGCCGCAGGGGCAGCTGCAGCAGACCTTCGACGCCCGGCTGCAGAGCCTGGCCGACACCGAGCAGCAGACCCGCCGGGTGGCCGAGGCCCAGCAGCAGTCGCTGGCGCAGCGCATCGAAGCCCTGCAGCGCGAGTTGCAGCAGCTGGCGCAGCAGGTCCAGTTCCACCAGCAGCGCCTGACCCTGGCCGAACAGGCCCAGGCCCGGCTGGAATCCTTGGCGGGCCAGCAGTTCGTTTCCACCGCCCAGGTGCAGGCCAAGCAGGAAGAGGTGATGGGCCTGCGCGCCGACGGCGCCGCCTTGCTGCGGCAGCGGGCCTCGCTGGCGCGTGACCTGGCCGATCTGCAGGCCCAGGCGCGCGAGCTGCCGGCGCAGACGGCCCAGCAGCTGCAGGCCCTGGCCCGGCAGCGCGACGAGATCCGCGAGACCGCCACCCGCGCTGACCCGGCGGCGGCCGACCGGGTGCTGCCGGTCACCGCGCCGATGGCCGGCACCGTCACCGCCATCTACGCCGGCGCAGGCCAGGCGGTCAGCGACGAGTTCGCCATGGCCAGCCTGTGGCCGGCCGGGGCGCCGCTGCAGGCGCATCTGTACGCGCCGTCCAGCGCCTTGGGCTTTGTGCGGCCGGGGCAGCCGGTGCGCCTGCGGCTGCAGGCCTTTCCGTACCAGAAGTACGGTTGGCTGGACGGCACGGTCCGCCAGGTGGCCCAGGCCCCGGCCCAGGCCACCGAGCTGGCCAGGCTGCCGCTGGCCTCCCAGACGGGCGCGCCGCAGCCGCTCTACCGCATCGTGGTCACGCTGTCGGCCCAGGCCATGCGCGCGGGCGGCCTGGCCCAGCCCCTGCAGCCGGGCATGCAGTTGGACGCCGACATCCAATTGGAGCGCCGCCGTTTGATCGAATGGGTGCTGGAGCCCCTGCTGGGCTGGCGCCAGCGCTGGTGAGCACGCACGCATGACCGAACCGACCCCTGACGCCGGAACCGAGGCCTTGCGCGGCCTGCGCACGAGCTGGGGCCGCCGCCGCGTGCCGTTGGTGTTGCAGACCGAGGCCGCCGAATGCGGCCTGGCCTGCCTGGCCATGGTGGCCGGTGCCCATGGGCTGGACACCGATCTGCCGGCCCTGCGCAGCCGCTTCCAGATCTCGATGAAGGGGGCCACGGCAGCCGATGTCTGCGAGATGGGCGCGGCCCTGGGCCTGGCGCCGCGCGCCCTGCGGGCCGAGCCGGCGCAGCTGGCCCAGCTGAGCCTGCCGGCGGTGCTGCACTGGGACCTGAACCATTTCGTGGTGCTGGCCGGGCTGAAGCGCGGCGTGGCCACGGTGCACGACCCGGCCCGCGGCGTGCGCCGCATGAGCCTGGCCGAGCTGTCACCGCATTTCAGCGGCGTGGCGCTGGAGTTCACGCCCACCGCGGCCTTCGTGCCCCGCCGCGAGCGCCAGCCGGTGCGCCTGCGCGAGCTGATGGGCCGGGTGCTGGGCTGGAAGCGGGCGCTGGGCCAGGTGCTGCTGCTGGCGCTGGCACTGGAGCTGCTGGTGCTGGGCAGCCCCTTCTTTCTGCAGTGGGTGGTGGACAGCGCCCTGCCCACCGGCGACCGCGACCTGCTGCTGACCCTGGGCGTGGGCTTCGGCGGCCTGGTGCTGTTGCAGTCGGTGGCGGCCGCCGCCCGCTCCTGGGCGGTGCTGCACCTGTCTTCCACTCTGAAGCTGCAGTGGCTGGGGCAGGTCTTCGCCCACCTGCTGCGCCTGCCGCTGGAATGGTTCGAGCGCCGCCACACCGGCGATGTGTGGTCGAGATTTGCTGCGGTGCAGCAAATCCAGGATGCACTGTCGATGCAGTTCTCCGAGGCGGTGATCGACGGTCTGATGGTGCTGCTGACCCTGGTGCTGATGCTGGCCTACAGCCCGACGCTGACCGCCGTGGCGGTGGCCGCGGTGGCGCTGTACGCGGTGCTGCGCTGGGCCCTGTACCGGCCGATGAAGGAGGCCTCCGAGGAGGCCCTGGTGCACGAGGCCCGCAAGAGCAGCCACTTCCTCGAGTCGCTGCGCGGGGTGGGCGCGATCAAGCTGTTCAATGCCCAGGGGCGGCGCCAGTCGCGCTTTTTGAACCTGGTGGTGGACGCGATGAACGCCAGCCTGGTGGCCCGCCGGCACGAGCTGGTGCTGTCGGTGGGCCAGCGGCTGATCTTCGGCCTGGAGCGGGTGGCGGTGGTCTGGCTGGGCGGGCTGGCGGTGATGGACCAGCAGATCAGCACCGGCATGTTGTTCGCCTTCCTGGCCTACCAGGAGCAGTTCGCCACCCGTTTCGGCGCCTTGATCGACAAGGCCGGCGAGCTGCAGCTGCTGCGTTTGCAGGGCGAGCGCCTGGCCGACATCGTGCGCACGCCGCCCGAGGAGGACGCCGGCGCGCCCCTGCCTGCGGGCACCGAGCTGACGGGCCGGCTGACGGTGCGGGGCCTGCACTTCCGCTACGCGGATGTGGAGGCCGAGGTGCTGCAGGACATCAGCTTCAGCGTGGCGCCGGGCGAGTCGGTGGCCATCACCGGGCCCTCGGGCGGTGGCAAGACCACGCTGCTCAAGCTGCTGCTGGGCATTTACGCCCCGCAAGGCGGCGAGGTCTGCATCGACGGGCTGCCGCTGGCCCGCCTGGGCCGGGCCCGCTGGCGCAGCCTGATCGGCACGGTGATGCAGGACGAGCCGCTGTTCGCCGGCTCCATCGCAGACAACATCGCCTTCTTCGCGCCCGACCCGGACCGCGACTGGATCGAGGCCTGCGCCCGGCAGGCCGCGGTGCACGAGGAGATCCTGGCCATGCCCATGGGCTATGCCACCCTGGTGGGCGACATGGGCACCAGCCTGTCGGGCGGGCAGAAGCAGCGCATTCTGCTGGCCCGGGCGCTGTACAAGCGCCCGCGCATCCTGCTGCTGGACGAGGCCACCAGCGCGCTGGACGTGGACCGCGAGCGCCTGGTGAACCAGGCGGTGCAGCAGCTGCAGCTGACCCGCATCATCGTGGCCCACCGGCCCGAGACCATCGCCAGCGCCCAGCGGGTGCTGGTGCTGAAGGATGGCCGCTTGATCGAGGACCGGCCGGTCGGCGGCTGAAGCCGCTCAGTTCACTTCATCGGGCAGGTCTTGATGCCCAGCACCGTGTAGAGCGGGCAGAAGCGCAGGGCGCCGGTGGCCAGCGGCACGATGCCGATCCAGCCCCAGACGCCGATGGTGCCGGTCAGGGTGAGGGCGATCAGCACGAGGCCGACGAGGATGCGGGCGATGCGGTCGAAACCGCCGACATTGGCTTGCATGAGTCTCTCCTGGTCTTGGAAGGCACGCTCGTTGGCGAGCGCATGGGCGTACTGTGCGCCCGGCAGCTGGCCTGGTCTGTGACTGCGGTCACACAGCCGACCGCGCGGGCCGGGGCGCTCAGCCGCCGGAGGCCAGCTGGCGCAGGGCGGCGGCGTCCAGCACCTCGATGCGCTCGCGTCCCAGGCGCAGCCAGCCGGCCCGTTCGAAACGCTTGAGCAGCCGGGTGACGATCTCGCGCACGGTGCCCAGCTCGTCGGCCAGGGCCTGGTGGCTGCTGGCCACCACCGCGCCGTGGCCCAGCAGGGTGCCGGCCAGACGCTGATCCAGGCGCTGGAAGGCCACCGCCTCGGCCAGGGCCATCAGGTCGGCCAGGCGGTCGGCGAAGATGCCGAAGACGAACTGGCGGAAGCCAGCGTCGATCACCCAGCGGTCGAAGCCACGCGGGCTGAGCACCACCAGCTCGGTGGGCTCTGTGGTGGCGCCATGGGCCACCATCAGGCTGTGGCCGAACAGGCAGGAGGTGGAGGCCACGCACAGCTCGCCCGGGCCCACGCGGTAGAGCTCCAGCGAGCGACCGTTCTGCGCGCCGCGGGCCACCCGCACCTCGCCGCTGAGCACCAGCGGAAAGCCCTGGCAGGGAGCGCCTTCCTGGAACAGCGGCGCCTGGGCCGGCACGGTCATCACCGCGGCGTCTTCGGCCAGCACGCTGTCCCGCAGCGCGGCGGGCAGGGCGGCCACGGCCGGGTAGAGGGCGGACAGCCGTTCGGCCAGGGGCAGGGGCGATGGGGACGGCACGGGCATGGCGGCAGTGTATCGGCGGCGGGCCGTCAGGCGGCTATCGCCGCCATGCAGAGATTCGATGCCGCGGTGGGCATCGCTTCAGCACAATGAGAACCGTTCTCAACGATTTCATCCACCCACACGGAGTCCACCATGGCCAAAACCCTCAGCTTCGGCGCCATGCACGTCGGCATCGCCTTCGGCCTGGGCTATGCCTTCACCGGCAGCGTGGCCACGGCCGGGGTGCTGACCGTGGTGGAGCCGCTGTGCAACATGGTGGCCCACCACTTCTTCGAAGGTTGGTGGGAGCGCCGCGAGCACGCCCGCGCTCAGCCCGCCGGCGAAGAGGGGGAGGTGGTCGGGGCCGGGGCCGGGTTGGTGGCGGCTTCCAGCCCACCCAGCCAGATCATGGCCTGCTGACGGCTGTCGCCGCACATCTCGGGCGAGGGCTGCAGTGAGCCGCAGACCGCCGGCCGCCGCGGGTCGCCAAAGATCTGGCAGCGGTCCTGCGCATCCAGCTGCACGCAGCGCATGCCCGCCGGCTTGCCCTGGGGCATGCCGGGGATGGGGGAGGAGATCGACGGGGCGATGCAGCAGGCGGCACAGTGCGGGCGGCAGTCCATGGCGGGATTGTTCCACGTGAAACAGTGGCGGCGGTGGGCCCTGGGCAGGGTCTTGACCGTGCCGGTGACGCCAAAGGGTGGGCAGCCTAAAATAGAGGGTTCGCCTCGCAGGAGCCTGCTCGTGCTGTATCCCAAGGAATTCGACGTCATCGTGGTGGGTGGTGGCCATGCCGGTACCGAGGCCGCCCTGGCCGCGGCCCGCATGGGCTGCGCCACCTTGCTGCTCACCCACAACATCGAGACGCTGGGGCAGATGAGCTGCAACCCCTCGATCGGCGGCATCGGCAAGGGCCACCTGGTCAAGGAAGTGGACGCGCTGGGCGGGGCCATGGCCCTGGCCACCGACGAGGGTGGCATCCAGTTCCGCATCCTCAACTCCAGCAAGGGGCCGGCGGTGCGTGCCACCCGGGCCCAGGCCGATCGCATTCTCTACAAGGCCGCCATTCGCCGCCGCCTGGAGAACCAGCCGAACCTCTGGCTGTTCCAGCAGGCAGTGGACGACCTGATGGTGGAGGGCGACCGGGTGGTGGGGGCGGTGACCCAGGTGGGCATCCGCTTCCGGGCCCGCGCCGTGGTGCTCACGGCGGGCACGTTCCTGGACGGGCGCATCCATGTGGGCCTGCAGAACCACAGCGGCGGCCGGGCCGGGGATCCGCCGGCGGTCAGCCTGTCGGCTCGCCTGAAGGAGCTGAAGCTGCCCCAGGGCCGGCTCAAGACGGGTACGCCGCCGCGCATCGACGGGCGCAGCATCGACTTTTCCAAGCTCGCCGAACAGCCCGGGGACGGGGTGGGGCTGGTGGGCCGTTGGGGCGAATCGGCCCCGACCGGGCCCGAGGTGCCGGTGTTCAGCTTTCTGGGGGAGGCGGCCATGCACCCGCGCCAGCTGCCCTGCTGGATCACCCACACCAACGAGCGCACCCACGCCATCATCCGCTCCGGCTTCGACCGCAGCCCGATGTTCACCGGCAAGATCGAGGGCGTGGGCCCGCGCTACTGCCCCAGCATCGAGGACAAGATCAACCGCTTCGCGGACAAGGACTCGCACCAGATCTTCCTGGAGCCTGAGGGCCTGACCACCAACGAGTTCTATCCCAACGGCATCTCCACCAGCCTGCCCTTCGACATCCAGCTGGCGGCGGTGCAGTCCATGCCCGGGCTGGAGAACGCCCACATCCTGCGGCCGGGCTACGCCATCGAGTACGACTACTTCGACCCGCGCGAGTTGAAGTCCACCTTCGAGACCCAACAGATCCAGGGCCTGTTCTTCGCTGGCCAGATCAATGGCACCACCGGCTACGAGGAGGCGGCCGCCCAGGGTCTGTACGCCGGGGCCAATGCAGCCCTGCAGGCCCTGGGGCGCGAGCCCCTGGTGCTGGCGCGCGACCAGGCCTACCTGGGCGTGCTGGTGGACGACCTGATCACCAAGGGCGTGAGCGAGCCTTATCGCATGTTCACCAGCCGGGCCGAGTTCCGCCTGCAGCTGCGGGAGGACAACGCCGACGCCAGGCTGACCGAGCTGGGCCGCTCGCTGGGCTTGGTGGACGATGCGCGCTGGGACGCCTACGCGCGCAAGCGCGACGCTGTTTCACGTGAAACAGAGCGCCTGAAGTCCACCTGGGTCCACCCGGGCATCTTCCCCGCCGAGGCGGCGGAACGGCTCCTGGGCAAGGCCATCGAGCGCGAGTACAACCTCAGCGACCTGCTGCGCCGTCCGGGCGTGGGCTTCGACACCGTGGCCGAGATCGCCGCGCTGGCCCGGCCGGACGCGGGTGTTTCACGTGAAACACTGAATGCCGAGCTGGGGCTGCCCCTGGCCACCGCGGTGGTGGAACAGGTGGAGATCGCCACCAAGTACGCCGGCTACATCGACAAGCAGCAGGAGGAGGTGGGGCGTGCCCAGGCCTATGAGCGGCTGAAACTGCCGCCCGACCTGGACTATGGACAGGTGACGGCCCTGAGTCATGAGGTGCGCCAGAAGCTCAACCGCCACCGCCCGGAGACCCTGGGCCAGGCGGCGCGCATCTCGGGCATCACACCCGCGGCCATCTCCCTGCTGCTGGTCCACCTGAAGAAGAAGCGTCTGGCGGGCTTTGCTGCCGAGACCTCCGACGAAGCCACTTCCCCGCAAACCTGAAGGCGCTGCGCCACCCCATGACCCATCCGCTCCATGCCGAACTGAGCCGGGGCCTGTCGGCCTTGAGCCTGCCCTTGTCGCCCGAGACCGAGCAGCGTCTGCTCGACTACCTGGATCTGATCGCGCGCTGGAACAAGGTCTACAACCTGACCGCCGTGCGGGACCCGCAGGACATGTTGCGTCAGCACCTGCTGGACTGCCTGGCGGCCGTGCCGCTGCTGGATGGCGCCGAGGCCGCCCGCGGTGGGGATGGGCAGACCGCTTGGCGCATCCTGGATGTGGGCAGCGGCGCTGGCCTGCCGGGCGTGGTGCTGGCCATCGTGCGTCCGCAGTGGCAGGTCACCTGTGTGGACACGGTGGCCAAGAAAGCCAGCTTCATCCGCCAGGTGGGGGTGGAACTGGGGCTGCCCAACCTCCAGGCGGTGCACCAGCGGGTCGAGGAAATGGACACACCGCCGTTTGACCTGGTCACGTCCCGTGCCTTCGCCTCCCTGGCCGACTTCATCGCCCTGACCCGCGAGCGCCTGGCGCCGCAGGGCCAATGGGTGGCGATGAAAGCCCATCTGACGGAGGAGGAGCGGGCGGCGGTGCCGCCGGATGTGCGGATCACCGGGGTGTCGCCGCTGGCCGTGCCGGGCCTGGAGGCCCAGCGCTGCCTGGTCTGGATGCGCCCCGCCATCTGATTCCCACCACCCGCCCACAGGGTGGGCACAGCTTGTCCGGGGTTTGTCCCCAAGCTTGTCCACAGCCTCGGGCGCGTTTTCTGTTGCGTGTGGGGAGGGCGACCGGCCCGCCCTCGGCGACAATGGCCGCTTTCCCGTCCACCGCATCCCCATGTCCCGGATCTTCTGCATTGCCAACCAGAAAGGTGGCGTCGGCAAGACGACCACCTGTGTGAACCTGGCCGCGGGCCTGGCCAGCGTCGGGCAGCGGGTGCTGCTGGTCGACCTGGACCCGCAGGGCAATGCGACCATGGGCTCTGGCGTGGACAAGCGCACCCTGGGCCACAGCGTCTACGACGTGCTGCTGGAAACCGCCTCCATCCCCGAAGCCAAGGTCCGCTCGGACAAGGGTGGCTACGACGTGCTGGGCGCCAACCGCGAGCTCTCCGGCGCCGAGGTGGAACTGGTGGCCCTCGAGCGCCGCAACGAACGCCTGCGCGCAGCGCTGAAGGCGGTTGATGCAGACTATGACTTCGTGTTGATCGATTGTCCGCCCAGCCTCAGCATGCTGACGCTGAACGGGCTGTGCAGTGCGCACGGTGTGATCGTGCCGATGCAGTGCGAGTATTTCGCGCTGGAAGGCCTGACGGACCTGGTCAACACCATCAAGCAGGTGCATGCCAACCTGAACCGGGACCTCCAGCTCATCGGCCTGCTGCGGGTGATGTTCGATCCGCGCATCACGCTGCAGACCCAGGTCAGCGACCAGCTCAAGGCGCATTTCGGCGACAAGGTGTTCGACACCGTCATCCCCCGCAACGTGCGCCTGGCCGAGGCGCCCAGCTACGGCCTGCCGGGCGTGGTGTTCGACCCCGCCGCCAAGGGGGCGCAGGCCTTCGTGCAGTTCGCCCAGGAGATGGTGGCCCGGGTGGCCGGCGAACTGCCGACGACCGCGCCCGCGGACGACAGCGCCCGCGCCTGACGACGGTGGCCGCCGCGGCGGCTCAGAGCGCGCGCGTCAGCAGCAGGCCCACGTGGTTGGAGCCGACGTGGCTGGGGGCCACCACGCCATAGATGCCGGAGCGGTGGTGGAGGCGCAGCGCCAGGGACCAGCCGGGCAGGGCGTCATGGCGCAGGGCGATTTCCGGGGACATGTAGAACAGCGTGGCGTAGTTCTTCTCGTCCGTGTGGTCCGGGTTGTCGTAAGGCGGCTTGTTCAGCGCGTGGGACAGGCCGAAGCTGCCCGCCACATCCACATTGAGCCCGCGCCACTGCACGCCGGTGGCGCCGATGCGCCAGGCGGCCACCAGTTCATCGGAATGCAGCAGGCCGTTGTGGTGGAAGGCGCCGAACTCGATGTCGGTGAACACCGGCATGCCGCCCCAATCGCCCCAGGCGTTCACCCAGCCCGGGTTGTCCAGCGAGCGACGCAGCAGCACGCCCGCCATGTGGCTGTTCTGGCTCCGTGTGTCCCCCTTCAGGGCATGGGGCAGCAGATCCAGCAGGTTGTCCTTGTAGAGCGTGCCGCCGTACAGGCCGACCGACCAGATGCCGCCTGGTGGGTTGCTGCTGCCTTGATCGGTCTGGGCCCAGCCGGAGGGGCTGAACAGGCTGGCAGCGGCCAGCGCGAGGACGGCCACCGGAGGCCGCGCGGCAATGCGTCGGGTCATGCAAGGTCTTTCGGGAAACGGCCGCGACAGTCGGCGGCAGGCAGGGGTGGGCAGTATGGAGCTGCCAGCCCGCCGGTGCATCCCTTGCTCGAGGGGGTGGCCGGCCGGGGCTGGCTCAGAGCCCTGCGCCCTCGTCCAGCCCCAGATGCACGTTCATGGCCTGCACGGCCGCGCCGCTGGCGCCCTTGCCCAGGTTGTCCAGGCGGGACATCAGCAGCACCTGCTCGTCGTTGGCGAAGACGAACAGGTCCACCCGGTTGGTGTTGTTGCAGGCCTGCACATCGAAGAAGCCGCTGGCCAGGGTGTCCGGATCGGCCAGGGGCATGACCCGCACGAAGCGCTCGCCGGCATAACGCGCGGCCAGGGCCTGCTGCAGATCAGCGGCCGTGGCGCCGCCCTTCAACTGCGAGCGATGCAAGGGCACACTCACGGCCAGACCCTTGTAGAACGGGCCCACCACCGGCAGAAACACCGGCGGCTGGGCCAAGCCGGTGTGGGCCTTCATCTCGGGCAGGTGCTTGTGGGTCAGGCCCAGGGCGTAGGGGCGGGGCGCCTGCAGGGCCGGGTCGCCGCCGGCCTCGTACTGCTCGATCATCTTCTTGCCACCGCCTGAGTAGCCGGTCAGCGAGGTGGCCGAGATGGCGGCATCGGCCGGCACCAGGCCCGCGTCCACCAGCGGGCGCAGCAGCAGGATGAAGGCGCTGGCATGGCAGCCGGGGTTGGCGATGCGCTTGCTGGCGCGGATGGCGTCGCGCTGGCCGGGGGCCAGCTCGGGCATGCCGAAGGTCCAGCCCGGCACGGTGCGGTGGGCGGTGCTGGCGTCGATCACGCAGGTGGCCGGGTTGCTCAGCAGGCTCACCGCCTCGCGCGAGGCGGCGTCGGGCAGGCAGAGGAAGGCCACGTCCGCCGCATTGAGCAGGCGCGCGCGCTCGGCGCTGTCCTTGCGCTTGTCGGCGTCGATGCGCAGCACCTCCACATCGCTGCGGCTGGCCAGCACCTCGTGGATGCGCAAGCCGGTGGTGCCTTCCTGGCCGTCCACGTAGATCTTGAATGTCATGCTGCGGTCCTTCTCTTCTGCCTGGACGTCAGCATGCGGCGGCTGCGCCAGAATCGGGGCCCCGAAGCATAAGGCAAGCACAGGTCCCCACGGTGTCAACGCATTCATCCGCGCCACGCATTCTGTTGTTGCCGGGCTGGCAGGATTCCGGCGACGGCCACTGGCAGACCCGCTGGGAGGCCCTGCACGGCGACGAACGGGTGCGCCAGCACGACTGGCTGTGGCCGCGCCGGGGCGACTGGATGGCCCAGCTGGAGGAGGCCGTGCTGGCCGACGAGCGGCCGGTGGTACTGGTGGCCCACAGCCTGGGCAACCACCTCGTGTCGGCCTGGACGGACCACAGTCGCCTGGTGGGGCGGGTGCAGGCCGCCCTGCTGGTGGCACCGCCCGATCTGGACCGGCCGGAGGTGCCGCCCCAGCTGTTCAACTGGCGGCCCATGCGCCTGCCCCGCCTGCCGTTCCCGGCGCTCGCCGTCTACAGCGAGGACGATCCCTGGTGCACGCCCGAGCGGGCGCGCTGGCTGGCCGCGCAGTGGGGTGTGCCCAGCCGGTCCATCGGCGCCAGAGGCCATGTGAACCACGACTCCGGCCTGGGCGACTGGCCCGAAGGGCGGGCCTGGCTGCAGGCATTGATGACCCGCGGCGGCGCGCCCGTGGTCTGAGCGGGCCGGCGGGCTGTCATCGGGGCTTCACCGGTCCTGCCTAGCCTGGGCCTCTCTCCGCAGACATGTGAAGGCCGCCCCGTCGGTGGCCGCGTCGCGGGGCCACCATGAGCACAACCCACCCCGGCCTGCCCGATGGCGAGGCCCTGCTGCGCGCCGCCGAGGTGGCGGGCACGGTGCGCAACCGGCACCAGTTCTTCCTGTGGCTGCGCCTGCACCTGCACCGCTTCGTGCCGCACGAATTGCTGCTGTGCCGCCTGGGCCGGCTGCGCGCGGGCGCGGACCACCGCGCCGAGGTCTTCAACTGCCTGCCGTTGGCGGCGGGTCTGGTGGAGACCCTGAACGATCCCCAGGGGGCGCTGTGGCGCCAGCTGCACGAAGCCTGGGTGAATGCGGGCCGCCGCCCCGTCCTGCTGCCGCTGGACCGTCTGACGGCGGAGGAGGGCGCCGCTCTGCAGACGGCCGGCTTTGCCCAGTTGGCCGTGCACGGGGTGGATGGCACGGCGGGTATCCATCCGCCGCTGCTGCTGGCCCTGGGCCGGCACGCAAGCCAGCCGCTGGATGCACAGACAACCTCGGCGGGGCTGCAGACCTGGCTGCCCCATCTGCACTTCAGTGTCGCCCGGGCCTTGCAGGAGGGGGATGCCGTGGGGGCCGGGGAGGCCGACTGGCCCCGGGTGCTGACCGAACGCGAGCTGGAGGTGCTGCGCGCGATGCGGGTGGCCCGCAGCAATGCCCAGATCGGCGAGCAGCTGGGCATCAGCGCGCTGACGGTGAAGAACCACCTGCGCAAAATCATGCGCAAGCTGGGGGCCGGCAACCGGGTGCAGGCGGTGGCCGAGGCCATGGCCCGCCACATGATCAGCTGAGCCGCGCAGCCGGCTTGCGCCAGCCCGCATGGCCGCGGGCCGCCGATCGCGGACAATGCGCCGCATGGCAAGCAAGAAACCCAAGGGCCTCGGGATGGGGCTGGAGGCCCTGTTGGGGCCCAAGGTCACCGAAGCCTCCGCGCGCGAAGCAGAGCGTGAGGGCGCGCCCAGCGTCCTGAAGATCGCCCAGATGCAGGCCGGCAAGTACCAGCCGCGCACCCGCATGGACGAGGGCTCGCTTTATGAACTGGCCGAGAGCATCAAGGGCCAGGGCATCATGCAACCCATTTTGGTGCGTCCGGTGGGCGATCCGGTGCAGCGGCGCTACGAGATCATCGCCGGCGAGCGCCGCTTCCGCGCCGCCCAACTGGCCGGGCTGACCGAGGTGCCGGTGCTGGTCAAGGCCGTGCCGGACGAGGCCGCGGCCGTGATGGCCCTGATCGAGAACATCCAGCGCGAGGACCTGAACCCGCTGGAAGAAGCCCAGGGCCTCAAGCGTCTGGTCGACGAGTTCGGCCTGACGCACGAGCAGGCCGCGCAATCGGTGGGCCGCTCGCGCAGCGCGGCGTCCAACCTGCTGCGCCTGCTGAACCTGGCCGAGCCCGTGCAGAAGATGCTGATGGCCGGCGACTTGGACATGGGCCATGCCCGGGCCCTGCTGCCCCTGCCGGCCGCCCAGCAGATCCTCACCGCCAACGAGGTCGTGGCCCGAAAACTGTCGGTGCGCGACGCCGAGAAGCTGGCCACCAAGGCCCTGCAGCCGGAGAAGCCCGCCAGCGGCAAGGCCGCGCCCGAGAAGTCGCGCGACATCCTGCGGCTGGAGGAGCAGCTGGCCGACCTGCTCACCGCCCAGGTCGAGATCCGCGTGCAGCGCAAGACGCGCCGCGGCGAGCAGGGCGAGGTCGCCATCCGCTTCGCCTCGCTCGATGAGCTCTCGGGTCTCTTGGACAAGCTGGGCCTGACCGAGCGCTGAGCCAGCGCAAGACGATCTTCAGATCTTCCGCCCGGGTCAACCCCGTGTCATCGACGTCAACCCTCTTGCCGCGCGGCGCGTTCGGCGAGAGGATGCCTGCATGACGTGCGGGCCGCAAAGACCCTGAGGGTCGCGCTGCCAGGCAGACCCGACGGGCACGGCTTATGCTGTACCGACTGCGAAAGGTGAAGGTTTGAAAACTGCGTGAGAAAAGACGGCTTGATCCCCACTTGCCTTGTGCCGGTCCAGCCCCAAGCTTCCTCCCACGCACCTTGCTGAACTGAATGCATCCCTGATCGGAAAGCTCTGATGGCGCCCGGGCCGAGTCAAGCCGGGACTCCATCAAAACTTTCCAGACGCTGTCCGGAGTCACGACCGGCTGCGCCTTCCCTGCCCAGGAGGTCAACATGGATGTGATCAGCACCTTTGCCGCCCGCTACGAGCGCACCCGCGAGGAAGAGATGTCCCTCGAGGACTATCTGGCGGAGTGCAAGCGCAATCCCCTGGCCTATGCCACGGCGGCCGAGCGCATGCTGCAGGCCATCGGCGAGCCGCAGATGGTCGACACCCGCCACGACCACCGGCTCTCGCGCATCTTCGCCAACAAGGTCATCAAGATCTACCCGGCCTTCGCCGAGTTCTACGGCATGGAGGACGCGATCGAGCAGGTCGTCTCCTATTTCCGCCATGCCGCACAAGGCCTGGAGGAGAAGAAGCAGATCCTCTACCTGCTGGGGCCGGTGGGCGGCGGCAAGTCCTCCATTGCCGAGCGCCTGAAGGCGCTGATGCAGGAGGTGCCCTTCTATGCCATCAAGGGCTCGCCAGTGAATGAATCGCCGCTGGGCCTCTTTGACGTGGAGGAAGATGGCCCGCTGCTGGAAGAGCAGTACGGCATCCCGCGGCGCTACCTCAACCGCATCATGAGCCCCTGGGCCGTCAAGCGGCTGGAGGAGTACGGCGGTGACATCCGCCAGTTCAAGGTCGTCAAGCGCTACCCCAGCATCTTGAAGCAGGTCGGCATCGCCAAGACCGAGCCGGGTGACGAGAACAACCAGGACATCTCCAGCCTGGTGGGCAAGGTCGACATCCGCAAGCTCGAGAGCTATGCCCAGGACGACCCGGACGCCTACAGCTACAGCGGCGGCCTGTGCCTGGCCAACCAGGGTCTGCTGGAATTCGTCGAGATGTTCAAGGCGCCGATCAAGGTGCTGCACCCGCTGCTGACCGCGACCCAGGAAGGCAACTTCAAGGGCACCGAGGGCTTCGGCGCCATCCCCTTCGACGGCGTGGTGCTGGCCCACAGCAACGAGAGCGAGTGGAAGGCCTTCCGCAACAACAAGAACAACGAGGCCTTCCTGGACCGCATCTACATCGTCAAGGTGCCGTACTGCCTGCGCGTCTCCGAAGAGGTGAAGATCTACGAGAAGCTGCTCAAGAGCTCCTCGCTGGCCGGCGCCACCTGCGCCCCGGGCACGCTGAAGATGATGGCCCAGTTCGCGGTGCTCACGCGGCTGAAGGAGCCCGAGAACTCCAGCCTGTTCAGCAAGATGCAGGTCTACGACGGCGAGAACCTGAAGGACACCGACCCGCGCGCCAAGTCCATGCAGGAGTACCGCGACTACGCGGGCGTGGACGAGGGCATGGCGGGCATCTCCACCCGCTTCGCCTACAAGATCATCTCCAAGGTCTTCAACTTCGACAGCCAGGAGGTGGCCGCCAACCCGGTGCACCTGATGTACGTGCTGGAGCAGCAGATCGAGCGCGAGCAGTTCCCGCCCGAGACGGAGCAGAAGTACACCGCCTTCATCAAGGAGCTGCTGGCCCCGCGCTACGCCGAGTTCATCGGCAAGGAGATCCAGACCGCCTACCTGGAGAGCTACAGCGAATACGGCCAGAACATCTTCGACCGCTACGTCACCTACGCCGACTACTGGATCCAGGACCAGGAGTACCGCGACACCGACACCGGCGAGGTGTTCGACCGCGCCTCGCTCAATGCCGAGCTCGAGAAGATCGAGAAGCCCGCGGGCATCGCCAACCCCAAGGACTTCCGCAACGAGATCGTCAACTTCGTGCTGCGCGCGCGCGCCAACAACGCGGGCAAGAACCCGAACTGGACCAGCTACGAGAAGCTGCGCACGGTGATCGAGAAGAAGATGTTCTCCAACACCGAAGAGCTGCTGCCGGTCATCAGCTTCAACGCCAAGGCCAGCGCCGACGAGGCCAAGAAGCACGAGGACTTCGTCGACCGCATGGTGCAGAAGGGCTACACGCCCAAGCAGGTCCGCCTGCTGTGCGAGTGGTACCTGCGCGTGCGCAAGAGCTCCTGATGAGGTTCCCTGGTCGGCCGACAGACCGACCAGGGCCAGAAGTCTGACCGAGGAATGCGATGCTGCAGCAGATCATCGACCGTCGGCTTGCGGGCAAGAACAAGTCGATCGGCAACCGCGAGCGCTTCCTGCGGCGCTACAAGCAGCAGATCCGCGAGGCGGTGCGCCGCGCGGTGGACGGCCGCGGCATCCGCGACCTGGAGCGCGGCGAAGAGGTGCGCATCCCCAAGAAGGACATCTCCGAGCCCGTCTTCCACCATGGCTCGGGTGGCCAGCGCGACATGGTGCACCCGGGCAACCAGGAGTACGTGACCGGCGACCGCATCCAGCGCCCGCAGGGGGGCGGCGGCAAGGGGCAGGGCAAGGGCCAGGCCAGCGATTCCGGTGACGGCGAGGACGAGTTCACCTTCGCCCTGTCCAAGGAAGAGTTCATGCAGGTCTTCTTCGAGGACCTGGCCTTGCCGCACCTGATCCGCACCCAGCTGGCCGAGACGCCGGAGTGGAAGACCCACCGGGCCGGCTTCTCCAGTGACGGCACGCCCAACAACCTGCATGTGGTGCGTTCCATGCGCGGCGCCCTGGGCCGGCGCATCGCGCTGGGGGGCGAATCGCGCCGCGAGCTGCACGCGCTGGAGGACCTGGTGGCTCAGATGCTGCGCCAGCCCTCGGACGATCCGGCCGTCAAGCAGCAGCTCAGGGAGGCCCAGGAGCGCATTGCCGCGCTCAAGGCCCGGCTGGGGCTGATCCCCTTCCTCGACCCGATCGACCTGCGATTTCGCAGCCGGGTGCGGGTGCCGGTGCCCACCAGCAAGGCGGTGATGTTCTGCCTGATGGACGTCTCCGGCTCGATGGACGAGCAGCGCAAGGAACTGTCCAAGCGCTTCTTCATCCTGCTCTACCTGTTCCTGACCCGCCACTACGAGAAGATCGAGCTGGTCTTCATCCGCCACCACACCCAGGCTCAGGAGGTGAGCGAGGACGATTTCTTCCATGCCCGCGAGACCGGGGGCACGGTGGTGTCCAGCGCGCTGGAGCTGATGGACCAGATCATCCGAGAACGCTACAACCCCACCGAGTGGAACATCTACGGCGCCCAGGCCAGCGACGGTGACAACTGGCACCACGACAGCGGCCGCTGCCGCGAGCTGCTGGCCGAGAAGCTGCTGCCCGCCTGCCGCTACTACGCCTATGTGCAGGTGGCCGAGGAGGAGCAGAACCTCTGGGAGGAATACACCCGCCTGGGCGAGAGCCACCCGAACTTCGCGATGCGCAAGGCGGTGGAGGCCTCCGAGATCTACCCGGTCTTCCGCGACCTGTTCAAGAAGGAAGGGGCCACGACATGAGCGACTTCTCGCAAGAGCGCCGCTGGCACGACGACCGCAGCAGGATCCCGGACGGGCAGGACCGCCGCAAGGGCAGGGTGGCCCTGCAGGCCCCGCTGCCGCCCGGCCCGCGGCCCGAACACCCGCTGCCCGACCCCAGCGACTGGACCTTCGAGCTGATCACCCAGTACCACGAGGTGATCGACCGCACCGCGCGCCGCTTCGGCCTGGACACCTACCCCAACCAGCTGGAGATCATCACCGCCGAGCAGATGATGGACGCCTACGCCAGCGTGGGCATGCCGGTGAACTACCGGCACTGGAGCTACGGCAAGGAATTCATCTCCACCGAGAAGAACTACAAGCGCGGCCACATGGGCCTGGCCTACGAGATCGTCATCAACAGCAACCCCTGCATCAGCTACCTGATGGAGGAGAACACGATGGCGATGCAGGCCCTGGTCATCGCCCACGCGGCCTACGGCCACAATAGCTTCTTCAAGGGCAACTACCTGTTCCGCATGTGGACGGATGCCTCGTCCATCATCGACTACCTCGTCTACGCCAAGAATTACGTGGCCCAGTGCGAGGAGCGCTACGGCGTGGACACGGTGGAGGAATTCATCGATTCCTGCCACGCGCTGCAGAACCATGGCGTGGACCGCTACCGCCGCCCCACCAAGAAGTCGCTGGCCGAGGAGCTGGCGCTGCGCAAGGACCGCGAGGCCTATGCCCAGCAGCAGGTCAACGATCTCTGGCGCACCCTGCCGCGCAAGGCCGAGGCCGCCGAGGAGGCGCCCGAGGCCCGACGCTTCCCGGCCGACCCCGAGGAGAACATCCTCTACTTCATCGAGAAGAACGCGCCGCTGCTGGAAGCCTGGCAGCGCGAGATCGTGCGCATCGTGCGCAAGGTGGCGCAGTACTTTTACCCCCAGCGCCAGAGCCAGGTGATGAACGAGGGCTGGGCCACCTTCTGGCACCACAAGCTGCTCAACACCATGTACGACGACGGCTACCTCACCGACGGCGTGATGATCGAGTGGCTCAAGTCCCACACCAACGTCATCTACCAGCCCCGGGTGGGCGACCGCGGCTACAACGGCCTGAACCCCTACGCGCTGGGCTTTGCGATGTACACCGACATCCAGCGCATCTGCGAGGCGCCCACCGATGAGGACCGGGCCTGGTTCCCCGACATCGCCGGCAAGCCCTGGCTGCCCACGCTGGACCAGGCCATGCGCAACTACAAGGACGAGAGCTTCATCGGCCAGTTCCTCAGCCCCAAGCTGATGCGCGATTTCCGCCTCTTCGCCATCACCGACGACGAGCGCCAGCCCACGCTGGAGGTCAGCGCCATTCACGACGAGGCCGGCTATCGCCAGGTGCGCGAGGCGCTGTCGCGCCAGTACGACCTGGGCGCGCGCGAGCCCAACATCCAGGTCTGGAATGTCAACCTGCGCGGCGACCGCAGCCTGACCCTGCGCCACACCCAGCACAACAACCGGCCGCTGGACGACAGCGCGCAGGAGGTGCTCAAGCATGTGGCCCGGCTGTGGGGCTTCGGTGTGCACCTGGAGAGCGTCAACGGGCAGGGCGAGGTGACACGGCGCTGGAGCGTGACGGCGCCTTGAGGCTATCCTCGGGGCTGACACCGCCCCCGACCCCTCATGCGCCGCGAACGCCGCAATCTCTACCGACTGCTTCACGTCCAGCCCGAGGCACCGCCCGAGGTTATCAAGGCCGCGTGGCGCGCGCTGATGAGCACGCTGCGGGCCCACCCGGACCTGGGCGGGGACCCGGAGCTGGCCGCGAGGCTGAATGCGGCTTATGAGGTGCTGAGCGATCCGGAGCGCCGGGCGGCCTATGACCGCACGCTCAAGCGCCCGCTGCGGGCTTCGTCCGTACCACCGGCGCCACCCCCTGCGGCGGCACCCAAGCCACCACCGGCCCAGGCGCCACGGGCCGCTCCGGCAGCGCCGCCTTCACCGGCGCGGCGCGGTGCCGCACCATCACCCGCCACGGCCACACCGGCCGATTGCCCCTTCTGCGGCTTCACCCGCCGCACGCCGCTGGCCCAGGACCCGCGCTGCCTGCGCTGCGACAGCCCGCTGACGCCGGCGCCCAGCCGATCAGCGGCGCCCGAGTTGCTGGGCCGCCGCCAGAGCGAGCGCTTCGAGCGCGTGGCGATGGTCGAGGTGTGGGTCAAGGGCGATGCCCGGCCCCGCCATGCCCGGCTCAAGGACCTGTCCTTCACCGGACTGTCCCTGCTGTACCCGGTGGCGGTGCCGGTGGGCAGCATTCTGCGGGTCAAGGCGCCGCAGTTCGAGGCCCTGGTGCAGGTCGTGGCCTGCCGGGCCCAGGCCGGCCAGTTCAGCCTGCACGGCCAGCTGCTGACGCTGGCGCTGGACCGTGCCGGCCGCGGCGTCTACGTGGACGCCAAGGCTTGAGCCTCAGTCAGGCCGTTCAGGGCAGGGTGCAGCTGCCGCTGCCCCCGTCGCGCACATAGGCGTCGGTGAACAGGCTGCCGGCCGCCACCGTGACCACGTTCAGGCCCGCGGCCAGGAACAGCGTGGCCCTGGGCCGGCTGCTGCTCAGCTGGGTCAGCGGCACGGTGTTGAGGCTCACGTTGAGCACGGTGCCGCCGTTGTCGAACAACGTGACGTAGGGCTGGGCCAGGCCCGTTTGCGGGTTCAGCGCGCAGCCTGGCGTCACCGTGGCGTAGGACGTGCCGCTGGCCGCGGTTTCCAGGTCGCCCGAGACGCTGTTGCCCCGGGTGTCCGGAATGCAGACGTTGGGCTGGCCGGGAAAGGTGGGCGTGGCATCGAAGATGTAGCGGTCGGCCACCCGGGCGCTCAGGGCCACCTGCACCGTGTTGGGTTTGGCGGCCAGCCACACCGTGGCATCCGGCTGGGCGGCCGTCACCTGGGTCACCTGTGTCCCGTTGAGGCTGACCGTGGCGCGCGCCCGTTTGGTGGGCTGGTAGAGGCCCGCCATCACCCGCGGCGACAGGCCCGCCGCGGGATGCAGCGCGCAGGACAGGGCGCTGTCGGCGTAGGTCTTGCCGCTGGGGCCGACCTGGATGCCGGCCGCACCCGCCTGCAGGGCGGTGGTGGCCAGGGCGGCCAGCAGAGGGCCACGCAGCAGGCGACGGGCGTTGGAGACGGGGTGGCGCATGGCTGGCTTTCGGCTGGCTGAGGAGGGGGTCGATTATGTGCAAATTGCACACTTACGGGTCAACCCCCCTGTTTGATGCCATCCCCGGCGGTCCTCAGGCCTGGAAGATCTTGCCCGGGTTCAGGATCTGGTGCGGGTCCAGCGCGGCCTTGAGGGCACGCATCATCGCCACGCCGCCCTCGCCGGCTTCCTCCCGCAGAAAGCCCTGCTTGTGCAGGCCGATGCCATGTTCGCCGGTGCAGGTGCCGCCGCTGGCGATGGCCCGGCGCACCAGCCGCTCGTTGAGCTGCTCCACCACCTCGCGCTCCTCGGGCTGCGCCGGGTCGATCAGGTAGATCATGTGGAAGTTGCCGTCGCCCACATGGCCCACCGCGGCATGCGGCAGGCCGGTGGCCGCCGCTTCTTCCAGGTGCGCATTCCACTGATGGCGGACAGTGATTCCATTCCCATCGCGGACAGCGTTCCAGGCGATGGCGGACACGTTGCGCGGGTGTCCTGAGTGACGCTCAAATCGTAGCCGAAGTGTCCGCCATCAGCGTGGAATGGCGGTCGGCGCGGCCGGCTCAGACGGCCTTTGCCAGCTTTCTCATCGACTCGCCCTTGAGGGCTATCTTGTGCGAGCCGTGCACGATGCGGTCCAGGATGGCGTCGGCCAGCGTGGGCTCGTCCAGCCAGGCGTGCCAGGCCGTCACCGGCAACTGGCTGGTGATGAGCGTCGAGCGCGCACCCACCCGGTCGTCGAGCAACTCCAGCAGGTCGTTTCGCTCGTGCGCGGCAATCGGCGCGATGCCGAAGTCGTCCAGGATGAGCAGGTCCAGCCGCGCCAGTTGCGCCAGCCGTTTGCCCAGGCTGCCATCGCCGTGGGCCACGTGCAACTCCTGCAGCAGCCGTGGCGCGCGGGTGTAGAGCACCGAGAAGCCCAGACGCGCGGCCTGCTGCCCCAGTGCGCAGGCAAGCCACGTCTTGCCGCACCCGGTGGCGCCGGTCAGCAGCACGTTGTGGCCATGGCGCAGCCAGTCGCCGCCGGCCAGGCTGGTGATGACCTCCCGGCCCAGGCCCCGGCTGGCGCGCCAGTCGATGTCCTCCAGGCAGGCACTGGAGACCTTCAGGCGGGCCGCCTTGAGCAGGCGCTCCAGGCGTTTGCTGTCACGCCAGTCCACCTCGCGCTGCACCAGCAGCGCCAGACGTTGTTCAAAGGGCAGTTCGCTGGCTGTGATGTGGGTGGCCGCGTCGCTGAGGGCGGCCACCATGCCGTCCAGGCGCAGGGCGCGCAGTTGGTTCAAGGTCTGTTCGTTGAGCATGGTTCTTCCTTGTTGGGTTTGCTTGCGCGTTGGAGCTCAGTGGTAGTAGTCCGGCCCGCGCACGTTCTCGTGCAGCGGCAGGCTCGCCTGTGCGGCCATCGGCGCATCCAGCGGCCGCTGGTCCAGGCCGCAGCCCAGGATGGAGGCGATGCTCTTGTAGGACGGTGAGCGAATCGACTGCGCCCGCGCACAGGCGGCCTCCAGCCGGTCAGCCCCGTACTCACGGCCCAGGCGCATGAGGCCCAGACAGGAGCGGTAACCCTGCTCGGGATGCTGGCGGTGCTCCATCTGCCAGCGCACCACGGCGGCGGTGGCCGCACCCACGCGCTCGCCCCAGGCGATGAGCTTGGCCGGCGTCCACTGCAGGTGCGCCCGGTGCGAGGCCGGCATGTGCTCAGGTGTGGTGGTGTGTGCACCCCGGCGGGGATTGAGGGCGTGGGCGGCCACCCGTTTGCCGCCATGCAGGACTTCGACCGTGCCGGCCGTGATGCGCAACTCCACCGGCTCGCCCACCAGGGCGTGGGGCACCGAGTAGTAGTGGCCATCGAGCTCGACGTGGTAATCGATGTTGACGCGGGCGGGTTTGAAGCGCGCGATGGGCATGCGCACCGCCGGCAGGGGGCGCAGGGCCGGCCGGTCAAGCTCGGCGAAGGCACTGGCGCGGTTGCCCGGCAGCTTCTTGAACGCGCGCTGGTTCAAGTCCACCAGCAAGGCGGCAATCGCCCGGTTGAGCTCGGCCAGGCTGAAGAAGGTCTGGTGGCGCAGCCGGGCCAGAATCCAGCGCTCGACCACCTGCACGGCGACCTCCACCTTGGGTTTGTCGCGTGGCTTGGCCGGGCGCGCGGGCATCACGGCCAGGCTGTAGTGCGCACAGAGTTCTTCGAGCAGGCGGTGCGCGGTGGGCTCGTAGCGGTCGGGGCGGGCCATGAGGGCGCGCGGCTGGTCGGGCACCAGCAGGCGGGGCACGCCGCCGATGAACTCCAGCGTGGCAATGATGCTGGCCACCCAGTCAGCGGCCTTCTGGCTGGCAGTGGCGCAGGCGTAGGTGTAGTTCGATGCGCCCAGCACTGCCACGAAGACCTGGGCCGGGCGTATCTCGCCGGTGCTGGCGTCCACGACGGGCACGGTCTGGCCGGCGTAGTCCACGAAGAGCTTGTCACCGCCCGAGTGGGTCTGGCGCATGGAGCGCTGCAGGCGCCGGGCCCAAGCCTTGTACTTCTCGCAGAAGGCGCTGTACTTGTACGCCTGACCGCTGTGCTGTTGCTGGTATTCCTCCCACAGCAGCTGCAGCGTCACGCCAGGTCGGCGCAGTTCGCGGTGGATGTGGGCGTGGTCGGGTTCGAGGTGCCGGGACTCGCGCGCCACGGGTGGCTTGTAAAGCCGGGCCTGGAGTTCGTCGTCGTTCAGGCTCTGGGCCGTAGCCCAGTCCACGCCGGCCACGCGCGCGTAGCTGGCTATCTCGCTGACAGTGGATTTGGAGATGCCGAGGGCGGCACCGATTTGACGGGTGCTCAAGGCCCCGCGGTGCAGCAGTTGCAGTGTGTGTCGTAGTTTGCTCATGGTGACCCTGGGTGTGGGCATCGCTGGCTCCGGTCAAAAAAACCGGGCAGCGTATGCCGCGTTCGGGTCACTCAGAACACCCCGCAGGTGTCCGCCATCAGTTTGGAATGCTGTCCGCCTTCAGCGTGGAACACTGTCCGCCATCATGGTGGAACACTGTCCGCCATCAGCGTGGAATCGTGTCCGCCATCGCGTGGAATACGCATTCCAGGGCCTGCACCACGTTCTCGGCCAGGCGCGAGATGGGCACGCAGGCGTCGGTGGTGATGGCGCGGCTGCCCGGGCGCATCTGCAGGGTCGAGAAGAAGGCGTGGTGGCGCGCCGCCCACAGCCGGGTGCGCTCCTCGGGCGTGGTGGCCCACTGGAAGTCTTCGCCGCCGTGCTCGCGGGCCAGCTCCTGAGCCACCGCCGTCTGCTCGGCCACGCCCGCCGGGCTGCCGTGGAACTCCATCAGCAGCAGCGGGCTTTCCTTCAGCCCCAGGTGGTCGCGCGCGTTGACGGCGCGCACCGCGTGCGCATCCATCAGCTCGCAGCGGGCGATGGGCACGCCCATCTGGATGAGGGCGATGGTGGTTTGCACGGCGCTGGCCACATCGGGGAAGGAGCAGATGGCCGCCGCCACATGCTCGGGCAGCGGATGCAGGCGCAGCGTGATGTCGGTGATGACGCCCAGCGTGCCTTCGCTGCCCACCAGCAGCCGGGTCAGGTCGTAGCCGGCGCTGGACTTGCGCGCCCGGGTGCCGGTGCGGATCACCTCGCCCTGGGCCGTCACCACTGTCAGACCCAGCACGTTCTCGCGCATGGTGCCATAGCGCACTGCGTTCGTGCCGGAAGCCCGGGTGGCCGTCATGCCGCCGATGGACGCGTCCGCCCCCGGGTCGATGGGAAAGAACAGCCCGGCGTGGCGCACCGCCTGGTTGAGCTGGCTGCGCAGCACGCCGGCCTGCACCGTCACCGTCAGGTCCTCGGGCTGCAGCGCCAGCACCTGGCTCATGCGTGACAGGTCCAGCGACAGGCCGCCCTGCACCGCCAGCAGATGGCCCTCCAGCGAGGAACCAGCGCCGTAGGGGATGACCGGCACCTTGTGTTGCGCGGCCAGACGCACCGCCTCGGCCACGTCCTCGGTGGAATGGCAGAACAGCACCGCGTCGGGTGGCGGCACGTCGAAGGGGGATTCGTCGCGCCCATGCTGCTGCCGCACCGCCGCCGCGGTGGAGAGCTGGGCGCCGAAGCGGGCCTGGAGTTGGGCCAGCATCTCGGCGGGCAGCGGGCGCGGGGGCTGGGACATGCCGGGAGGGCTGGAGGCGTTCATGGGGGCAGGGCAAAGCCGTGATCCGGCCATTGCACCGCATTCCGGCTGCGCGGGGGAGCGCGACGACCCGGTGATTCGTGCAAACAATGCATGAATGATGTTCGTCCGGATGTCTTTATCCGACCCGGCACACGAAACTACGCTTTCGGGTCCACAAAGTCACGGGAGCAAGACATGTCGCAACAGGTGCGGGCCATCCGTCTGGAGGCCTTCGGCGGACCCGAGGTCATGCAGCTGGTGAACGTGGCGCCGCAGGCCCCTGGGCCCGGCGAGGTCTGGCTGGAGCAGCTGGCCATCGGCGTCAACCCGCTGGATGTGCTGCAGCGCAAGGGGTCGGTGCCGCTGCCCTTGCCCACCGGCTTGGGCCTGGAAGGGGCGGGCCGGGTGGCGGCGGTGGGCGAGGGCGTCCATCATCTGGCAGTCGGGGACCTGGTGGGCTACGCCACCGGGCCGCTGGGCGCCTACGCCAGCGCGCGCTGCTTTCCGGCCGAGCGCCTGGTGCGTCTGCCGGCCGGCTTCTCGCCCGAACTGGCCGCGGCCACGCTGTTCAAGGGGATCACCGCCCAGTACCTGCTCAAGACCACCGGCCAGGTGACCGCCGGCATGCGGGTGCTGATCTACGGCGCCGGTGGGGCGGTGGGGCAGCTGATGGCGGCTTGGGCCCGTCACCTCGGCGCGCAGGTCCTGGGCGTGGTGTCCAAGCCGGCCAGCGTTGCACGGGCCGAGGCGGCCGGCTGCCACAGCGTCTTCGTCTTCGATCCGGCCACCCTGCCGACCCAGGTGGCCCAGGCCACCCAGGGCCAGAAGGCCGACGTGGTCTACGACGGCGTGGGCCGCGACAGCTGGGCCGCCTCGCTGGACTGTCTGCGCCCGCGCGGCCTGATGGTGTCCTTCGGTGCCACCTCCGGCCCGCCGCCAGCGGTGGAGGTGGCCACACTCAACGCCAAGGGCTCGCTCTTTCTCACCCGGCCCTCGCTGGCCGCCCACACCGCCACCGCGGCCGAGTACCAGGGCCGGGCTCAGGACGTGCTGGCGGCGGTGACGGCCGGCATCCTGCGGCCCCGGGTCTGGCGCCGCTATCCGCTGGCCGAGGTGGCGGCCGCCCATGCCGACCTGGAACAGGGACGCAGCCAGGGCGCCCTGGTGCTGACGCCCTGAGCCGCCGAGCCCACGCCCGGAGATCTGCCGCGGATGGATGTCTTCGACCCCCAGCACGCCGATGAACAGGCCGCCCTGCTGGCCCTGCACGCGCTGGGCTCCTTCGCCGCGGCCGGGCGGGTGCTGCAGCGCCACCCCTCGGTGCTGTCGCGCCGCCTGAGCGCGCTGGAGGCCCGCCTGGGCGTGCGCCTGGTCGAGCGCTCCACCCGCCAGCTGCGCTTCACCGATGCCGGGCAGCGCCTGGTCGAGCGCCTGCAGCAGGCCCGGCAACTGCTGGAGGAGGCCGAGCAGGAAGCCCGTCAGACCGCGCGGGAGGTGCGCGGGCGGCTGCGTCTGGCGCTGCCCGCGGCCATGGGGCGACGCCTGCTCAGTCCCATGATCGCGGCCTTCGGGCTGGCCCACCCGGAGGTGACGCTGGAGGTCGAATACGGCGAACGCTTCGTCGACCTGGTGGGCGAGCGCTTCGACGCCGCGCTGCGCATCGGTGAGCTGGCCGACAGCCGGCTGGTGGCGATCAAGCTGCATGACCACGCGCGCTGGCTCGGCGCGTCGCCGGCCTACCTGGCCCGCCACGGCACGCCGGCCGAGCCGCAGGACCTGCGGCAGCACAACTGCCTGGGCTTCACCGGCCTGGCCAGCTTCCCGCAGTGGCGGCTGGAGCGAGCGGGGCAGGGGGGGGCGATGGAGGTGCCGATGCAGGTGGTGCCCGTGCGCGGCAGCCTGACCAGCAACGACAACGAGGCCCTGCTGAACGCCGCGCTGGCCGGTGTGGGCATCCTGGCGGCGGGCGATTGGCTGCTCGGCCCCGACCTGGCCGCGGGCCGGCTGCAGCGCGTGCTGCCCGGCTGGCAGCTGCGGGGCGACGGCGGCATCTACCTGGTGCGGCCCTCGGCCCAGTACACCTCGGCGGCCCTGGCCGCCTTCCGCGCCTGGGTCCAGCAGTGGTTCCAGACCCAGCCACCCTGGTGTGGCACGGCCGCACCCATCCCCGTTTCGTCGACCGATCTGTCATGAGCGCGACCACGCCTGCTTCCGTCCCTGCCGATGCTGCCGCGCAGTGGGCCTATCCCGCGCTCTTTGTGCTGCTGTGGAGCACCGGCTTCATCGGCGCCAAGTTCGGTCTGCCCGATGCCGGGCCGCTCACCTTCCTGAGCTGGCGCTACGCCGCCGTGCTGTTGCTGATGGGCGCGGTGGTGCTGTGGGCCCGTGCGCCCTGGCCGCGTGCGCCGCGGGCCTGGCTGCACATCGGCGTCTCGGGCCTGCTGGTGCACGGGGTGTACCTGGGCGGGGTGTTCACCGCCATCGGCCGCGGCCTGCCGGCCGGCCTCACCGCGCTGGTGGTGGGCCTTCAGCCGCTGATCACCGCGCTGGGCGCCAGCCTGCTGCTGGGCGAACGGCTGCGGCCGCCGCAGTGGCTGGGCCTGGGCCTGGGGCTGGCCGGCGTGGGTCTGGTGGTGGCGCAGAAGGCCCATGCGGCGGCCGGGGCGCCCCTGCTGCCCATGCTGGCGCCGGCGGTGCTGGCGCTGCTGGGCATCACCGCCGGCACCCTGTACCAGAAGCGCTTCTGCCCCGCCTTCGACCTGCGCACCGGCGCGCTGATCCAGTTCGCGCCCTGCCTGGTGGCCACGCTGGCGCTGGCCGCGGCCACCGAAAATCTGCAGGTGCGCTGGACCGGCCACTTCGTCTTCGCCCTGGGCTGGCTGGTGCTGGTGCTCTCGCTGGGCGCGGTCAGCCTGCTCAACCTGCTGATCCGCCGCGGCAGCGCCGTGCATGTGGCCAGCCTGTTCTACCTCACGCCCCCCACCACCGCGCTGATCGCCTGGGCCCTGTTCGGCGAGACCCTGCATGGCCTGGCCCTGGTGGGCATGGCCCTGGCGGTGATCGGGGTGTGGCTGGTGCGGCGCTGAGCCTGCACCGTCCTGTTCACTACACTGCAACGCATGGCAAACAGACTCTCGCAGATCGCCACCCGCACCGGCGACGATGGCACCACCGGCCTGGGCGACGGCCAGCGCGTGCCCAAGCACCACGGGCGCATCGCCGCCATGGGCGACGTGGACGAGCTCAACTCCCACCTGGGCGTGCTGCTGGCCGAGCCGCTGCCGGCCGATGTGCGCGAGCTGCTGGTCGTCATCCAGCACGAGCTGTTCAACCTGGGCGGCGAGCTTTCCATTCCCGGCTACACCCTGCTCAAGGACGAGGCCGTGGCCCGGCTGGACGCTGCGCTGGCGCACTACAACGCCCAGCTGCCGCGCCTGGCCGAGTTCATCCTGCCGGCGGGCACGCGCAGCGCGGCGCTGGCCCATGTGGCCCGGGCCGTGGCCCGCCGCGCCGAGCGGGCGGTGGTGGCCCTGGCCGCGCAGGAGGCGGTGAACGAGGCCCCGCGCCTGTTCCTCAACCGCCTGTCGGACCTGCTGTTCGTGCTGGCCCGCGTGCTCAATCGGGCCAACCTCGACGGCCTGGGCGGCGACGATGTCTACTGGCGCAGCGAGCGCCTGGCGGCCCAGCAGGGCGAGACGGACGACGTTCCCGACGGCACCTGAGCTGTTTGGCGACCGCAGGCGGCGTAAGCCGGTGAAGGGTCCCGCCGGGACCCGTGACCGGAGTCTCGCGCCATGTCGCCGTCCCTGTTGTGCTTCCCCTGGCCCGCCCTGGCACTGAGCCTGGGCCTGTCCCTGCTGCCGTCCTGCGCGACAGCCCAGCCCGCTGCCGAGGCGGCCCCGACGGCATCGTCGCCGGCCGTCGCCCCCTTGCCCGTGCCCCAGGTGGCGCCGCTGGCCGCCCTGCCACCAGACGGCGTGGATGTCGAGGAGGGGCGGCGGCTCCAGGGCCTCACGCAGGTCGCCATCGCCGGCGTCGCACTGTATGTGGTGACGGAGGCCGAAGGCGGCGCCAGCGCCGGGGCCGCCCTGCACGGCGGCATGGCCACGGCCAACACCTCGCTCAAGGTGACGGGCCTGGATCCGCTGCGACTGCAGGCCCTGGCCGATCTGGCGCGGGCCCGCACCGAGGCAGCCCTGGTGGCGCGGGGCATTGCCGTCATGCCCCAGGCCCAGCTGGCGGCCCTGCCGGCCTTCGCCGAACTGCAGCAGGTGGCCGACACCGCGCCGCTGGCTTTCGATGCCCAGGGTGGCAAGGGCCAGGCCTACAGCGCCAGTGGCCTGCCATTGCTGCACCGCGACGAGATGGCCTGGCTCTCCCGGGCCAGCGGCACCGGGCTGCTGGGCGCCATGACCGGCAGGTTCGAGGATGCCTATGTCGCGCTGGGTGACAAGATGTCCGGCGGCTTCAAGACCGGGCGCGTCGAGCCGGCGCTGGAGCGCCTGGGCCAACAGGCCGGCATGCCGCTGGTGCTGGTGCGGCTGGTGCTGACGGCCGCCCAGGTTCAGGGCAGTGGCAGCCGCTGGGGCTTCACCGCCGGCACCGAGACCCGCAACACCCTGCTGATGCCGGCCTGGACCAACCGCATCCTGGTGCGCCGCTCCGGGGGCGACTATGCCCGCGTGTCGCTCAAGAAGGGCTGGGCGTCCGAGGCGGGTCTGGGCGAGCTGGTGGACGTGACCACCACCGGGCAGAAGGCCGTCTCGGTGCTGACCACGGCCTTCACCCTGCTGGCTGCGGCCAATGGCGTGGGTCGCGGCGTGAGCAGCAGCAGCCAGTCCTATGAGCTGCGCAGCAGCCCCGAGGTCTTCGACGCGGTGGCCACCCCGCAGGTGGAGGCCACGCTGGCCAGCCTGACCCAGGCATTGGCGCCTTGAGTCTGCGCGTGGCGGGCCTCAGCCGCCGCCGGCCAAGTCGCGTTGCAGCCAGGCGCGCGCCAGTGCCCAGTCGCGCTTGACGGTGGCGGGCGACAAGCCCATGGCCTCGGCGATTTCCTCGATCTCCAGTCCACCGAAGAAGCGCAGTTCCACCACCTTGGCCGCGCGCGGGTCCAGGGCTTCGAAGGCCAGCAGGCTGTCGTGCACCGCCAGCACATCCCGGTCGGGCCGGTCGCTGAACTGTTCCAGGCCCGAGAGTGTCAGCGGCTCCAGTTCGGCCGCCCGCTTGTCGGCCCGGCGCGCTTCTTCGTGGTTGACCAGGATGCGCCGCATCATTGTCGAGGCCACAGCCAGGAAGTGGCCGCGGTTGCGCCAGGCGGTGCGGTTCTGTTCGGCCATGCGGAACCAGGCCTCGTGGGTCAGCGCGGTGGCGCTCAGCGTGTGGCCGGCGCGCTCCCGCCGCATGTGGCTGCGCGCCATGCGTCGCAGCTCGTCATAAAGCAGGGCGAACAGGCGCTGGCTGGCGGCGGGATCGGGCTGGTCCAGCTGCTGCAGCCACTGGGTCAGGGAAGCGTCGTCGTTGGCGGCGGCGGACATCGGGCCTGCTTGCGCAAAGTGGTGTGTGTCCGATTGTTGCCCGATGCGATGATGCGCGAAACCGGCAGACAGGGGAGGGGAGCCCGATGAGCCGCAGTGAAGAGGCCGCCCACTGGGCGACCGTGAAGGGGTGGCTGGCCCAGGCGCTGGCCTTGCCCCCGGCGCAACGCGCCGATTGGCTGGCTGCGCTGCGCGCCAGCGGCGAGGTGCCGACCGCGGTGCTGGACGAGGTGGCCAGCCTGCTGGCCCATCTGCCCACCGACGACGAGACCGGCACCGGCGCGGACCGTTGGGGGACCCCGCTGTGGGCTGGGCTGGAGGTGCAGGCCTTGGGTGATGACCGCCCATCCGCGCCCGACGACCCCTTGCTGCAGGTGGGCGAGCGCCTGGGCCCCTGGGAGGTGCTCGGCCTGCTGGGCCGGGGCGGCATGGCCGAGGTGATGCTGGCCCGCCGGGCCGATGGCGCCTGGGAAGGCGAGGCGGCCATCAAGGTGCTGCGCCGGGGCATGGATTCGGCTGCCATCCTGGCCCGCTTCGCGCTGGAGCAGCGGGCCCTGGGGCGGCTCAGCCACCCGCACATCGCCCGCCTGCTGGATGCAGGCCGCACCGCGCAGGGCCAGCCCTACTTCGTGATGGAGCGGGTGCAGGGTCTGCCGATCGACCAGGCCTGCGCGGGCCGCAGCCTGGCGCAGCGGCTGGCGCTGTTCCTGCAGCTGGCCGATGCCGTGGCCTTCGCCCACCGCCAGCTGCTGGTGCACCGCGACCTCAAGCCCAGCAATGTGCTGGTCACGCCCGAGGGCCAGGTCAAGCTGCTGGACTTCGGCATCGCCAAGGCGCTGGAACCGGGCCCGGCCGATGCCGGCCTGACCGAGGCCGGGCCGCGCCCCTTCACGCCGCACTACGCCAGCCCGGAGCAGGTGCGGGGCGAGCCCATCGGCACCGCCACCGACATCTACAGCCTGGGCGTGCAGCTCTATGTGTTGCTGACCGGGCTGCGCCCCACGGGCCGCGGCGCCACCACGCCGCAGCAGGCGGCCCGCAGCGTGCTGGAGGAAACGCCCACGCGGCCCAGCGCGCTCAGCCCGCAGGACGTGGCCGACCCGCAGTGGCTGCAGACGCGCCGCCATCTGCGTGGCGACCTCGACAACATCCTGCTCAAGACGCTGGAGAAGGCGCCCGAGCGGCGCTACCCCAGTGTGGAGGCCCTGGCGGCGGATGTGCGCGCCTATCTGGACGGCTACCCCGTCTCGGCCCGTGCGCCCGGCTGGCGCTACCGGGCGGGCAAGTTCGTCGGCCGCCACCGCCTGCCGGTGGCGCTGGCGGCGCTGGCGCTGGTGTCGCTGTGCAGCGGGCTGGGCGCCGCCCTGTGGCAGGGCCAGCAGGCCCGCCAGGCCCGTGACGAGGCCCGCGCCCAGCTGGCCGCGCTCAAGGGCATCACCACCGAGCTGGTTTTTCGCTATGGCGACACCACCACCACCCTGCCAGGCGGCCCCCAGGCCCAGGAGGCCATGCTGCGCGAAACCCTGGCTCAGCTGGAGAGCCTGTCGCGCCAGCTGCCCGGTGACCGCGACCTGCAGGCCTTGATCGCCTCCACGCTGGGCCGGCTGGCCGAGCTGCAGGGCAACCAGACCCTGGCCGCCCCCGAGCGTGCCGACGAGGCGCGGGCCACCGTGGCCCGCGCGCTGGCGCTGGGCGAGGCGCTGTGGGAGAGCCACGGCCGAGACTGGCGCTTTGCCGTCTGGCATGGTCGCACCCTGGCCATCCAGGCCCAGCTCGACCGCCTGCGGGGCGAGCCCGCTCAGGGCGTGGCGGCGTTGCAGCGGGCCATCGAGCGCATGGGCCAGGCCCTGGCCGGCGAGACCAGCGTGCCGGGGCGGGCCCATCTGCTGGCCGTGCGCAGCGGGGCGCTGCTGCTGCGGGCCCAGCTGCACGACCAGGTGACGCTGGCCAGCCTGAACCAGCCGCAGGCCGCGCTGCGCGATTACGCCCTGGCCGAGCAGGACCTGCGCGCCATGCTGGCCGACACGGCGATGCTGGCCGAGCTGGACCGCCAGGCGGTACCGGGCGATCCGGCCACCGAGGCCTATCTGAGCCACCAGCTCGGCACCGTGCTGGGGGGGCGGGCCCTGGTGCATCTGCGGCTGGAGGACCTGCCGGCCATGCGGCGCGAGGCGGAGGCCGCGCTGGCGCTGCGGCGCGCCAACGTGATCCGCGAGCCGCGCAACCTGGGCTGGCGCGACGGCCTGATGGTGGAGGCTAACACCCTGTCCATCGCCCTGATCCGCCTGGGCGAGGCCGGCCCGGCCTTGGAGGCTGCGCGTCTGGCCTGGGAGACCGCCGCGGCCCTGGCGCGCGAGCAGGGGCCAGCCAGCAAGTGGGCCGGCGCGCCGCCTTTCCTGGCGCCGCAGTGGGGGCGGGCCCTGGCCCTCAACGGCCGCCATGCCGAGGCCTTGCCGGTCTACGACCTGGCCATCGCGCTGTGGGCCGAGCGCCTGGCGCAGGGCGCCAACCACAATGCCCAGCGCCGCCAGGCCTGGGTGGCGCTGCTCAAGGCCCGGTCGCTGGCCGCGCTGGGCCAGCGCGCGGCCGCGCTGGCCCTGGCCCAGCGGGCCGTCCAGGCGCTGCAGCCGCTGCAGGACCATCCGGAGCAGGGGCGGGATGCCTTGCTGGCCAGCGCTGAAGGGGCGGCCCTGCTGGCCCAGCTGCAGCCCGCCCAGGCGGCCGTCTGGCGGCAGCAGGGCCTGCTGGCGCTGGCGCGCGCCCAGGCACTGCGGCCGTTGGCTGAAGACCACCAGGTCCTGCGCCAGAAGCTCTCCGTTGGGGGACTGCAGAACCTGCGCCGACCGTGAGCCGTAAGGCCCGGGCTTCCGGCGTAAGCAGGGGAGAGGTCGACCGGCCGTGGTGGTCGGCACCTTGGCAACCCCGCTTCACAGGAGTCCCCCATGTCCGTTTCGAAGATCCGTCGCCTCGCCACAGCTGCCCGGGCTGCAGCCACGGGCTGCGCCATCTGCTCCGCCGCGCTGCTGAGTGCCTGCGGTGGTGGCAGCGATGACCCGGCCACCGATGGTGGTGGCACAGGCACCACGCCGCTGACCTTGAGCTGCAACACCGCGGCCTACCAGGCAGGTGCGGTGGCGTTGCCCACGGCCGACCAACTGGCCGCCTACGCGGGCACCTTCCAGGTGACCGAGGGCCACTACGATGCGGCCTACAACTTCGTCGCCAGCGGCAGCGGCACCCTGGTGATCGCACCCAACGGGGCGGTCACCTACCAGGGCACGGCCTACACCCCCAGCTCGGCCTGTATGGACGCGGCGGTGGGCCCGTACGGCCAGCTGCTCTACCTGTTCGTGGGGCAGGGCCATCTGGAGATCGCCACGGCACCGCAGGCCGGTCTGGGCCAGGCCTGGGGCTCCTCGCCCGTGGATGGCACGACCATCCTCACCAACGGGACGAAGTGAGGCGAGGCGCAGCTCAGGGGGCTCAGCGGGCCCGGCGGGCCTTCACCGCGTCGCTGAGCACCTTGAGCATGCCCACCGAGTCGTCCCAGCCGATGCAGGCGTCAGTGATGCTCTGGCCGTAGCACAGCGCGCGCGGGTCGTCCTTGCCGGGGCTGAACTTCTGCGCGCCAGCCACCAGGTTGCTTTCCACCATCACGCCGAAGATCTGGCGGCTGCCGCCGGCCAGCTGGGCGGCGATGTCGCGGGCCACATCCAGCTGGCGCTGGTGCTGCTTGCTGGAGTTGGCGTGGCTGCAGTCCACCATCAGGCTGGGGTGGAGCTTGGCGGCTTCCAGCTCGGCGCAGGCCGCACCCACATGTTCGGCGTCGTAGTTGGGCGTCTTGCCGCCGCGCAGGATGACGTGGCAGTCCTTGTTGCCGCCGGTGCGCACGATGGCGACTTGGCCGTTCTTGTGCACCGACAGGAAGTGGTGCGGCCGGCTGGCGGCCTGGATGGCGTCAAAGGCGATGCGCAGGTTGCCGTCGGTGCCGTTCTTGAAGCCGATGGGGGCCGAAAGTCCCGAGGCCAGCTCGCGGTGGACCTGGCTTTCGGTGGTGCGCGCGCCGATGGCGCCCCAGGAGATCAGGTCGCCGATGTACTGCGGGCTGATGGTGTCCAGGAATTCGCTGGCCGCCGGCACGCCCAGGCGGTTGATCTCCAGCAGCAACTGGCGGGCGATGCGCAGGCCCTCGTCGATGCGGAAGCTCTGGTCCAGGTAGGGGTCGTTGATCAGGCCCTTCCAGCCCACCGTGGTGCGCGGCTTCTCGAAGTACACGCGCATCACGATCTCCAGCGTGTCCTTGTACTCCTCGCGCAGGTCCTTCAGTCGGCGGGCGTAGTCCACCGCGGCGGCCGGATCGTGGATCGAGCAGGGCCCGATGATGACCAGCAGGCGGTCGTCCTTGCCGGTCATGATGTCGCGCACCGCATGGCGGGTGTGCTTGACCAGCTTTTCGACCGGCGTGCCCGCGATGGGGAAGAAGCGGATCAGGTGCTCGGGCGGCGGCAAGGGAATGACCTCCTGGATGCGCTCGTCGTCCGCCTCGCTGGTGCGGTTGCTGGGGACCAGGGCGCGTGCGTCGATGGGTGTGGTGGCTTTGGCGTTCATCGGGGTTGCTTGCAGTGGGCCAGGACCGGCGAAAAAAAAACCGCCGGGGGTTCCGGCGGTTTTCTGGGAGATTCGCGTGGGGTTCAGGTGCGCGCGTTTGCCTCTCCAGCCGCCAGACGGGGCGAGAACCAGTAAAAGGCAAAGAAAAATCGTTGGGCACGCATCACGAGGCCGAATGTATCACATCAAGTCGGCAGGTAGCCGTACTGTTTGCAGCCTTTCTGGCAGAGCTTGCGCACCAGGGCCTTTTCCTGCGGGGACAGCACGGACTCGTCCGCATGACTGACCTCCTTGACAGACATGCCTTCGAACCAACTCGCATCGAACGGCTCCTCCAGAAATTCGCACAGCTTGGCCAGCTCACCCATGGGGTCGGCCGTGAAATCCTCGTAGCGCACCTCGTGCATGCGCTTGGGATAGGCCCGACGCAGGGTCGTGATGTTCTCGATGGCTTCACGCCAGTAGTTGGCGGCGCCCAATGGCTCGAACTTGTTCATCACCTTGCCCAGCCGCAGGCTGGCGGCCACTTCCACCGGATTGCGCACGATGTGGACGAAGCGAACTTCTTTCCAGTCGCCCAGCATGCCGGCGCCGTAGACGTTCTGCGGGGTCTTCTCGAACCAGCGTGTGGCGCCAGGCTTGTTCTTGGCGATGTAGAGGGCCATGTAGCGGTCGCAGAGGTCGCGACGGGTGGTCGACTTGGCAAGGATGTCGGCGAACTCGGCTTCGCTGATCCCGTCCATCTCCCGGTGCTTCCGCAACACCGGGTTGGTCTGGACGATGCGAGCGTAGGCGGCCGAGCCGAAGGGTTCTGGCCAGCGGTAAAAGTGGGTCTCCTCCGGACAAGCCAGATGGGGATGACAGCGCAGCAGATTCCTCAGCATCGTGGTGCCGGAGCGCACGCAGCCGATGACGAAGAACGGGGCGGGCCGGCGGGGTTGGGAGCCGGCGGGGGATTCGGAGGGTTCTGCAGCGTTCATGCGGGGAGGCTCGCGAATGACAGTGGAACTGGGCAGAGGTGATGATAAGTGGCCCCCCTTGGGGGTGGCGCCGGGGCGGGCGGCACGGCAACATCGCTGTTTCCAAGTTTTTCCGGGATGTGAATGCGATGAAGCGCAGAACTGTGCTGCAACTGGCGGGGTTGAGCTCCACCCTGATGGGATGCGGAGGAGGCTCTTCGGGGACGGATCCGGCACCTGCTCCGGCGCCAACGCCGACACCTGATCGACCCAACATCCTGGTCATCGCGCTCGACGACCTCAACAACTGGGTGGGCTATCTGGGAGGGCATCCTCAGGTCAAGACACCGGCCATCGACGCCTTGGCGGGGCAGTCCTTTGCATTCATGAAGGCCTTCAGCAACGCCACCGAGTGCTCCCCATCCCGCGCCAGCGTGCTCAGTGGTCTGTCGGTGCAAAACACCCACGTCTATGACAACACGGCGACCTTCAAGGGCATCAATCCCGGGAAGGACCAGTTCGAGGACATGCTCAAGCGCTCGGGCTACCAGGTCACCCGATACGGAAAGATCGACCACACGTACTCGAGCTATCCCTTGCCCATGCCGCCCAGCCAGCCGGTCGCAAACAAGACTTGCCCGGCCCCGCTCGGGGAAGGATCCTTTGACTGGTGGCCCTCCACGGCCGCGGATGACCAGCACCCCGACTACCGATACACCCAGAGCGGTATCGATTTTCTCAACAGCTACGACAGCAGCGCGCCGTTCTGCCTGTCCGTTGGCTTGGTCCATACCCATGTGGCCTGGTATGTGCCGCAGCGCTTCTTCGACATGTATCCCAAGCAGGGGCTGCAGCTGCCGTCACCGCCGGCCGACGATCTCGACGATCTGGGGCCTGCCGGGCGGTCGGTGGCGCTGCAGTACAACTTCCATCAGTGCGTCACAGGCCAGGGCTTGTGGGCCGATGCCGTGCAAGCCTATCTGGCCAGCATTTCTTGGGCGGACAGCCAGATCGGTCGGCTGCTGACAGCGCTGGCCAACAGTCGTCACGCCGACAACACCATCGTGGTGCTGTGGAGCGACCACGGCTTCCACCTGGGTGAGAAGTTCCACTGGCACAAGCTGGCCTTGTGGGACCCGGGTGTCCATGTGCCCTTCATCGTCCGACTGCCGGGGCAGACGGTCGCTCACAAGATGAGTCAGGTGGTGGGATTGCGGGATCTTGCTCCCACTCTGTTGGACTACTGCGGGGTGAAGTCGACCTATGCCATGGACGGCCGCAGCCTGCGGCCTCTTCTGGAGAAGCCAGATCAGTCCTGGGACTATCCGGTGCTCACCACAAGACTGCAGTACGACCATGCGGTGCGCACCGCGCAGTGGCGGTACATCCGCTATCAAAGCGGCGAGCAGGAGTTGTATGACATGCAAGCCGATCCCAGCGAGCACTACAACCTGGCCAAGCAGGCCGCCTACGCGCAGACCATCGCCGACTTGGATGCCTACATGCCACCGTTGCAAGCTTCTTGACGCGGTTATCGGCACATGCCGGAGGGACTTGAGCCAGAAACACGGGGAGGTTGAGGCCGCAATTCCGTCTTAATTCCGGGGCAGGCGGACCGAAACAGGAGGGGAGCGTGGGCGAACCCGAACCACGCATCCGACTGCGAGGTTCATCATGCAACGCCCCCTCCTCTCTCTCACGTCTGGCCGGCTCCCCCGGGCGCGGCTGCTGTCCACCTTCGCGGCGGCAGCCTTGCTCGCCATGGCGGGATGCGGTGGCGGCGGTGGCTCGAGTGCGGGCACCTCATCCGGCGGCACTGAACAACCCACCGGAAACACCGGTGGCAGTTCCTCAGGGGGCACCACAACTGCACCTGCGTTGACGCTGGGCAACGACTCGTTCCTGTTCGCACCGGATGCATCCACCACACGGGCCAGCCTTGACAGCGTCGGGGGCGGGACGGCGCTCTTTGCGCGCTGGGATCCGAACAATCCGCAAACCGCCCTCAAGCCTGGCATGAAAGTGATGTTCTTCGGTGCCGGGCAAGGATGTGCCTTCGGCACCGAGGGACCGCTGACTGCGCTGACGGACAGCGCCCTGAGTTCGGTTGCCTCACTGACCGGCATGAGCGCCACGGCCACAGCGGGCATGCACTGGACGCCGTCGGGGGCGGCCACCGGCTGTGCAGACAGCGCCCAGACGCAGGCAGGCACCTCCTCGGTCTTCGTCAACGCGGCGGCATCTGCGGGTGGTGTTGCGATGTTGACCACCTCGGGTGTCCAGGCCGATGGCACCACGCCCTTCCTCGGGCCCTACGGAGCGGCCGGGCAGGATGGCAATGGGGCCAACACGGGCATTCTGGGCACGTTCGTCAATTTCCGGCAGGTCTGGAGCGCCAGCGATCCGGTGCAGCCATGGACAGGCACCGCCTCTGCGCGTCTGCGCAGTGTTCAATCGGTGGGCAGTGTCCAGACCAACGCCGGTGCGGGAGAGACCACCCAGGCCAAGCAGCAGATGATGGCAACCTTCCTCAACCTGGCGTGCGTCAATGAGGTCAAGGCCAATGGCAAGCCCTGTCAGATCCAGTATCTGTTGAACACATCCATTGTCCGTTCGGGGGTGAGCGACTGGAGCACGGTGGCTTGGTTCCAGAACGGGGGGCTCTCCTTCGACCCCGCGCAGGGCAGCATTCCGGTCATCGACGGTCCGATCAAGGCGGCCGGCAGTCAGACGGTGGACCAGGAGACCGGTCTTTCGCTGTTCACATCCCAAGGGCAAGCCACCCAGCATGGAACATTCGCGAACCAGGCGTTCGATGTGACGATCAGCTTCGATCAGCTCCTGAACGTGGTGCGCATGGTTACGGCCAAGGCCAACGGCGTGAGCGTGGCATCGGTCACCGATGCCCAACTGGCGGCGGAGTGGGGTTCGGGCTGGCAAAACCGCAGCCAATGGATCCTGCTGTCGGCTGACGTGGGGCAGGAGGTGTACAACCCCAATAACACTCGTCGGGTCGAGATCGGTGGTGGTTTCCGTCAGCTGTTTGCCGGAACCCAGCCCTGAGGCTGTGCTGCTGGCATGATGTCCCGCGGGGACGGTGGGGACACCGTCCCCGTTGTCCTTTTGGGAGTTCTCATGTCAGAAACCACGCCCCATCTGGGGGCCTTGTTGCAGGCCATGGACCTGCCTCCTGACCTGGCGGTGCACGCCCCCTTGTCTGCACAGCGACGCCTGCACACCATGCCGTTGCGGGACAGTGTCTTGGTCAAAGGGCTGCCCGCCGAGTTTGACGACAACTGCTGGCTCACCGTGGCAGACGGGGATGAGGAGCTGCCACAGGTCAAGCTGAACTTGCACGCGGGCAAGCGCCAGTATCGGGGGGTGCACCTGGCGCTGCTGTCCAAGACCGGTGCCTATAACCTGCTCCTGGGCGACGACCATGTTCGCGTCTTCGTGGGCAGCCGGACCGTGATGCGAGGCAGCATCCAACTCTTCCGCCATCCCACGCTGTTCATCGGGGATCGCTGTACGTTCGGTCATGCACGACTGATCGTGGCGAACTGCGACATGGTGATCGGCGAAGACGCACAGTTTTCGGACGAAGTGGTGATCCAGGGCAGCGACCAACACCCGATCTTCGATCTGGACAGTGGCCAACTCCTCAACGGCCAGCGCCACCATGTCAGGCTGGAGCGCCATGTCTGGGTAGGACGTCGGGCCATGCTAATGCCCGATGTCACACTGGGCGAGGGCTGTATCGTGGCTGCAGGAGCCGTGGTGACCGCTTCCGTGCCTCCGAACACCGTGGTCGGTGGCGTGCCCGCAAAAATCCTGAGAGAGCGGGTGTGTTGGGCGCGGGAGTTTCCGTCCGGCAGTGCCCTCTGATCAGCGGGGTGTCTTCAGCCCGTTGAAGAGCACGGCAGCCCTTCCAGAAGCGTCCATGTCCTGCAGCCGATAGTGTCGGCAGGAGAAGAAGTGCCCGTTCTCAGTGGGCATTTCGTGATAATCGGCCCCCAGCCGTGTGGCGTAATTGGCCTTCACGCTCTGGGGGGCGAAATGCAGCACCAGGCTGCGGCGGGTGTGCATCTGGGTGATGCGGCTTCCTCCGTGGGGCAGGTCGGCATGCCAGACCAGTACATCTCCCTTTCGGGGCAGGAAGGACTCGACCTGTATCCCCCGTTCGGCTGCGCAATCGTGCAGATGTTTGAAGTAAGTCTGATGCTGGGCCTGACCATCCTGGCTCTGAATCCAGTGCTTGCGCTCGCCCCCGAAAAGGAAGTGCGGGAAGCGGTGGCCCCCAGGGTAGTAGCAGAGCTCACCCGTGCCGGGCGCGACGTCTTCCAGGGCGATCCAGATGGCTGCCAGACCCAACGGGCGCCGAGACACCACATAGGCGGTGTCCTGATGGATCGACTGTTGTGAGCCGTATTCGAAGTAAAGGGACTGGATGGCGATGGCTGGCTCCGCGAAGGCCGCCTGCAGCAGGGCGGCCACTCGTGGTGTGAACACCGCTGCTCGCGCCGCCTCAGACACGGCGTACAGGTCGATGATGCGGTCGCCCACACCCAGTTCCTGCAACCGGGCCGGGTCGGTGTAGGCCCCCGCATTTCGAACGACATAGGGGGCGGGCTCGGTGAGCACCCGATGCGCGTCGGCCACCACCTGGTCGGCCAATTCGGGTGAGATCGCCTGCGGGATGATGGTGAACCCTCGCTCGATGAACTGGGTGAGATCACCGCGCAATTCAGGCGCCAACGCCATGCCTTCCAGACGCTGCAGGGCATCGGGTTCATCGATCCAAAGCCCCTGCAAAGCTTCAGGTCCCTGCAGAGGCAGGGGGGGCACCAAAGGGGTGGATGTCTGGAGGGATGGCGCAGGACGGGGTGATGCCCGCGTCCCCAGTCGTTTCAGCCAATCCAGCATCGCCCTGCTCCACTTTCGATTCAGTGAAGCCGGATTCTAGGGAGCGCCGCAGGGCCTGCCATCCCCAAGTGTCGGGCAGAGCTTCAGGCCGTGCCGCCCACCGTCAGGCCGTCCATGCGCAGCGTGGGCTGGCCCACCCCGACCGGCACGCTCTGGCCTTCCTTGCCGCAGGTGCCCACGCCGCTGTCCAGCGCCAGGTCGTTGCCGATCATGCTGACACGGTTCATCGCGTCCGGGCCGTTGCCGATCAGCGTGGCGCCCTTGACCGGGTACTGGATCTTGCCGTTCTCGACCCAGTAGGCTTCGGAGGCCGAGAACACGAACTTGCCGCTGGTGATGTCCACCTGGCCGCCGCCGAAATTGGTGGCGTACAGGCCGCGCTTGACCGAGGCGATGATCTCCTCGGGCGACTTGTCGCCGGCCAGCATGTAGGTGTTGGTCATGCGCGGCATCGGCACGTGGGCGTAGCTCTCGCGGCGGCCGTTGCCCGTGGGCTTCACGCCCATCAGCCGGGCGTTCAGGCGGTCCTGGATGTAGCCGCGCAGGATGCCGTCCTCGATCAGCACATTGCGCTGGCTCGGGTTGCCTTCGTCATCGATGTTGAGCGAGCCGCGGCGATCGGCGATGGTGCCGTCGTCCAGCACGGTGACGCCCTTGGACGCCACCCGCTCGCCGATGCGGCCGGAGAAGGTGGACGAGCCCTTGCGGTTGAAGTCACCCTCCAGGCCATGGCCCACGGCCTCGTGCAGCATCACGCCGGGCCAGCCCGGGCCCAGCACCACGGTCATCGGGCCGGCCGGCGCCGGGCGCGATTCGAGGTTGGTCAGGGCCGCATTGACCGCCTGGTCCACATAGCTTTCCAACTGGGCGTCCTGGAAGTAGCCCAGGCCGAAGCGCCCGCCGCCGCCGCCCGAGCCCACCTCGCGCCGGCCGTTCTGCTCGGCGATCACGGTGATGGACAGGCGCACGAGCGGCCGCACGTCGGCCGCGCGGGTGCCGTCGGCACGGGCCACCAGCACCACGTCGTATTCGGCGGCCAGGCCGGCCATGACCTGCACCACGCGCGGATCGCGCGCGCGGGCCATGCGCTCGATGCGCTCGAGCAGTTCAACCTTCTGGGTGCTGTCCAGCGTGGCGATCGGGTCCAGCGGGGCATAGAGCAGGCGGCTCTTGGCCACCTGGGTCTTGTTGCTCACCTTGACGCGACGGCTCTGACCCGAGGCGGCAATGGTGCGCACCGTGCGGGCGGCGTCCAGCAGCGCGGCCTCGGAGAGGTCGTCCGAATAGGCGAAGGCGGTCTTCTCGCCGGCAATGGCGCGCACGCCCACGCCCTGGTCGATCGAGAAGCTGCCGCTCTTGACGATGCCTTCCTCCAGGCTCCAGCCTTCGTGCCGGGTGTACTGGAAGTAGAGGTCCGCGTCGTCCACCTTGTGCTCACCGATGGTGGCCAAGGCCCGGGACAGCGTGGACTCCGTCAGTTGATAGGGGTCCAGCAGCAGGCTTTGCGCCACTGCCAGCCGTTCGAGGGTGGGTTCGCGGGAGATCATGCGATCGATTGTAGGGAGTCGGCCTGTTTACAGGTGTACACCCTTTCGGAGAGTCCGAGTCGGCGCGATCCCTATCTCGGGCGTTGAGAGAGGCACCGGGGCGTGGCATCGTGCTCCGTGATCTCAGTCCAAGGAGGAACTTCCATGATCCGCAAGACGTCCGTTCTCAGCCTGGCCGTGGCCGGCTTCATCGCCTGCGCCAGCTTCGCCGCCAGCGCACAGACCGCCACCCCGCCGGAGCGCGGTGCCAGCACCCCGCACATCAAGCTGCGTCAGCAGCGCGAGGCCGCTCGCATCAACCAGGGCGCCACCAGCGGCGAGCTGACCCAGCGCGAAACGACCCGCCTGGACAACCAGCAGCAGCACATCGACAACATGGAAACCAAGGCCGCGGCCGATGGCAGCGTGACGACCCAGGAACGTGCGCGCATCCGTTCGGCCGAGCGCCGTGCCAACCGCGACATCGCCCGCAAGACGCACAACCAGCGCGCGGCCTCGGCACCACAATAAGGTGCAGGCCGGCGGCCGGCCTCAGTCGGCCGCGGCTTCGTCGCCCGCGACGGCCTCTTGGGCCGCCTGACGCCAGGCCAGGGCCTGCTCGTACAGGGCGTTGCGCGGGGCGCCGGTCAGTTCGGCGGCCAGGGCCACGGCCTGCTTCAGGGGCAGATCCCGGGTGAGCACACGCAGGGTGCGCTCCACCTCGGGGGGCAGGCCCGGGGTCTCCTCGCCGACGGGTTCGGGCGCATGCAGCACCACGGCGAACTCGCCCTTGCGGCGTTGGGCGTCGGCTGAGAACCAGGCCGGCAGCTGCGCGGCCGGCAGGGTGTCGATCTGCTCGAACTGCTTGGTCAGCTCGCGGCAGATGGTGACCGGCCGCGTGGGCGCCAGTGCCGCCAGCCGGTCCGCCAGCGCCTCGATGCGGTGCGGTGCCTCGAACAGCACGGTGGGGCAGGGCTGGGCCAGGGCAGCCTGCAGTGCGCTGTCGCGTTCCTGCCCCTTCGCGGGCAGAAAGCCGGCGAAGTGGAAGCCCGGGCCCGCCGCCCCCACGCAGCCGGCCGCGCTCAGCGCGGTCACCACCGCGCTGGCGCCGGGCAGGGGCAGCACCCGGTGACCGGCCGCCCGCACCTGGTGGGCCAGCACCGCGCCGGGGTCGGACACCGCGGGTGTGCCGGCGTCGCTCAGGTAGGCCACCCGCTCGCCCTGGGCCAGCCGGGCCAGCACCTTCTCCGCGGCGCTCTGCTCGTTGTGCTCGTGCACGGCGATCAGCGGCTTGTCCAGGCCCAGGTGGCGCAGCAGGCCGGCGGTGACGCGGGTGTCTTCGCAGGCCACCGCGTCCACCAGCGACAGCGCATGCACCGCCCGCAGGCTGAAGTCCGCCAGATTGCCGATGGGGCTGGCCACCACATACAGGGTGGCGGCGGGATACTGCTGGCCACCGGCCGCCGCGGCAGCGGCCTGGAGCAGGGACAGGGAAGCAGAGGAAGCGCTCATGTGGTTCGGTAAGCCCCGGAAGGACCCGGCGTCGGCCCAGGCCGCCGCTCAGGCGCGCGCGGTCACCGGCCGCACGGCGGAGGATCGGGCCCTGGCGCATCTGCAGGGCCAAGGCTTGCGCCTGGTGCAGCGCAATTATCGGGTGGCGCGCGGTCCCTCCCGCCGTGGTGGAGAGATCGACCTGATCCTGCGCGAGCGCGACGGCACGCTGGTCTTCGTGGAAGTCCGGGCCCGCCAGGGCGCCGGCCACGGTGGCGCGGCGGCCAGCGTCACCTTTGCCAAGCAGCGCAGCCTGGTCTATGCCGCCCAGCACTACCTGATGCGCCTGAGCGCCGTGCCGCCCTGCCGCTTCGATGTGGTCGCCATCGACGGCGAGGCGCTGGAATGGCTGCGTGGCGCCTTCGATGCGGGTTGAGATGGCGGGAACTCCCGGCCGGCCCGGGGTTCATACCCGGGACATGCCCGCGCTTATGATCGGCGCCCATGCTTGAAGCCCGTATCCAGCACCATTTCTTCGAGACCGCCGACCTGCTGTACCAGGTGGCCGAGTCCCTGGCCCGTCCCATTGCCGAGGCCGCCCAGGCGGCCGTCGGCTGTTTGACAGCCGGTGGCAAGCTGCTGGCCTGTGGTCAGGGCACGGACGCCGACCTGGCCGCGGCCCTGTGCGGCGCCTTGACCCTGCGCTTCGAGCGCGAGCGCCCGCCCTTGGCGGCGCTGGCGCTGGGCCCCGGCCTGGGCCGCCCGCTGGCCCTGCCGCCTGCGCCGGGCCATGGCGAGGACGTCTTCGCCGCCCAGCTGCGGGCCCTGGGCCATCCCGGGGATCTGCTGGTGGTCTTCGCGGGGCTGTACAGCGACGACCCGGCGCTGCGCGCCGTGGTCCAGGCCGCCCACCAGCAGGAGATGAGCGTGGTGCTGTTCACCGGGGGCGATCCGGGGGCCTGGCCCGACCTGCTGGCCGAAACCGACGTCTGGGTGCCGGTGGCCACCGCCCGGCCTGCCCGCGTGCGGGAACTCCATCTGATGGCGACGCATGCCCTGTGCGATGCCATCGACATGCAATTGTTGGGCGAGGAATCGCCCGCCTGAGGCGCCTGTTTCCCGGGCGCTTCCTTTCAGGACCGATGATGAAGAACACCAGCCGTATCGTGACCCTGGCCAGCCTGCTGGCCGCCACCCAACTGCTCAGCGCCTGTGCGCCCCTGCTGATCGGCGGCGCCGCCGTGGGCGGGGCCCTGATGTACACCGACCGCCGCACCTCCGGCGCCCAGGTCGAGGATGAGGCCATCGAGGCCAAGTCCTACAACCGCATCCGCCAGGCCATCGGCGATCGCGGCCATGTCAACGTCACCAGCTACAACCGCCTGGCCCTGCTGACCGGCGAGGTGCCCAGCGAGAGCGACCGGGCTGCCGTCGTCAACGCCGTGACCGGCGTGGAGAACCTGCGCTCCGTGACCAACGAGATCGCGGTGATGCCCAACAGCTCGCTGACCTCGCGCTCCAGCGACGCCATCGTGACCAGCAAGGTCAAGGCCACGCTGTTCGATGCCAAGGACGTGCAGGGCAACGCCTTCAAGGTGGTGACCGAGCGCGGCACCGTCTACCTGATGGGCGTGGTGACCGAGCGTGAGCTGAACCGGGCCACCGAGCTGGCCCGCTCGATCAGCGGCGTCGACAAGGTCGTGCGCGTGGCCGAGGTGGTGAGCGAAGAGCAGCTCAAGGCGCTGCAGCCTGCGCCGGCGCCTGCCGCCTCCGCGGCCCGCTGATGTTCCTGGCGGACGGCCCACCGTGGGCCGTTTGCTGGGCCGTTTGTGCCTGCCTCAGCGCAGGCGGCGGATCAGGCTGGAGGTGTCCCAGCGGCCGCCGCCCATCTCCTGCACATCGGCATAGAACTGGTCCACCAGGGCGGTGATGGGCAGGCGCGCACCGTTGCGGCGGGCCTCGTCCAGCACCAGACCCAGGTCCTTGCGCATCCAGTCCACGGCGAAGCCGAACTCGAACTGGTCGTCCACCATGGTCTTGCCACGGTTGTCCAGCTGCCAGCTCTGGGCCGCGCCCTTGCCGATCACGTCCAGCACCAGCTTCATGTCCAGCTGGGCCTGCTGGCCGAAGGCGATGGCTTCCGACAGGCCCTGCACCAGACCGGCGATGCAGATCTGGTTGACCATCTTGGCCAGCTGGCCGGCGCCGGATTCGCCGATGCGGGTGACGGCCCGGCTGTAGGCCATGGCCACCGGCTTCATGGACTCGAAGGGCGCCAGCTCGCCGCCACACATCACGGTGAGCACGCCGTTCTCGGCGCCGGCCTGGCCGCCGGACACCGGTGCGTCGATGAAGTACTTGCCCGCCAGGCGGGCGATCTGGTTGAGTTCGCGGGCCACCTCGGCCGAGGCTGTGGTGTGGTCCACGAAGATCGCGCCTTCGCCCATGCCGGCGAAGGCGCCGTCCGGGCCCAGCACCACCGAGCGCAGGTCGTCGTCATTGCCCACGCAGGCGAACACCAGGCTGGCGCCTGCCACGGCCTCCCGCGGGGTGGCGGCGCTGCGGCCGCCATAGGTCGCCACCCAGGCCTCGGCCTTGGCGGCGGTGCGGTTGTAGACGGTCACCTCGTGTCCGGCGCGCTGCAGGTGGCCCGCCATGGGGGAACCCATCACGCCCAGGCCGAGAAACGCCACCCGTTGCGGCGGCACGCTGTCGTAGGTCTTGTTCACCATGGTGTTCAGATGATGGTCAGGTTCTCGGTGCCGGCGGCCAGATCGCCCACCCGCGCCCGCTTGCTGTTGAGCTTGATCTGCAGCCGCAGGTCGTTGACCGAGTCGGCATTGCGCAGGGCGTCCTCGTAGGTGATGGCGTTGGCCTCGTAAAGGTCGAACAGGGCCTGGTCGAAGGTCTGCATGCCCAGCTCGCGCGAGCGCTTCATCAGCTCCTTCAACTCGCCCACCTCGCCCTTGAAGATCAGGTCGGCCATCAGCGGGGTGTTGAGCATGATCTCCACCGCCGCGATGCGGCCCCGGCCTTCCTGGCGCGGCAGCAGGCGCTGCGAGATCATGCCCTTGAGGTTCAGCGACACGTCCATCAGCAGTTGGTCGCGCTTTTCCTCGGGGAAGAAGTTGATGATCCGGTCCAGCGCCTGGTTGGCGCTGTTGGCGTGCAGGGTGGCCATGCACAGGTGGCCCGTCTCGGCGAAGGCGATGGCCAGCTCCATGGTCTTGCGGTCGCGGATCTCGCCCATCAGGATCACGTCCGGTGCCTGGCGCAGCGAGTTCTTCAGCGCGATGTCCCAGTCCTCGGTGTCGATGCCGACCTCGCGCTGGGTGATGATGCAGTTCTTGTGCGGATGCACGAACTCCACCGGGTCTTCCACGGTGATGATGTGGTCGCAGGCATGCTCGTTGCGCCAGTCCACCATCGAGGCCAACGACGTCGATTTGCCCGAGCCGGTGGCCCCCACGAGGATGACCAGGCCGCGCTTGGTCATCGCGATGTCCTTGAGGATCTGCGGCAGGCCCAGGTCGTCGATGGTGGGCAGCTCCTGCGGGATGGTCCGCAGCACCATGCCCACATGGCCCTGCTGCATGAAGGCGCTGACCCGGAAGCGGCCGACGCCTTGCGGCGAGATCGCGAAATTGCACTCCTTGGTGCGCTCGAAATCCGCGGCCTGCTTGTCGTTCATGATGGCCCGCGCCAGCGCCACCGTGTGCGAACCCGTGAGCGGCTGGGGCGAAACCTTGGTGACCTTGCCATCCACCTTGATGGCGGGCGGGAAGTCCGCGGTCAGGAAGAGGTCGGAGCCCTTGCGCGTGACCAGCAGCTTGAGCAGATCGTTGACGAATTTCGAGGCCTGGTCGCGTTCCATGGAGTGTCTCCGTCAGCGGATTCGGTCGGGGGGCGTCATTCGCCGGCCTGGCCGCCCCGGGTCAGCTGCACCGACAGGCGGGCGCTGACCTGGCGCAGACGCAGCGACAGGCGCTTGGCCAGCCAGGCCAGCACCGCGGCCGCCAGCCGGGGGTCTTCGTTCATCATCGCCTCCAGCGCCTGGCTGGGCAGCACCGCGGCGATCAGCGGCGTCAGCGCGGTGCAGGAGCAGAAGCGGGTGCCGCCATCGAGCACCGACATCTCGCCCAGCACGTCGCCCGCGCGCGATTCGTTGATGCGCACCTTGGCGCCCGAGGGCTGCAGCCGGTCGTCGGCCACCACGCCCTTGAGCAGCACCACCAGGTAGTCGCCCTGTTCGTCCTGGCCGATGATCTGCCGCCCGCTGTCGAGCTGCACGAACTCGAAATAGCCGCCCAGCACGCCCAGATCGATGCCTTCCAGTCCGGCGAACACCGGATCCTGGTGGAACCACTGCTGCAGCAGCGCCAGGCCCTGGACGGTGTCGAAGGGCCGGGCGCCCAGCTCGCTGGCCCGTGCCTGCCAGGGCGCGAGCAGCTGGGTGTCGCCCTCGTGGTCCATCAGCTGGGTGGCGAAGAAGCCGGCGTCATCGGGGCGCGGCGTCCCATCGGCCGGATCGGCCGTGCGGCGGAGGCGGGAGAGCAGCTGTTTCACGGTCACGGCGGTACTGCAGGATGCGGTGAAGCGGGTCAGCCCGGGAAGTTCTCGGGGAACTTGGCCCGCACCCGGGCCTCGGAAGCGGCCACCAGATTGCGGCGCACCAGATCGGCCAGGCACTGGTCCAGGGTCTGCATGCCCACGCTCTGGCCGGTCTGGATGGCCGAGTACATCTGGGCCACCTTGTTCTCCCGGATCAGGTTGCGGATGGCCGAGGTGCCGATCATGATCTCATGCGCGGCCACCCGGCCCTGGCCGTCCTTGGTCTTGCACAGCGTTTGCGAGATGACCGCCACCAGCGATTCGGACAGCATGGCACGCACCATGTCCTTTTCCGCCGCCGGGAACACGTCCACGATCCGGTCGATGGTCTTGGCGGCGCTGCTGGTGTGCAGGGTGCCGAAGACCAGGTGGCCGGTCTCGGCCGCGGTCAGCGCCAGGCGGATGGTTTCCAGGTCACGCAATTCGCCCACCAGCACCGCGTCCGGGTCCTCGCGCAGCGCGGCGCGCAGGGCGTTGGCGAAGCTGTGGGTGTGCGGGCCCACCTCGCGCTGGTTGACCAGGCATTTCTTGGATTCGTGCACGAATTCGATCGGGTCTTCCAGCGTCAGGATGTGGCCGTACTCGGATTCGTTGAGGTGGTCCACCATGGCCGCCAGCGTGGTGGACTTGCCCGAGCCCGTCGGGCCCGTCACCAGCACCAGGCCGCGCGGCTTGAGTGCCAGATCGCCGAACACCGGCGGGCAGTTGAGCTGCTGCAGCGTCAGGATCTTGGACGGAATGGTCCGGAACACGGCGCCGGCACCGCGGTTCTGGTGGAAGGCGTTGACCCGGAAGCGGGCCAGCCCCTGGACCTCGAAGCTGAAGTCGCACTCCAGCGTGTCCTCGTACTGCTTGCGCTGCACATCGTTCATGATGTCGTAGACCATCGCGTGCACCTGCTTGTGGGGCAGCGGCTCGACATTGATGCGACGGACATCGCCGTGCACGCGGATCATCGGCGGCAGGCCGGCGGAAAGGTGCAGGTCCGAGGCCTTGTTCTTCACCGAGAAGGCCAGCAGTTGGGTGATGTCCATGGCGAGGTGTGTGGGGGTCCCTGGGCACCCTGGGCGAGGGCGTCGTTTATGCTCGGGTGATCATGGTCAGTATCGCGCAGAACATACTACAAGTCCGTCACCGTCTGAACGCGGCTTGCGAGGCGGCCGGTCGGCCGGCCGATGCCGTGACCCTGCTGGCCGTCAGCAAAACCTGCCCGCCCGAAGCGGTGCGCGAGGCCTTCGCGACCGGGCAGCGCGCCTTCGGCGAAAACTACGTTCAGGAAGCCCTGACCAAGATCGAGGCCCTGGCCGATCTGCAGCCGCGGCCCGTCTGGCATCTGATCGGCCCGCTGCAGGCCAACAAGACCCGGGTGGTGGCCGAGCAGTTCGACTGGGTGCACTCGGTGGACCGGCTGAAGATCGCCGAGCGGCTGTCGGCCCAGCGGCCGGCCGGGCTGCCTGCGCTGCAGGTCTGTCTGCAGGTCAACATCAGTGGCGAGGCCAGCAAGAGCGGCGTCACGCTGGAGGAACTGCCTGCGCTGGCGCAGGCGGTGTCGGCCTTGCCCCGGCTCACGCTGCGGGGGCTGATGGCCATTCCCGAGCCGGCAGAGGATGTGGCCGCCCAGCGCTTGCCGCACCGGCGTCTGCGCGAGGCGCTGGAGGCCCTGAAGGCCCGGGGCCTGGCCCTGGACACGCTGTCGATGGGCATGAGCGCCGATCTGGAAGCGGCCGTGCTCGAAGGCGCGACCCTGGTGCGCATCGGCACCGCCATCTTCGGCGCCCGTCCGCGGCCTGCGGCCTGAGCGGCCCCAGGGTCAGCGGTCGGCCCCGTCCAGGGCCGGCAGAACCCACTGCGCCCAGGACGGGTCATTCCAATCCAAGGGCAGTTCCTGCACCGTCAGGCCACGCTGCAGATCCAGGCTGGAGTCGAGCCAGTTCGCCTCGGCCTTGGGGCCACGTTCACGGGCCGGCGGCAGGGGGCGGGGCAGGGCGGTCGTGGGGCAGGGGGCGAACATGAGGTCCTCGTCCAGGGCATGGGGTACTGCGTCCATGCCAGGCATGCTCGCGCCGTCTCCGGCGCTTCGCCATCGCCCCAAGGGGGGGATCCGGCGGAGGGGCCCCCCCGCTTGGGGGATGTGACCACGGCCCCGGGATCAGAAGTCCAGGGCAGTGGTATTTTTCACCTCTTCCATCACCGCGTAGGTGCGGGTCTCGCGCACGCCGGGCAGGGTCCAGATGACATCCCCGACAAAGGTGCGGTAGGCGGCCATGTCGGACACCCGGGTCTTGAGCAGGTAGTCGAAGCCGCCGGCCACCAGGTGGCATTCCAGGATTTCCGGCCGCACCTGCACGGCCGCGCGGAAGGCGTCCATCACGTCGTGCACCGTGCGGTCCAGCAGCACCTCCACGAACACCATCAGCCCGGCGCCCAGCTTGTTCGGGTTCAGGCGGGCCTCGTAGCCGAGGATGTAGCCCTCCCGCGTGAGCCGCTTGACGCGCTCCAGCACCGCGGTGGGGGACAGGTGCACCTCCTCGGCCAGCTTCAGGTTGCTGATGCGGCCGTCGCCCTGCAGGACACGCAGGATGCGCAGGTCGATCTTGTCCAGCTCTCGGTCTTGCTCGTTTGTCTCTGACACGGGCTTCATGCCTTGAAAAACTCCAACGAAACTAAAAAAGTCCGAATCTTTGTCGTGAATTGTGGCCTTAAGCTGTGCACTTATACAGTTGGGTTTCTACTGCCATGCACACCGCCGCCGACCTGCACCTGCCACCGCCGCAACAACGCCTGCCATTTCCGTACCAGCCCGAGGCCCAGGCCCTGGCGGCGGCCCGGGCCCGCTTGGGCGAGGGGCTGGACTGGGCTGCGGCCGTGGCGGCGGCCACGCCCTGGGTCGAGGCCGTGCGTGCCCACCCGGCGCCCTTCTGGGCCATGGAGTCGCTGCTGCGCGAGTACCCCATCTCCCGCCCCGAGGGCCTGGCCCTGATGCGCCTGGCCGAGGCCCTGCTGCGGGTGCCCGATGTGGAGACCGCGGTGGCCCTGACGGCCGACCAGCTGGGCCGGGCCGACTTCAGTGCCAACGACGGCAGTGGCGGCATGCTGGCCGGCCTGTCGGCCACCGCGCTGGCCATGTCGCAGAAGTTCCTGCCCGAGGCGGGCGAATCCGGCGGCCTGCTCACCCGGCTGGGCGCTCGCGGCGTGGTGGCGGCCACGGTGCGCGCCATCCAGCTGCTGGGTCGGCAGTTCGTGCTGGGCCGTTCCATCGACGAGGCCCAGGGCGAGGCCGACAAGCAGCGCAAGGCCCAGCCGCAGCTGCGCTTTTCCTACGACATGCTGGGCGAGGGCGCCCGCACCGAGGCCGACGCCGAGCGCTACCAGGCCAGCTACCTGAACGCGATCGTGGCGATCGCGAAGCGGCAGGGCGACGCCTCGGTGGGACCCGAAGGCCGTGACGGCATTTCCATCAAGCTCTCCGCGCTCTTCTCCCGCTACGAGGACGCCCAGCGCGAGCGTGTGCACGGCGAGCTGCTGCCGCGGGTCTGGGCCCTCATCGAGCAGGCCGCCGCGGCCGACATGAACCTCACCATCGACGCCGAGGAGGTGGACCGGCTGGAGCTTTCGCTGGAGCTGCTGGACGCGCTGGCCGGTCGCATCGCCGCGACGCTGCCGCGCTGGCGCGGCTTCGGCCTGGCGGTGCAGGCCTACCAAACCCGCGCGCTGTCGGTGGTGGAGGCGGTGGCCGCCATCGCCCGCCGCCACGGGCTGCGCTTCATGGTGCGCCTGGTCAAGGGGGCCTACTGGGACGGCGAGGTCAAGCGCGCCCAGGAGATGGGCCTGCCGGCCTACCCGGTCTTCACGCGCAAGCCGCACACCGACGTGAACTACCTGGCCTGCGCCCGGGCTCTGCTGGCCCACCGCGACGTGATCTTCCCGCAGTTCGCCGGCCACAACGCCGGGACCATCGCCGCCCTGCTGCAAATGGCCGAGAAGGCCGGCGCGGTGCCGGGTCAGGACTTCGAGCTGCAGCGCCTGCATGGCATGGGCGACGGCGTGTTCCGCGAGGTGCTGAAGGACCCGCGCGTGTCCTGCCGCGTCTACGCCCCGGTGGGCGAGCACCGCGACCTGCTGGCCTACCTGGTGCGCCGCCTGCTGGAGAACGGCGCCAACTCCTCCTTCGTCCACCAGCTGGCCGACCCGAGCGTGGCCCCGGCCGAGCTGCTGCGCTCGCCGCTGCTGGAGGCGCACGACGGTGTCGGCCCGGCCGAGGGCCTGCCGCTGCCGCGCGCGCTCTACGGCGCCGAGCGGCCCAACTCGGCGGGCGCTGACCCCACCTGCCTGGACAGCCGCCAGCCCCTGGCCACCGCCATCGCCACCACCCGGCTGGACCCCGTGCCGCTGGCCAGCCAGGCCGATGTGGCCGACGCCATGCAGCGCCTGTCTCAGGGTTGGGCCGGCTGGAACCACCGGCCGGTGGACGAGCGCGCGGCCGTGCTGCGCCGCGCCGCCGATGCGCTGGAAGTCCGCCTGCCCGAGTTCTGCGGTCTGCTGGTGAAGGAGGCCCACAAGACCCTGGGTGACGCCATCTCCGAGGTGCGCGAGGCGGTGGACTTCTGCCGCTACTACGCCCAGCAGGCCCAGGCGCGGCTGCAGCCGCAGGAGCTGCCCGGCCCCACCGGCGAGCGCAACACCCTGCGCCTGCACGGCCGCGGGGTCTTCGTCTGCATCAGCCCCTGGAACTTCCCGCTGGCCATCTTCACCGGCCAGGTGGTGGCCGCGCTGGTGGCCGGCAATGCGGTGGCCGCCAAGCCGGCCGAGCAGACCCCCGCGGTGGCCGCCCGCATGGTGGCCCTGCTGCACGAGGCCGGCGTGCCCGCCGATGCGCTGGCGCTGCTGCACGGCCCGGGCGAGACGACCGGCGCCGCGCTGGTGGCCCACCCGGCCACGGCCGGCGTGTGCTTCACCGGCTCCACCGCGGTGGCCCGCACCATCAACCGCGCGCTGGCCGCCAAGGACGGCCCCATCGTGCCGCTGATCGCCGAGACCGGCGGCCTCAATGCCATGGTGGTCGATTCCACCGCCCTGCCCGAGCAGGTGGTCGACGCGGTGGTGCAGAGCGCCTTCCGCTCGGCCGGCCAGCGCTGCTCGGCCCTGCGCCTGCTGTGCCTGCACGAAGGTGTGGCCGACGGCATCCTCGCCATGCTGCGCGGCGCCATGCTGGAACTGCGCCTGGGCGACCCGGCCGACTGGGCCACCGATGTCGGCCCGGTGATCGACGACGAGGCCTTCCAGAACCTGCAGACCCAGATCGCCCGCCTGCGCCGCGAGGCCGCGCTGATCGGCGAGACCCCGCTGCCGGCTGGCACGGCGGTGCCGCGCCTGATCGCGCCGGTGGCCTTCGAGCTTTCCAGCGTGGCCGAGCTGCAGCAGGAGCTGTTCGGCCCGGTGCTGCACGTGGTGCGCTGGTCGGGCGACCCGGCCGCGCTGGTGGCCCAGATCAACGCCCTGGGCTACGGCCTGACCTTCGGCCTGCAGACCCGCATCGACAGCCGGGCCGAGCGCCTGGCCGCGCAGGCCCGCATTGGCAACGTTTACGTCAACCGCAACATGATCGGCGCGGTGGTGGGTGTGCAGCCCTTCGGCGGCGAGGGCCTGTCGGGCACCGGTCCCAAGGCCGGCGGGCCGCACTACCTCTACCGCTTCTGTGCCGAGCAGTGCGTGACCATCAACACCGCGGCGGCCGGCGGTAACGCGGCGCTGTTGGCCGGCGGGCACTGAACTCCGGCGCACCGCTGCTGCCCCCTCCAAGGCCGCCTTAGGGCGGTCTTTTGCTTTCTGCCACGGCGTTTTCTTAAGGTCGCCTGAAAGGTCGGGAAAGACCGAGGGCGCAACATGCTGTTTCAATCATTAAATGTGCAAATTGCACATTAAAAAATAAACTCCGCTCCGTCGATGTGGATCGTGGAGGGCGCAGAGATGGTCGACGCGGTGGCAGCCGGCTTCGCGCTGGGCGTGGCCCCGGTGCTGGAGGAGACCGTCTTCCGCGCCGGGCTGCAGGAAAGCCTGTTGCGCCGGGGGGCGCCGGGCGCGGTGAGCGTGCTGCTCACGGCCGGGCTCTTTGCCGCGGCCCATGCCCTGCTGCGGCCCGGCCCCTGGGCCTGGGCCACGGCCGCACCGGCCTTGCTGCTGGGCGCGGTCTATCTGCGCGGGCGCCGTCTATGGCCCTGCATCGCCTTGCACGCGCTGTTCAACGCACTCTGGTGGGGCCTGCTGAGCCCTCTGGTCTGATCTGTTTAGGGAGCCGAGATGTCACTTTCCCCCTGCCCCCCACCCACCCGCCGTGCGCGACGGGCGGGCGCCCTGATGGGGCTCACCGCACTGGCGCCCGTGTCGGCCGCCTGGGCCCAGGACGCCACCCACGGCCAGGCGCTCTACCAGCAGGTCATCGTCACGGGCAACCAGAGCTGCGCGGCCTCGGCCTGCCACGGCAGTGCCCCCAGCCGCAACCAGAACAAGATCGCCAACGGCGCCAGCGCCTACACCATCGCCAACGGCATCTCCGGCGTCAGCCAGATGCGCTTTCTGCAGGGCCGGCTCACCCAGTCTGATCTCAACGATCTGGCGGCCTACATCGCCGCCCAGACGGGCCGCACCCCCACCTACTACCCGGTGGCCACCGCCCCCGCGGTCAGCCTGTCCAGCACCAGCGTGGGCTTCGGTTCGGTGACCCTGGGCCTGACCGCCACCCAGACGGTGACGCTGACCAACAGCGGCAACGCGGCCCTCAGCGTGGGGACGCTCAGCAGCAGCCAGTCGGTCTTCACCGCCGGCAGCAACTGCCCGGCCAGTCTGGCCGCGGGCGCCAATTGCGCGATCAGCCTGAACTTCACGCCGGCACTGGCCGGCTCCTACAGCGGCACGGTCGCCCTGCAGACCAATGCCTCCAACTCGCCGCACACCATCACCGTCAGCGGCACCGGGGCCCCGGCCGCCCTGGCTCAGCTGGGTTGGCAAGGCGGGCTGAGCACCTTGAGCTTCGCCGACACCACCGTCGGTCAGGCCGCCGCCGGCCAGACCCTGACCCTGGTCAACACCGGCAACGCCTCCGCCACCCTCACCGCGGTGCTGCTCGCCGGCACCCAGGCGGCCGACTTCACCCTGGCGGGCAGCTGTGCCAGCGGGGTGAGCCTGGCCCCGGGCGCCACCTGCACCGTCACGGTGGGCTTCCAGCCCTCGGCCAGCGGGGCCCGCACCGCCAGCCTGCAGCTCACCACCAGCGATGCCACCAACCCGCCCAACGTCAGTCTGACCGGCACCGGCGTGGCCAGCCCGTCGCCAGCGCCTGCACCGGCACCTTCTCCGGCCCCCAGTCCGGCGCCGACCCCCGCGCCGACACCGGCCCCTGCGCCCGCGCCCAGCCCCGCCCCGGCTCCGGGCACGGACACCAACGCGGGCGGTGGCGGTTGCAGCATCGGCCGCCCCGACACCCCGCTCGACCCCGTCTGGCCCGCGCTGCTGGCGCTGTCCGCCGGGGTGCTGTACTAACGCCGCCGTTCCACAGGAGACCGCACCGATGTCGCACCTTGACCGCATTCCGATGACCGGGCGGGCCCGGGCCCGCCGCCAGCAGCTGGCGCAAGGACTGAAGCTGGGCCTGGCCGCCCTGACCGCGCCCTGGCTGGCGCTGCCCCTCGCCCACGCGGCCGAGGGCACCGAAGTCGCCGGCCCGGCGCCCGACTTCGACCTCAGCGGCCCCGCGGGCCGCGTCCAGCTCTCCGCCCTGCGCGGCAAGGTCGTCTACCTGGACTTCTGGGCCTCCTGGTGCGGCCCCTGCCGCCAGTCCTTTCCCTGGATGAACGAGATCCAGGCCAAGCTGGGGCCGCGCGGCCTGCAGGTGGTGGGCGTCAATGTGGACGCCCGCACGCCCGACGCCGAGCGCTTCCTGGCCGAGGTGCCGGCCCACTTCACCGTGGCCTTCGACCCCAAGGGCGAGACGCCCCGGCGCTACGCCATCAAGGGCATGCCCACCAGCGTGCTGATCGGCGCCGATGGTCGCATCCGCTTCGTGCACAGCGGCTTCCGCCCCGAAGACCGCGCCGCGCTGGAGGGACAGCTGCAGCAGGCGCTGGCGCAGGCCGAGCCCCTGCGTCGGGGAGTCCTGGCATGAAGGCAATCCACCCTGTCGCGCCCATCCGGCGCCTGGCCGGCATGGGGCTGCTGGCGCTGGGCCTGCTGACGGGCTGCGCCGGCCCGCAACCCTGGGAAAAGGGCGACCTCGCGCGCCCGGAGATGCGCATGGACCGGGATCCGCTGGAGGCCCGCTTTTCGGGCCACGTGAGCGCCAGCAAGGAGGCCTCGTCCGGGGGCGAAGGCGTGGGAGGAGGCGGTTGTGGCTGCAACTGAGGACCGCAAGACCGCGTCCGGCTGGGGCCTGATCGCCCTGGCCGCCTGCGCGCTGCCCGGCGTCATGCCCGCCACCGCCCAGGCCGAGGAGGCCCCCGAGCAGGGCGTGGTGGCACTGAAATACTCCAGCTACGAGGACCACCAGCCGGGCCTCAAGCGCTTGAGCGTGAAGTCGCCCTCGGCCTACCTGATGACCCCGATCGGTCGCGAGTGGTCGGTCGAAGGCTCGGTGACGCACGACGACGTCTCGGGCGCCTCGCCGCGCTACTACACCGACGTCACCGGGGCCAGCCGCATGCACGACGACCGCAAGGCCGGCGACCTGCGCCTGACCCGCTACTTCGAGCGCAGCACGCTGAGCGTGGGGGCCTCGCATTCGGACGAGCACGACTACGTCTCCAACGCCCTCTCGCTGGCCGGCACTGTGGCCAGCGAAGACCACAATACCACCTGGAACTGGGGCGTGGGCGCGGCGCACGACCGCATCAACCCGGTCAACGACCTGGTGGACAACGAGACCCGCCGCACCACCGAATGGCTGCTGGGCATCACCCAGGCCCTGACGCCGCAGGACATCGTCCAGGCCAACCTGACGCTCACGCGCGGCCGCGGCTACTTCAGCGACCCCTACAAGCTGTTCGACGCCCGGCCCCGCCAGCGCAACGCCACCATCGCCCTGGTGCGCTGGAACCACTGGTGGTCCGACCTGGGCATGGCCACCAAGCTGAGCTACCGCTTCTACGACGACAGCTTCGGCATCCGCTCCCACACGCTGGAACTGGCGGCCGACAAGCACCTGTCGGACACGCTGGTGCTCACGCCCTCGCTGCGCTACTACACCCAGCGTGCCGCGTCCTTCTACTACGACCCGGTGTCCGATCCCAACGTCTACCCGGCGCCCTACGGCACGCCCACCTACAGCAGCACCGACCAGCGCATGTCGGCCTTCGGCGCCCTGGGCCTGGGCCTGAAGCTGGCCTGGCAGTTCGAGCCCGACTGGACGCTGGATGTGAAGGGCGAGCAGTACGAGCAGCGCAGCAACTGGCGCCTGGGCGGGCATGGCTCGCCCGGTGTCGACCCCTTGACGGCCACGCAATGGCAACTCGGGCTGGCGCGACGCTTCTGACCCGGCAGTCCCCACACCGTCCGCTGCCGCGGGCGGATGGGGAGACGGGCTGGCTGGTGGAGTTCACCGCCATGGCCTCGCCCTGTCGCATCCGCCTGGCGGGCGTGGCCGACGAGGCACAGGCCCAGGCGCTGGCGCAGGCCGCGGTGGACGAGGTGCGCCGCATCGAGCAGCGCTACTCGCGCTACCGGAGCGACAGCATCGTCTCGCGCATCAATGCGGCCGCCGGCAGCGGCCGGCCGGTGCCGGTGGATGCCGAGACCGCCCACCTGCTGGACTTCGCCGACCTGCTCTACCGGCAGAGCGAGGGACGCTTCGATCTCAGCTCGGGCGTGCTGCGCCAGGCCTGGGACTTCAAGGCGGCCCGCGTGCCCTCCGAGACCGAGCTGGCCCGCTGCCGCGAGTGCATCGGCTGGGACCGCGTGGTCTGGACCGGCGAGGCCATCGCCCTGCCGCGGGCCGGCATGGAGATCGACTTCGGCGGCATCGGCAAGGAGTACGCGGTGGACCGCGCCGCCACCCTGCTGCTGGAGGCCGGGGTGCGCAGCGGCCTGATCAACCTGGGCGGGGACCTGCGGGTGCTGGGGCCTCACCCCGACGGCCGGCCCTGGCGCCTGGGCGTGGCCCACCCGCGCGCACCCGGCGCGGTGGCGCTGGAGTGGGCGGTGCACGACGGCGCCCTGGCCACCAGCGGCGACTACGAGCGCTATTTCGAACAGGATGGCCGGCGCTACTGCCACATCCTGGACCCACGCACCGGCTGGCCGGTGTCGCACTGGCAGTCGGTCACGGTGGCCGCGCCGTCCTGCCTGGCCGCCGGCGCCCTGAGCACCCTGGCCATGTTGGCCGGGCCGCAGGCGCCGGCCTTTCTGCAATCCCAGGGCGTGGCCTACGCCGCCCTGGACCCCCGGGGCGAACTGGTCGCGCCCGGCCTGGAGCCTTCCACATGACGCGCTTCTCTTCCTTCCTGCGCCGGACGCTGGCGCTGCTGGCGGCCGCCACGCTGGGGCTGTCCCTGCTGCCCGCGCGGGCCGACGACTTCCTGGACCCGGCCCAGGCCTTCCCGCTGCAGGTGCAGGTCACCGACGGGGGGCGAGCGCTGAAACTCCACTGGGCGGTGACGCCGGGCTACCACCTCTACCGCGAGCGGCTGGCGGTGCGCGCGGCCGATGCCGCCGTCACGCTGGGCCCGCTGGCCCTGCCGCCCGGCCACCGCCAGTACGACCCCAACCTGCAGAAGGAGGTCGAGATCTACGCCCAGCCGATCGACGCCACGCTGCCGGTGCAGGCCGGCGCCGGGCGCTGGCGGGTCGAGGTGGACAGCCAGGGCTGCGCCGACGCTGGCCTGTGCTACCCGCCGCAGACCCAGGCCCTGCTGCTGCAGGCCGATGCCGGCGGCCTGCGCCAGGTCAGCCTGGTGGTCGACGATGCGCCCGCAGCGACAGGTGCCGCGAGCGCGGTGGCGCAGGCTCAGGCCATGAGCCCGGCCGGGGCGGCCGAGGCCGGCAACGGCGTGGAGCGCGCGCTGCGCTCGGGCAGCCTGCTGAGCATCGCCGGCGTGTTCCTGCTGGCCGGCCTGCTGCTGTCCTTCACGCCCTGCGTGCTGCCGATGGTGCCCATCCTGTCCTCCATCATCGTCGGCCAGGCGGGCGCGGGGCAGCCGCCTTCGCGGGCCCGCGGCCTGGCCCTGTCGCTGGCCTACAGCCTGGGCATGGCCCTGGTCTACACCGCACTGGGCGTGGCCGCCGGCCTGCTGGGCGAGGGCCTGGCCGCCTATCTGCAGAAGCCGGCGGTGCTGGCCGCCTTCGCCGTGCTGCTGGTGGGGCTGGCGCTGTCCATGTTCGGCTTCTACGAACTGCAGCTGCCGCAGGCCTGGCAGTCGCGCATGGTCGGGGCCTCCACCCGCCTGCCGGGCGGGCGCTTCGGCGGTGTGTTCCTGATGGGCGGCCTGTCGGCGCTGATCGTCGGCCCCTGCGTGGCCGCGCCGCTGGCCGGGGCCCTGGTCTACATCGGCCAGACCCGCGACGTGCTGCTGGGCGGCGCGGCGCTGTTCAGCCTGGCCGCGGGCATGAGCGTGCCGCTGCTGCTGGTGGGCCTGTCCGCCGGCTCGCTGCTGCCGCGGGCCGGGGCCTGGATGGAGCAGGTCAAGCGCTTCTTCGGCGTGCTGCTGCTGGCGGTGGCGCTGTGGATGGTCTCGCCCGTGCTGCCGGCCTGGGGCGTGATGGCGGGTTGGGCGCTGCTCCTGATCTGCGTGGCCGTGGGCCTGCGCGCCTTCGACGGCCTGGCGCCCCAGGCCCGCTGGCCGCAGCACCTGGGCAAGGGCCTGGGCATGGTGCTGGCCCTGGTGGGCGCGGCCCAGCTGGTGGGGGCCCTCTCGGGTGGGCGCGATGCCCTGCAGCCCCTGGCCCACCTGGTGGCCCTGCGCCAGGCCGTGGCCGCGCCGGGCGCGGTGGCGACCAATGGCGCAGAAGCGCCGCGCTTCCAGACCGTGGCGGACCTGGCCGCGCTGGAGCAGGCGGTGGCCCGCAGCGACCGGCCGGTGCTGCTGGATGTCTCGGCCGACTGGTGCACGGCCTGCGGCGAGATGGAGCGCCTGACCTTCCGCGACCCGGCGGTGCAGGCCCGCATGGGCCGCATGACCCTGCTGCGGGCCGATGTGACGGCCAACAGCGCGGCCGACCGGGCCCTGCTCAAGCGCTTCGGCCTGTTCGGCCCGCCGGGCATCGTCTTCTTCGACCCGCGGGGCGGCGAGCGCACCGGGGCCCGGGTGGTGGGCTATGTCGAGGCCGCGGCCTTCGCCCGCCACCTCGACAGCCTGCTGCCGGGGGTCTGAGCGCGCTCAGGTGCCGGGGGCACCGCCATCCCCGCCATCACCGCCTAGAGCCCGCAGCGCCGGCCCCAGGGCCGCGATGGCTTCGGCGGTCAGCCGTTCGGTCGGCAGCAGCTGCGCCGTCTGCAGCTGCAGGAAGTTGCCGCGCTGCGAGCGGGCGTAGGCCGGGTCGTAGTGCTCGCGCATCAGGGCCTCGAACAGCGGGGCCAGCTCGCCCGCGCGGGCCCAGGCCTGCCAGCGCGCCAGGGTCTCGTTGGCCAGCAGGCCGTGCAGCCGGCCCAGGGTCTGGGCCAGGGCCTCGCCGTCGGTGCCCAGGTATGCGTAGTCGCGCAGCAGGTACTCCAGCCGCGCCGCCAGCGGGGCCTCCACCGTGATGCAGGGGCTTTGCCGCAGCCGCTCCACCAGGGCATTGGGCAGGGCGATGCGGCCGATCTTGCGGCTCTCGGCCTCGACGAACACCGGCCGCGCCAGGTCGAAGCCGGCCAGGGCCTGGGCCAGCCGGGTCTCGAAGGCCTTCTGCGAGGGCTGTTCCATCCCGGGCATGGCGCCCAGCACCGAGCCCTTGTGGGCCGCCAGGCCCTCCAGGTCCAGCACCTGGGCGCCGGCTTTGGCCGCGGCCTGCAGGATGGCCGTCTTGGCGCTGCCCGTGGGGCCGCACAGCACCCGCAGCGGCAGGCGCGGGGCCAGGGTGTCGATGCGCTCGATCACCTGGCTGCGCCAGGCCTTGTAGCCACCGCGCAGCTGCACGGCGGACCAGCCCACCATGCGCAGCCAGGTCACCATGGAGCCGCTGCGCAGGCCGCCACGCCAGCAGTAGACCAGCGGCCGCCAGTCCGAGGGTTTGTCGGCCAGCGGGCCGCGCAGGTGGCGCGCCAGGTTGGCCGCCACCATGGCGGCGCCCACGCGCCGGGCCTCGAAGGCGCCGACCTGCTTGTAGAGCGTGCCGACGATGCGGCGTTCCTCGTCGTCCAGTACCGGGCAGTTGACCGCGCCGGGGATGGCGTCCTCGGCGAACTCGGCCGGCGAGCGGGCGTCGATCACCGCGTCGTACTGGCCCAGGTCGTCCAGGCCCACCGGATCATGGGGAAAGGGCATGCGCCCCTGCATGGTCATGGCCGCGCCCCCCGGCGGCACAATGGCGCCTTGGTTTGCGCCGCATCGCGGCAGGACAGGATTTCCAGCATGGACACGCCCATTCAACTCACCCGTTTCTCGCATGGTGGCGGCTGCGGCTGCAAGATCGCACCTGGCGTGCTCTCCGACATCCTGTCGCGCACGGCCCCGGGGGTGATCCCGCCCGAGCTGATGGTCGGGATCGAGACCAGCGACGACGCGGCTGTCTGGCGCCTGAACGATGAGCAGGCCCTGGTGGCCACCACCGATTTCTTCACCCCGATTGTCGACGACCCGCGCGACTTCGGCCGCATCGCGGCCACCAACGCGCTGTCGGACGTCTATGCCATGGGCGGTCGGCCCATCCTGGCGCTGGCCATCGTCGGCATGCCGCTGGACAAGCTGCCGCTGGACGTGATCGGCCAGATCCTGGAGGGCGGCGCCAGCGTCTGCCGCGAGGCCGGCGTGCCCATCGCCGGGGGCCATTCCATCGACGTGCTGGAGCCCATCTACGGCCTGGTGGCCCTGGGCCTGGTGCACCCGAAGCGGGTGCGCCGCAATGCCGACGCCCGGGCCGGCGACGTGCTGGTGCTGGGCAAGCCGCTGGGTGTGGGCGTGCTCTCGGCCGCGCTGAAAAAGGGCAAGCTCGATGCCGCCGGCTATGCGCAGATGGTGCACTACACCACGCTGCTCAACCGGGTGGGGGCGGATCTGGCCCAGCTCGACGGTGTGCACGCGATGACCGACGTCACCGGCTTCGGCCTGGCGGGCCACCTGCTGGAGATCTGCCGCGGCTCGAAGCTGCAGGCCACGGTGGACTGGGCCAAGGTGCCGCTGATCGAGGGCGTGGCCGCGCTGGCGCAAGAAGGCATCGCGACGGGTGCCTCCGGCCGGAACTGGACCGGCTATGGCGCACAGGTGAGCGTGGCCGGTGGCGGCGAGATGGCCCCCTGGCAGCGCACGCTGCTGACCGATCCGCAGACCAGCGGCGGTCTGCTGGTCAGCTGCGCGCCGGCCGAGCTGGACCGGGTGCTGTCGACCTTCCACGGCAGCGGCTTTGGCGACGCCGCCGTGGTGGGTTCGCTGCAGGCCGGCACGCCCGGCTTGGTCGTGCAGGCCTGAGCGATCTGGCGATCAGGGATAGAGGCCGCGCTCGCGACGGGCTTCGAGGATGCGCTCGCAGGCCACCGCGAAGGTGGCGGTGCGCAGCGTGATCCGGTGCTGGTCGGCCACTTCCCAGATGCGCTTCAAGGCGCCGACCATGATCTTGTCCAGCCGCAGGTTGATCTCGTCCTCGGTCCAGAAGAACGAGCTGAAGTCCTGCACCCACTCGAAGTAGGACACGGTCACGCCGCCGGCGTTGCAGATCACGTCGGGCACCACCAGGACGCCGCGGTCGGCCAGGATGTCGTCCGCGCCCGGCAGCGTCGGGCCGTTGGCGCCCTCGAGCACCAGCTTGGCCTTCAGGCGGCGGGCACGGTCGGCGGTGATCTGGCCTTCCAGGGCGGCCGGAATCATGATCTCGCAGTCGGTGTCCCAGAACTCCTCGTTGCCCAGGCGCTCGCCGCCGGGGAAGCCGGCCACGCCGCCATGCTCCTTGATCCAGGGCATCAGCGCGGCCAGGTCCAGGCCGTGGCCGTTGTAGATCGCACCGGTGTGGTCCTGGGCCGCGACGATCTTGGCGCCGGCCTGGGCGAACAGCTCCATGGCCGCACCGCCCACGTTGCCGGTGCCCTGCACCGCCACCCGGGCGCCATCGAGCTCCAGGCCCATGCGGCGGGCCGCCTCACGGCCGGTGACGAACACGCCGCGGCCGGTGGCCTTGACGCGGCCCAGCGAGCCACCCAGGTGGATGGGCTTGCCGGTGACCACGCCGGTGGCGGTGGCGCCGGTGTTCATCGAGTACGTGTCCATCATCCACGCCATGATCTGCGGGTTGGTGTTCACATCCGGCGCCGGAATGTCCTGCTGCGGGCCGATGATGATGCCGATCTCGCTGGTGTAGCGGCGCGTCATGCGCTCCAGCTCCTTGATCGACAGCAGCTTCGGATCGACCCGGATGCCGCCCTTGGCGCCGCCGTAGGGCAGGTTGACCGCGGCGTTCTTGATGCTCATCCACGCCGCCAGCGCCATCACCTCTTCCAGCGTGACGTCCGGGTGGTAGCGCACGCCGCCCTTGCCGGGGCCGCGCGAGAGGTTGTGCTGCACGCGGTAGCCCTCGTAGTGGGCGATGGTGCCGTTGTCCAGCTCGATCGGGATGTCCACGATCAGCGCGCGCTTGGGGCGCTTGAGGGTGTCGGCCCAGCGGGACAGCTCGCCCAGGTAGGGCAGCACGCGGTCCACTTGCGACAGGTAGGTGGTCCAGGGGCTCTCGGGCGAGGGGTGGACGTAGGAAAGCTCGGCGGTCATGTAAGTAGTCTCCATCGTGTTGGATGCGACGCGCGGGGCTGGCCTTGTGAGCGGCCCCGCACCGCATGGTGGCGCACTGTAGGCGGTCCGCGAGGCCTTGTGGGGCCTGGGTTATGCAAGTTGTGCATGGCTTCTGCAAGCCGGTCGTCAACTGTGCCGGGCGGCGCACCGGCACAGCATCTGGCCCTACACTGGCCGCCATGAACCGCAGCACGTCCCTGAACACCACGATCGCCTTCATCGGCGGCGGCAACATGGCCAGCGCCATCATCGGCGGGCTGGTCCGCGCCGGCCACCCGGCCTCCACCATCCTGGTGGTGGAGCCCTCGCCAGAGCAGGCGCTGCGGCTGCGCAGCCAGTTCGGTGTGCAGGCCGATGCGGCGGCCGGCCCGGCCCTGGGGGCGGCGGGCCTGATCGTCTGGGCCGTCAAGCCCCAGGTGTTCGAGGCGGCGGCCGCGCCCTGCGCGCCCTACGCCAGCCAGGCGCTGCAGCTGTCCATCATGGCGGGCATTCCCTGTGCGGCGATCGAGAAGGCCAGCGGCAGTGCCCGGGTGGTGCGCGCCATGCCCAACACCCCGGCCCTGATTGGTCAGGGCATGAGCGGCCTGTACGCCCGCCCGGCCGTGACGCTGGATGAGCGCCTGCAGGTCGAGCAGATGCTGGCCCCCACCGGGCAGCTGCTGTGGGTCGAGCAGGAGGCCCAGCTCGATGCCGTGACCGCGCTGTCCGGCTCGGGCCCGGCCTATGTGTTCTATCTGCTGGAGGCGATGATCCAGGCCGGCGTGGAGCTGGGCCTGAGCGCCGAGCAGTCGCGTCAGCTGGCCCAGCAGACGGTGGCCGGGGCTGCGGCCCTGTCGGCCCAGTCGTCGGAGACGCCCGAGGTGCTGCGTCAGCGTGTCACGTCCAAGGGCGGCACCACCCATGCGGCCATCAGCACCCTGGAAGCCCGGGGCGTCAAGCTGGCCTTCGTGCGCGCCCTGCACGCAGCGGCCGAGCGGGCGGCCGAGCTGGGCGCCGAGTTCGGCAAGAACTGAGCGCCGGGAGGGGCGTTCAGCGCACCCAGCCGGCCAGCACCGTGCCGGCGAACACCGCCGCGCCCACCCAGTGGTTCAGGCGGAAGGCCTTGAAGCAGCCTTCGCGGCTGCGGGTGCGGATCAGCCAGCCGTGCCACACGACCTGGACCGCCGCCACGCCGATGCCCAGCTGGTAGGGCCAGGCCAGGCCCAGGCGCTCGCCCACCCAGGCCCACAGGCCCAGGTAGAGCACGTAGAAGGTCATCACCGCGCGCACGTCGTGCCGCCCGAGCGTGATGGCCGAGGTCTTGATGCCGATCTTCAGGTCGTCGTCGCGGTCGACCATGGCGTACTCGGTGTCGTAGGCCAGCACCCAGCAGAGGTTGCCCAGCACCAGCCACCAGGCGTGCGGTGGCACCGAGGCGCCGACGGCCGACAGGCTCCAGTCCTGCCCGCCCTGCACGGCGCTGAAGGCCATCGGGATGCCGAAGCTGAAGGCCACGCCCAGCACCGCCTGGGGCATGGCGATGACCCGCTTGGCATAGGGGTAGAGCCCGGCCACCAGCACGGCGGGCACGGACAGCCAGATCGTCGGCGGGTTGGTGGTCAGCACCAGCCCGAAGGACAGCAGGGCCAGCGCCGTGCCCACGCCCAGCGCCTCGCGGACGCTGACCACGCCCGAGGTGACCGGCCGCTGCGCGGTGCGCTTGACGTGCAGGTCGAAGTCCTTGTCGGCCACGTCGTTGATGCAGCAGCCCGCGCTGCGCATCAGCACCGTGCCGGCGGTGAAGACGATCAGCAGGTGCCAGCCCGGAAAGCCGTCGGCCGCCATCCAGAGCGCCGACAGCGTGGGCCAGAGCAGCAGCAGCCAGCCTGCAGGACGGTTCCAGCGGATGAGGTCCAGGTACAGCGAGAAGCGGGAGGGCAGCGCAGTCGAAGGCATGGCGGCGGCATTATCCCGTGCCCGCCAGCGGTGTCGGCAGGCTCAGGCGGGCCGGAGCGCCAGCCGCAGCGGCGAGCCCGTCCGCCACAGCGCGGGTTCGGCCAGGTAATGCACCAGCACCATCCAGAGCAGGACCGCACCCGGCAGCACGGCGCTGGCCAGCAGGCTCAGCAGCAGGGCCAGCGGGACGAAGGCGACCGCGGCCAGGCGGCCATGCCGGTGGCGGACCACCGCCAGGTAGGTCGCGAAGGCCGTGGCGTCGTGGGTCCAGCGCAGCAGCAACACGCCGAGCACGGCATAGCCCAGCAACACGCTGGCATAGGCCAGCAGGGCAGTGGCTTGCAGCGCCAGCAGGGGGCGCGGATCGCCTCCCTGCCGGCGCGCCTGCCACAGCAGCCAGCCTGCGGGCAGCATGCTGGCGCTGAAGGCCCAACCGGCCCACAGCAGCCAGGGACCGTCGGGCGGTGGCGCCAGCAGGGTCTCGCCGCCGACGGCCCAGGCGGCCACGCCCGCGCCCAGGGCCAGCGTGATCTTCCAGATCCGGGCGGCCGTGGTGCCGGCCACCCGGGCCTGGCCGCAGGCCAGACCGGCCTGCTGCCCCATGACGTGCCACAGGGTCCAGCCGATCAGCACCGCATCGCGCCAGTCGGCGGGCAGGGCCAGGGCCAGCGCGCAGGCCAGGGCGGCCAGCAGGCCGGCCCGCCGCAGCAGCGGCCGGCAGGGCCGGCGCAGCGCGCCATCCAGGAAGAGCAGTCCGCTGCCCACGATGTGCGGCTGGCCGAACACCAGACCGTACCCCGGCCATCCGGCCACGGTGGCGGGGCTGTGCGCCGCCACGGCGCCGTGCAGCAGCCAGGGGTCACCCAGCAGGATCGCCAGCACGAGTGCGCCGGGCAGGTACAGCCACAGCTGGAGGCGGGTGGAGGGCACGCTCGGGGACGCGCTCGGCGGGCCTTCAGCGGGGGAGGATTGCCCCGAGCTCGCGCTGCAGCGCGGCCAGGTTGTCCCGCGTGCGTCGCAAGGCGTCGGGGTCGGCCTGGGCGCCGGCCCGCAGCAGGGTGCCCAGGGCCAGCTGTTCGCGCGCCAGCTCCTGCTGCAGGATGGCCTGCCGGTCGCGGTCGCGCTGACGCTGCAACTGGGCGGGGACCTGGGCGGGGACCTGATCGGCCGACGGTGCATCGCCCGCCAGGCGGGGGGGGGACAGGGCGGATCGGGGGGGCGGCCCCCGGCGCGCCGGGCCGTCCTCGCAGCGGACGCCCGGGCCGCCCACCAGCAACTCCACCGAGCCCTCGTGGCACACCGGCACAGTGCCCGAGGCGGTGGCGCCGGCCGATGCCGCGAGCAGGGCGCTGCCGCCCGCCAGCAGCCACCGTGCTCCCGCGGCCCGCAGGCCGGCATGCAAGCCGCAGCAGGGCATCGCGCTTCAGCGGCCGCCGGCGCGGCTGGCGGTGGTCGGGACCGGCGTGGTGGGGTCTGGCGTCGTCGGGACCGGGGTGGTGGAGGTGTCCTCCTCCATGACGCTGGTGACCAGCACCGAGGTGATCCGCCCCATGTCGTCGGAGACGGTGATGGGCATGCTGGCCATGCACACGCCCTTGAACTGGATCGTGAAGCTGCCCCCGGATTCGCTGACCTGCGCGCTGCTGAGCGCCATGCCGTCCGGCAGCGAGTTGTACAGGGTGTAGGGCGGGCGGCCCCCGTAGACATAGACCGTGGGGCCATTGCCGGCGTAGCAGGTCCCGATGGCCGTCACGGACACCTCGGCCTGCGACAGGGTGAGGGTCTCGTCGCCACCCAGTTCATTGCCGCCGCCCCCGCAGGCGGACAGCAGGGCCAGCAGGGCAACCGGCAGGGTCGCTGCCAGGGGACGGCTCAGGAGGGTGGGGTGGGACTTCATCGTGGGCTTGGGCATGAGCAGGGGCATGGGCTGGGGTGGCGTTCACTTGTAGGCGGGCGACTGCATCTCGACGATCGCCATGCTTTCGATGGGAATGCGGTTGTGCATGAAATAGCGCACGCAGAGGTCGAAGTGGCTGATGCCGTAGAGCGACTCCAGCAAGCTGACGTTGCCGAAGGCCTCCGGGCCGATCGTGCCGCCGCACATCATTCGCTTGATGACCCCGCCGATCAGCGGGATGTGCATCTCGTAGCCGTAGGTCACCCGGATCTTCAGCAGGTTGGCGTCGCGGATGTGGACCTTGGACTTGCTTCCCACGCCCAGGCTGCGCCACTCGAGGTTGTCGTTGGGGATGTAGACCTTGCCGGTGGACGGATCCTTGACGCCGAAGTCGGCGAAGGTGTCCGGGTTGGGCGAGAGGCGGTCGATCTGGGCGGCCCAGGGCGTCAGGGGCGTGGGGGTGTTGTCCAGCTGTGCGACCCCCCAGGCCGTCAGCAGCCGCTTGGCGTCGTCGCTGGTGAGGCTGTTCTGGTAGAAGGGAATCAGGCCCCGGAGCAGGGCCTCGCGGATCACCTTGGGGTCGGCGTTGTGCAGCGAGCCGACGCGGGCGGCGGTGAAGGTGGCATGGTTGAGCGTGAGCTTGGCCATGTAGATGAAGCCGACCTGGATCAGGGTCAGCACGAACAGCACCGCGATCGGGAAGACGATCACGAATTCCACGAGGCTGGCGCCGTTCTGCCGGCGCCGGTGTTCAAGAGGCGTCCGCATGGGGCCACTCCTGCAAGGGGGAAGGATGGACGGTGGCGCCGGCACGGGGGACGGCGCCACCGATGCGCCACAGGACCGCCAGCAGCGCCAGCCAGGGCAGCAGGGCGATGCCGGGCCCCCACCGCAGGGCCGGGGCACCAGGCGTCATCGGCGCCTGGAAGCGCACCGGCCACGCGGCGGCGCCCAGGCCGTCCGGCTGGCGCTGCAGCTGTCCGTCGGGCGTGGCCAGCAGGCTGGGGCCGCCACTGGCCACGCGCAGGACGGGGCGGCCGGTCTCCAGGGCCCGCAGGCGCAGCAACGCGCGCATCTGCCCCAGGTAGTCGGCCCGTCCCACCCAGCTGTCGTCGGCGGCCACCAGCAGCCAGTCGCCGGCCAGGGCGCGGTCCCGCGCCAGATCCGGCAGGGAGAGTTCATGGCAGATCAGCACCCCCACCGGGTGACCCGCGACGAACAGCGGCGCCTGCAGTGTGGCGGGGGCGGGCTGTTCTCCCCGCGCCGAGGCGAAGAACCACCGGGCCAGCGGGCGGCTCCACGCGGTGTCGGGCAGGTATTCGCCCAGCGGGACCAGCCGGGCCTTGCCGTACACCGCCTGGCGGGCGGGGGCCAGGTGAAGCACGGCGTTGACCGGATAGGCAGCGGCGTCGCCCTGGCGGACCCACTGCGGCATGCCCAGCAGCACATCGCCCTGCCGCGCAGCCACCGCGGCCAGCAACTCGCCCCAGGCGCCGATGGGCGACTCCGGCGCCGACTGGGGCAGGTAGGTTTCGGCGGTGGCCAGCACGCCCCCGGGGGGCAACTGGGCCAGGGCGTGCATCAGGCGGGCCATGGCCGCATCCCGGGCGGCCGCCGTCCACGGCGCGGCGCGGTCGCGGTCGGTGCCCAGAGCCAGGGCCGTGACGGTGTCGGCGTCGACGTTCGCCATGACCGGGGTGGAGCCAGACGATGTCGGCGCGTTCCGGTCGGCGGCCAGGCTGAACGCCCCCAGGCCGGCAGCCAGCAGCAGGCCGGCTGCCCCCAGGGCGCGCCGGGCGAGGTTGGGCAACGGGCTTCTTCCGGCGCGTCCCGCCAGCGCGGTGAGCCCGACGCACAGGCTCAGCCAGACGCTGGCCCAGCCCAGCCCGGACAGCCAGGGCAGCAGGCAGCGTGATCCGGGGGCCTCCACCAGGGCGGTCGCGAGCCCACCGTAGCCGTGGCCCCACCAGCCCAGGGGGCGCAAGGCCTCGGCCGAGGCCAGGGCCAGCCCCCAGGCCAGCAGGACCTGCCTTTCTGCCGGGGCCCGACGGAGCAGCAGGCGTCCCGCCAGCCAGCCGGGCAGGGCGCAGAGCAGATGGTGGGCCAGCACCAGCACCAGCAGGCCCGCCTGCAGCACCGGGCGCCAGGGGGCCTCGGGTCGCACGGGGATGACGGCCCAGCCCAGGCCGGTCAGGGACCAGGCGCACAGGCCCAAGGCAGTGAACAGCAGCGCCCGATGGCCGTGCCGTGCCGCAGCCTGGAGCAGGCCCAGCCAGACCAGCAGGGCCCACAGCACCAGCGGCCAGAGCACCGGCCAGGCGCAGCCCAGGCCCACGGTGGCCCCGCAACCAGCCGCCAGCAGCCCCTGTGCCGGCGGCGGGCAGGGCGCGAAAGCGAAACGGGACAGGGTGCGGAGCATGGCGGCTGAATCCAGAGGACATGCCGGCCGATGGGCCGGGATCCAGCGCGACAGTCTCAGCGGGGTATTGAATCCCCAGCCATCCCTAATCAGTACATTTCAGAAAAATCACGGAAACCGAGAAACCAATAGTTTCTGAGGTGCGATTCAGGGAACATTTTGTTTCCTGCATTGACGATTTGATTCGATTCGAGAAATCCAGATGTCAACCGAATGAAGAGGTGCCCACGGATTAGGGGTGTGGTGCACCTGAATGGGTCGCTATGGTTGCCGCTGCAGACAGCAGGGAGGGGTTTGTTTGTCCATGCTGTTGCGATTCTGTTCCGTGTCCAACGCAACCTTTTTTGGAGCTTCAGCATGAAGGCAAACTCTGTGTCCCGCCGCCACGTCCGCGGTCAAGGCATGACCGAATACATCATCATCGTGGCCCTGATCGCGGTGGCCGCCATCGGCGTCTACAACCTGTTCGGCAAGACCGTGCGCAACCAGACCGCCGGCATGTCGGCGGCCCTGGGCGGCGCCGACACCGAAGCCAAGACGGCCAACTCCAACGGCACCAAGTCCGGCAAGGCCACCAAGACCGAAGCCGACAAGACCAAGAGCCTGACCAACTTCACCGACTCCGTCGACGCGAAGTGATGGCCGGCCCCTGAGGGCCGTCTGACCGGCCCTGGAGATTCTCCGGGGCCGGGTTCCGAATATCTGCTTGATCGCCTGAAATAACGGTGAGGGGGATGTCATGCAATTTGAATCTCGCCAGAAACAAGCCGGTCAGGGCATGACCGAATACATCATCATCGTGGCCCTGATCGGCATTGCGGCGATCGGGGTTTACAACCTGTTCGGCAAGACCGTCCGGCATCAGCAGTCGGCTATTTCCGCAGCGGTGGGTGGCGACGATGTCGACGCCAAGGATGCGAACAAATCCGCCACGGCCGACGGCAAAGCCACCAAACTCGAGGCCGATGCCACCATCAGCCTGGAGAATTTCACCGAACCGTCATCGACGAAATAAGTCGACGGCATTCTTTTCTTGACCGAGGAAGCCCGGGCAGACGGGCTTCCGGGCCGCCGGCAGGCGGGCCCGACGCTTGTGGGGTGGGATATGTCCAGGAGGCAGGCAAGACGGGAAACGCGCGGGCTGCGGTCCGCGCGGGCCAGCCGTGGCCAGGCTCTGGTGTGGCTGCTGGGCACGATGGCGGCGGCCGCGGCGGTGCTCTGGGGGGTCTACAACATCGGCCAGCTCACCAACGGCAAGCAGAAGGCCGTCAACGCCGCCGACGCGGCCGCGCTGGCCGGGGCCACGGTGGAGGCCCGCACCCTGAATCTGATGGCCTACAACAACCGCTCGCTGATCGCGAACGAGGTCTTCATGATCCAGACCACCGCGCTGCAGGGCTACATGCAGTACCTCAGCCACACGGCCGACAACATCGAGGACTACGCCAAGTGGATCCCCTATGTCGGCGAGGTGCTCTCCGCCATCCTCACCACGGTCGAGAAGGTCACCGCGGCCATCGAGAAGGCCATGGATGTGGCGATTCCGGCCCAGGTGGTCGTCCTGGAGGGGCTCAAGAAGGTGACGGCCGCCACCCACGGCGTCCTGGCCACCACGGCCAGCCTGATGGCCGACAAGGCTGCCGCCGATCTGGTGGCGGCGAACCGGGCCCAGTTCGGCACACACATGGATGCCGGGGTGTCCGTGGAGAGCCGGGCTGCGGTCAAGACCTTCACCACCGCGCAGAACCTCCTGAAGTGGAAGGCCTTCACCAAGCGCTACAGCGGCAGCGAGCGCAAGGACGCCGCCGATGTGCTGCTGGCCTCCCGGGACAAGTTCACCGGGGGCCCGCGGCCGGGCAGTCCCCTGCTCACGCTCAACCTCGGCCTGATGGGTTTCGTCAAGGACGGCGACACCCGCCTGGTCAGCTACGACCGGTGGGAAACCGAGGACACCTACGAGTACTGGTACTGGGGCCTGTGCGGCAAGCCGCCGCTGCCCTGCAAGAAGTACGAGGCCATCGGCTGGGGGCGCGGCAACCTGGACAAGCCCTCCAGCCGGGGGTCGACCTGGTCCCCGGGGCGGGATGCCCAGAAGCGCGCCTACCGCGAAGGCCATGCCCACGGCGGCTGGAGCGGCGTGCCCGCCCTGTACGACGTGGCGGACAAGAGCGCCTCGGCCCGCGAAACCCTGGGGGTGGACTACATGATCGCGGTGCGGCGCGAGCGCAAGGCCACGCAGACGTCTTCGACCATGGAGGTCAACAAGAGCGTGGGCTCCGTGGCCGGTGACACGGACATGGACGAGCAGTTGCTCGGCCAGCAGCTCTCGGCCCTGGGCAAGGCCCGGGTCTTCTTCGAGCGTCCGCAGGCGGGCATCGGCGACAGCACGGCGGGCGCCCTGGTGCGCCATGACGGTGCCAAGGAATACGGCTCGCTGTACGACCCCTATTGGCAGGCGCGGCTGCAGGACGTCAGCTACAGCGAGAAGCTGGCCTACATGACGGCCCTGGGCATGAGCCCCACCGGTGCCGCCGCCGCGGCCAAGGTCACCCCGGGAGGACAGTGATGGGCCACCACCGTTTCGCCGCCGTCGCCCGCGTCCAGCGGGGCCAGTCCATGACCGAGTTCCTGGTGGCGCTGCTGGTGCTGTTGCCGCTGTTCCTGGCCGTGACCTATGCCGGGCGCTATGCCGACCTGCTGCAGACCAGCACCCAGGCCAGCCGCTACGCGGCCATGCAACGGGCCATCGAGCCCAGCACCGCGCGCCTGTCCGACGCCAAGCTGCAGGATCAGACCCGGGTGCGCTTCTTCACCAACACCGACCTGCTCCACAGCGGTCGCCTGCAGTCCGACGACAGCGCCGCCATTTACAGCGCGGACGAGGCCCTGCCCTCGAACTGGCGATCGCTCTCCGGTGCGCCGCTGCTGGCCAAGCTGGATGACGTGAAGCTGAGCTTCCACGGCGAGTCGATGTACGGCGACACCCCGCTGGGCAAGTACGGCAAGGCCACCACCGGCAAGGGCTACACCCAGCCCAAGTCCGCACGGCTGGAGGTGACCCTGCTCAACCGCATGGACCAGACCAGCGACGCGCCGCCCCCCCTGAAGCTGGCCGCCGCCACCGCCACCGTGGGCGACCGCTGGAACACCGCCGGCATCGCCGACACCACCAAGACGGTCGAGCGCATCGTGCCCTCGGGCAAGCTCGAACCGCTGAACATGCTGATCGACCCCTTCGTCTACCTGTTCGAAGGCGGCGGACACGACTTCCAGTTCGGCTGCACCAAGGTCGATGTGGTGCCGAGCCACCGGATCAAGGGCAGCCAGAGCCTGGACAGCTGCCGCTGAGACGCTGAGATGAGCCGCCCTGCCCGACACCTGCTGCCTCTGCTGGCCCTGAGCTGCGTGCTCGGGACCGTCCAGGCCGCCACCTGGCCCTCGCTGGCCCTGCCGCCGCGCTCCCAGGGCGCATCGGTGGGCGAGGAGCTGCGCGTGAACGGCCTGCCCACCCGCATCCAGCGCTTCCAGAGCGAGCTTTCCGTGGCCGAGTTGCTGGCCCACTACCAGCGGCTGTGGGGCGCGGGGCAGCCGGCACGCGCCCGCCCGCTGAGTCAGGGCGACTGGCAGGCGGTGGCCAGCCTGCAGCCGCCTTTCCAGCTGGTGCTTCAGGTCCGGCCGGCCGCCCAGGGCGGCAGCGAGGGGCTGCTCAGCGTGGCCAACCTCGCGGATCTGCAGCGTGACTACATCCCGCGCGGCTTCCCGACCTTCGCCGACACCCGGATCGTGCAGGTCACCGACAGCCAGGACAGCGGCCAGCACAGCGTGCTGGTGCAGCAATCCAGCCGGGCAGGCTTTGCGCTCAACGTCGATCGCTGGCGTCGCGAGTGGCAGCGCCAGGGCTTCCAGCTGACCCAGGAAGCCCAGATGCCGGCCGCCGCAGGCCAGGGCCGAGGCTGGACGGCCTTCTTCGACCGGCAGGGTGCCTCCGTCGAGGTCAGCGTGGCCGAGCTGACGCCGGGCGGCGACGTGGCGGTCACCGTCCACCAGCTCCGCAGGAGCCACCCATGAGCCGCGACATCCGCGCCAGCGGCCGCCGTGCCCAGCGGGGCCAGGCCATGACCGAATACGTGCTGGTGGCCCTGGTGCTGGTGCTGGCGCTGTTCACCACCGACACCCTCTTCGACGGCAAGACCGGCGCGCAGTACCTCGCGGACCTGATTCGCGCCTTCTTCCGAAGCCTCACCTATTTCCTCTCCCTGCCCTGAAGTTCCATGGCGATTCCTCGTTTCAAGATCAACACCAACTGGCTGCTGCTGGGGGTGGCCATCGCCCTGGGCGGTGGTGCCGTCTACCTGAGCAACACCCTCATCCGCGACAAGATGGCCCAGCTGGAGGCCGAGGCCAAGCGCGGCCAGCAGACGGTCGAGGTGGTCGTGGCCAAGCGTGACCTGGCGCCGGGCGACACCATCAGCTCCGACGTGATGGCCGTGCGGCAGGTGCCGCGCGAGTACGTCCCCGAGACCGCGGTGCTGCCCGACGGCTTCGGCAGCGTGGAGCGCCAGCGCCTGGCCGCCCCCATCCGCCGCGGCGAGATGCTGCTGACCCTGCACACCGAGGGCAATGGCGCGCTGGTGTTCTCCTCCACCCTGAAGAAGGGGCTGCGGGCCCTGACCTTCGAGGTCGACGCGGTGAACTCCATCTCCGGCATGCTGCGTCCTGGCGACTTCATCGACCTGATCTACTCGGCCAAGGGACCGCTCTCGGGAGATGGCGACGTCACCGTGCCCCTGCTGTCCCAGGTACAGGTGCTGGCCACCGACCAGTCCGTCACCAAGCACGACGACGGCACGGGCACCGAACGCAGCTTCACCACCGTCACCCTGCAGGTCAGTCCGCTCGACGCCGACCGCATCATCGCCGCCAAGGCGGCCGGCCAGCTCACCGCGGTGCTGCGCCATCCAGACGACGGTCAGCCCAACACCACCCGTCCCATGACGGCTGCGGGTCTGCTCTCGGGCGTGGCGGCGGCCCCCACCGGCCACACCATCGAGTACATCGCCGGGGGCTCATCGGCCGAGCCTGCCGAGGTGCACCAGGCCCGCACCGCGCAGATCTCTCCCCTGGCCGCCGCAGCTGCGGCCCGCAGCCTGGCCACGGCCGCCGCACGCTGACCCCCACCGAACACCCGTCTCCCGGAGCGCCCTGTGTTGTCTGTTTCCGCCTTGTCTCCCTGCCACCTCATCCGTCCCCGCCTGGCGCTCGTGGCCGGGGCCTTGCTGCCGGCCCTCTGGGGCCCGGGTGTGGCGCTGGCCGCCCCCGCCGAGGGTCCGGCCGCCCCCGCCTCCGCCGCCAGCAGCTTTCCGGTGGTTCCCCGTCCCGCGGCGTCGGGCACGATGATCGAGCCACAGAAGGTGACCCTGCCGCCTGCGCGCGTCCCCGCCCGGGGCCGCAGCGCCGGGCCTGACGTCGAGGACGGGGCGATCCAGACCCTTGCCGTGGGAGAGGTGTCCACCCTGCAGCTGCGCGGCGTGGCGCGCATCGCCATCGGCAACGGGGCCCTGATCAAGGCCACCGTGGTCGATGACCGGCAGGTGGTGCTGCTGGCCGAGGAGGCCGGCGACACCAACATGCACGTCTGGCTGCGCAATGGCCGCCAGATCACCTACCCGGTGCACATCGAGACCGTGCGCACCGGGCGGGTGATGGCCGACCTCAAGACCCTGCTGTCCGAGACGCCCGGCATCACCGCCCGCCAGGTGGGCGACCGCATCGTGATGGAGGGCCGCTACCCGAACAGCGAGACGGCCGCCCGCCTGAAGCTGCTGGCCGGCAGCTTCCCGCAAGTACTCAACCTGGTGCCCGAGCGTCCCGCCGATGCCGATCCGCTGCAGATGGACCGCATGGTGCTGATCGACCTGCGGGTGGTGGAGGTCAAGAAGAAGGCCCTGGACCAGCTGGGCATCAAGTGGTCGTCCAGCGCCGCCGGTCCCACCTTCGCCACCAATGTGCTGGGCTACGCCAACACGACCTGGCGTCCGGGCACCGCGGACGGCTTCCCCACGGTCACCACGTCGAACCCGGCGCTGACCTATTTCGGCCTGGCCACCCAGATCACCTCCGCCCTCAACCTGCTGGAGCAGAACGGCGACGCCTGGACCCTGGCCGAGCCCAAGCTCAGCTGCCGCAGCGGCGCCGAGTCCAACTTCCTGGCCGGCGGCGAGATTCCGGTCCCGGTGGCCCAGGCCCTGGGGGTGGTGTCGGTGGAGTACAAGCAGTACGGCGTCAAGATCAACTTCAAGCCGGTGGCCGATGGCAACGGCAACATCGATTCGGCCGTCATGGTCGAGGTCAGCGAGCCCGACACCCGCAACTCCAACAACGGCTACGTCGCCTTCACCACCAACCGCACCGAGACCCAGCTGGCGCTGAAGGCGGGTGAGCCCATGGTCATCGCCGGCCTGCTGCGCCAGAAGAGCGAGCGCGGCTCGGACGGCGTGCCGGGCCTGTCCCGCCTGCCGCTGATCAGCGCGCTGTTCAAGTCGCGCGAGCACACCAACGAGCAGACCGAGCTGTTCATCATCGCCACCCCGCGGGTCATCACGCCCGAGTCCGCGCTCAACCGCGAGGCCGTCGAGCGCGCCGAAGAGCAGGCCCGCCGCAGTCGCGAGCGGGTGGAGCCGCGCCTGGAGCCCTCGCCGGCCCAGGGCGAGTTCGGCGCGACGGGGGACTGAACCATGCTGACCGTGGAACTCATCAGCCCCACCGGTGACCGCACGCCGGCCCGGGTGCAGGGCGGGCGCTGCCTGATCGGCAAGGACAACGAGTGCCACGTGGTGCTCAGCGGCTGGCGGGTCAGCCGCCGCCACGCCGAGGTGTTCGTCTCCAACGATCGCCTCTTCGTGCGCGACCTGGAGTCCACCTTCGGTACGCTGGTCAACGAGACCCGCGTGCAGGAGGCCCATCCCCTGGGCCATGAGGACACCATCCGCATCGGCAACCATGCCTTGCGGGCGGTGTGGCGCAAGGTGGACGGCACCGCAGGCCCGGCTGAAGCGAGCGCGGCAGAGCCCGGGGCCCCGGGCGCGCCGGTCCGCTGGCAGGCCACGGCGCAGGCGGCGGCACCGTCCGAGCCGCTGGTGGAGACGCCGGCCTACACGCCCCAGGTCGACGAGACCTTCCGCCTGCGCCGCGCGCTGCACGAACGGCTGATCGAGGCCTTCGACGTGCGTCGCACCGACACCCACCGCATGGACGATGCGGCGCTGCGCCAGCTCACCGAGGACCTGATCCGCGACCTGATCCAGCGCATGGGCAACGAGATTCCGCCACAGGTGGATCGCGCCCGGTTGCTGGCCGAGGTGCGCGACGAGGCCATCGGCCTGGGACCGCTGGAGCCGCTGCTGGCCGACCCGACGGTGACGGAAATCATGGTCAACCGGGCCGACGAGGTCTTCGTCGAGCGCAGCGGGCGCCTGCAGCGCTGGCCGGTGAATTTCACCAGCGACCGCGCGGTGCAGGGCATCATCGAGCGCATCGTCACCCCCATCGGCCGGCGCATCGACGAGAGCTCGCCCATGGTGGACGCGCGGCTCAAGGACGGTTCGCGGGTCAATGCGGTGATCCCGCCGCTGGCCCTCAAGGGGCCGTCGATCACGATCCGGAAGTTCTCCAAGCGCAAGCTCGACTCCAGCGACCTGCTGAAGTTCGACTCGGCCAGCCCGGCCATGATCGAGTTCCTGCGGGTGTGCGTGGAACACCGCAAGAACATGATCATCTCGGGCGGCACCGGCTCGGGCAAGACCACCCTGCTCAACATCCTCTCAAACTTCATTCCGGAGGGCGAGCGCATCGTGACCATCGAGGACGCGGCCGAACTGCAGCTGCCCCACCCCAACCTGGTCTCGCTGGAAGCGCGTCCCGCCAACATCGAGGGCAAGGGCAGCGTCACCATCCGCGACCTGGTCAAGAACTCGCTGCGGATGCGGCCCGACCGCGTGGTGGTGGGCGAGTGCCGAGGCGGCGAGGCGCTGGACATGCTGCAGGCGATGAACACCGGCCACGACGGCTCGCTGACCACCGCCCACGCCAACAGCCCCCGCGACATGCTGGCGCGTCTGGAGGTGATGGTGCTGATGGCCGGCATGGAGCTGCCGGTCACCGCCATCCGCGAGCAGGTGGCCTCGGCCGTGGACATCATCGTCCAGCAGACCCGCTTCGCCTGCGGCACCCGCAAGATCACCAGCATCGTCGAGGTGACCGGCGTGGAGAGCGGCAAGATCCAGCTGCAGGAGGTCTTCGCCTTCCAGCAGACCGGCGTGGACCGCCAGGGCAAGACCCAGGGCCACTTCACCGGCCGCGGCTTCATGCCGGAGTTCTATGACCAGCTCTCGCGCATCGGCGTGCCGCTGGACCCCAAGATCTTCTTCGACGGCATGTCCGAGGACGAGCTGAGCCGGCGCGCATCATGACCTGGCTGCTCTTGCTCATTGCCCTGATGGTGCTGGGCGCGGTGGGGGCCCTGGTGGTGGCCGCCCGCCTGGGGCTGGAGCGCTGGCGTGCCAGCTTCACCGAGCACGCCAAGGTGTCGATGGAGGACATGTTCCTCTTCATCGACCCGCGGCGCCTGTTCCGCCTGAACCTGGTCGTCTTTCTGCTGCTGCCGCTGACGGCCTGGGTGCTGACCGGCTCGCTGTTCTTCGCCGTGGTGGCCGCGCTGGCGGGGGCGGTGCTGCCTCGGGTGGTCTGGGTGGTGATGCGCAACCGCCGTGCCGACAAGCTGGTGCAGCAGCTGCCCGATGCACTGACCATGATGGCCGGTTCGCTGCGGGCCGGCGCCAGCCTGCAGATCGCGCTGGACATGGTGGTCAAGGAGAGCCCTGCGCCCATCTCCCAGGAGTTCTCCCTGCTGCTGCGCGAGCAGCGCCTGGGCCTGGCGCTGGAAGATTCCCTGCGCGGCATGGGTGGGCGCCTGCACATCGAGGAGGTGGACCTCTTCGTGTCGGCCATGACCATCGCCAAGGAGGTGGGGGGCAATCTCTCGGAGATCCTGGAGCGCCTGAGCAGCACCCTGCGCGCCAAGGCGGCGATGGAGGGCAAGATCCGCGCGCTGACCTCGCAGGGCAAGATGCAGGGGGTCATCGTCGGCCTGCTGCCTGTGTTCCTGGCGGGCATTCTCTACATCATGGACCCGGTGGCCATGCTGCCACTGTTCGTCACGCCCTACGGCTGGGCGGTGATGGCCGCCGTGGCCGTGCTGCTGATGCTGGGGGGCGTCTTCATCAAGAAGATCGTGACCATCGACATATGAGCACTTCGCTGATCGTGGCCGTGATGGTCGGCCTGGCCCTGGCCACGGCCGCCTATGCCGCCTACCGCCTGGTGGTGGAACTGGGACAGGCCGACACGGCCTACCGGGACCGTCCGCCACGTGCCTTCCTGTGGGTCTGGCCGCTGCTCAACATCGTGGCCAACACCGTGGGCGCACTGGTGCAGGGGGGGCGTGCCGAGGCGCTGCGCGCCCGCCTGCGCCGCGCCGGGCAGGAGTACGCGCTCACGCCCCAGCAGTTCTTCGCCGGCAAGATCCTGGCCCTGGTCTTCTTCGGCGCGCTGGGCTGGTACTTCTCGGGCGAGGGCACGACGCTGTTGGGCATTCTGCTGGGGGCTGCGCTGGGCTACATGTACCCGGACATCTGGCTCAGCGACCACACCAAGAAGCGCAACCTGGAGATCCTCAAGGCCCTGCCCTTCTTCCTGGACATCGTCACGCTGTCGATCGAGGCCGGCCTGAACCTCACCGGGGCCATGCAGAAGGCGGTGGACAACTGCAAGCCCAGCCCGCTGATCGTCGAGATCAACCGCGTGCTGCGCGACGTGCGCGCCGGGCGCCCGCGGGTGGAGGCCCTGCGCGAGCTGGCCGATCGCCTGGACTACGCACCCATCTCCAGCCTGGTCAGCGCGCTGGTGCAGGGCGAGCTGATGGGCTCCAGCCTGGGCCCCATCCTGCGGGCCCAGAGCGACCAGCGCCGCATCGAACGCTTCCAGCGGGCCGAGAAGCTGGCCATGGAGGCGCCGGTGAAGATGCTGGGTCCGCTGATCCTCTTCATCTTCCCCTGCACCTTCATCGTGCTGGGCTTTCCCATCGTGATGAAGTTCATGGGTTCGGGCCTGTGACGCTGGCCCGCCTGCGGCTGGACGGCCAGCCCACGAACGAGGACATCCGCCTGGCCGACCGCTGGTGGCGGCGGGCCATCGGCCTGCTGGCCACGACACAATTGGCGCGTCCCAGCGGCCTGTGGCTGGCGCCCTGTGCGTCGATCCACACCTTCGGCATGCGCCTGACCATCGACATCGTGTTCGTCGGCCGCGATGGCGTGGTGCTCAAGGTCGTGCCGCGCCTGCGGCCCTGGCGCATGGCCGGCTGCCGTGGCGCCCATGCGGTGCTGGAGCTGCGCGAAGGTCTGGCGCAGGCCCTGGGACTGGGTCCCGGCCGGCATGTCAGCCTGGCGGCGCCTGATGCGTTCAAGGAGTTGTGATGATCTCCCCGTCTGTTTCCTCCGTCGTCCGCCGCCGCGGCCTGTGCGCGCTGGCCCTGCTGTCGGCCTCGGCCGTCGCGTCGGCGGCCAGCCTGGCCGAGAACCCGGCCCTGCTCAAGCAGCGCGTGGCGGCCCTGTTCGCGGGCCGCTATGCCAGCTCCAGCTGTTACGAGCAGCCCAACCAGGACGGGCGTCCCGCGGCCGCGGGTGACCTGCGCATCACGCCCGATGGCCAGGTGGTGGTGGGGCCCGAGCGGGCCGCCCTGTTCGACCCGGCGGGCGAGTTGGGCTTCACCCTGGACCTCAAGGCCCGCCAGTTCTACCTGGACATCAGCGCGGGCGACCGCATGGCCCGCCTGGCCAGCACCGACGACAGCTTCCGCCAGGCCAGCATCGAGATCGGGCGCGGCTCGGGCAATGTGACGCAGGGCCGCAGCTGTGGCGACCTGGATGTGCGCGGGGCCCGCATCGTGGCCCAGCCGGAGTCTGCGGCGGCGCTGTTCGCCGAGCTCTACGACACCGGCGGTCGGACCGTGAAGGGCCGTTGCCACGCCGGCCGTCGCTCGGGCGGAAAGGACAGCGAGGCCAGTTTCAAGGTGTCGGGCACGGCCCTGGTGCTCAACGGCCGCACCCTGCCCTGGCAGGCCCCGGGCGGGGCGCTGAGCATGGTGTCCCTGGGCAGCCATGTTGCCGACCAGCAGGTCAACGGCAGCGTGGAATGGCTCAACGGCGCCAACTTCCAGGTCGAGCGCAGCATCGGGCCCGGGGCACCCTTCGTCAGCTTCGCCTTCGCCGAAGCCGGCACCGAGTGGGCCTGCAACCCCGCGCCCTGACGGGGCCAAGGCCCGCGGCCGTCGCGCTTTGTGGGGCGGATTACATGCCTGATACACCCTGCTGACCTGGGAGGCCCTAAGCTATCAGGGCGGCGCCGACACGACGGTGCCGCAGGAATCGAACATGTCCGCCCGCATCCAACTCTGCATCGATGGCCAGCCCACCCGGCGAGAGGTCGCCCGCCTGGGCCGGCTGCAGCGCCTGCTGTGGCCCTGGGCCCGCGCCGGTCGCGGGCAGGCCGGGGTCATCTGCGGCAGCTGGCTGCGCCCGGCCCGCTGGGTGCACACCTTCGGGGCCCGCGGCCCGGTGGATGTCGTGTTCCTGCGGGCCGACGGCGTGGTGCTGGAAGTGGCGTCCCGGGTTCGACCCTGGACCCTGCTGCGCTGCCGCCAGGCCACCTCGGCGCTGCGTTTGCGCCCCGGCGCGGCGCGGCGGCTGGGCCTGCAGCCCGGCATGGCGCTGGATCTGATGTCCTGAGCCGCGCAACGCCGCGCTCGAGCCAACACAGGATGCACCTCTGATGAAGACCTCCTTCCCCTGCGCCGTGGCTGCGCTGTCCTGTGCGCTAGGTCTGGCCGCGCAGGCGGAGACCTTGCGCCTCGCGCCGGGGACCTGGACCCAGCAGCGCCAGACCTGGGTCAATGGCCAGCCCTTGCCGACCCGCGATGGTGGGACCTCCTGCGTGCGAGCGGGCGATCCGGGCATCGACCTGGACCGGGCGCTGCAGCATTCCTTCCAGTCGAGCGGCCCTTGGTCGTGCCAGTCCAGCAACACCGTCATCGGCGGGGGGCAACTGCACAGCGACTTTGCCTGTACCACCCCGGGCGGCGGCCACCAGAAGGGCACGGCGCAGGGCAGTTACGGCGCCGAGCAGTACCGCTTGGACCTGCAGTCCAAGGGCAATGCCGTCACGTCCTCGGGTGAGGCTGTGCCGGGGCCGGACGTCGCGCTTCGACTGGTGTTCACCGGCAAGCGCCAGGCCGGGGGCTGCTGAGGTCACTGAGGGCGCACAACAGCGCGCGGCCCCAACGGACGCGCACCGTCAGGCGGCTCAGTCCCCCATGCGCTGCTGGAACACCAGGCCCGCGTGCTCGCGCAGGGCGTGGAACTTGATCTTCGGCCAGTTCTCCTGGATGGCGCGCAGCTCGCCGGCGTACTCCAGCAGCAGCGTGGGCGCATCCACCGCGTCCAGCGCCATGCGGTGGCTGTTGCCGTCGATGAAGCGCTTGAGCTCCTTCTCGCCGCCGTCGGCCTCGTCGCAGGTCACCCAGCGGGCCACGTTGAAGCGCGCGGGCATGATGCGGGCCTTCACGCCGTACTCGTGCTCCAGGCGGTGGGCCACCACCTCGAACTGCAGCTGACCGACCGCGCCCAGCAGCAGCACGCTGCCGGCCATGGGGCGGAAGACCTGGATCGCGCCTTCCTCGCCCAGCTGGGTCAGGCCGGCGCGCAGCTGCTTGGTCTTGAGCGGGTCGGCCACTTCCACCGAGCGGAACAGCTCGGGGGCGAAGAAGGGCAGGCCGGTGAACTGCAGGGTTTCGCCTTCGGTCAGGGTGTCGCCCAGCTGCAGCACGCCGTGGTTGGGGATGCCGATGATGTCGCCGGCATAGGCCTCGTCCAGCAGCTCGCGCTTCTGGCTCATGAAGGTGACCACGGTGTTGGGCCGCAGGGTCTTGCCGCTGCGCACCACCTTCATGTTCATGCCGCGCTCGAACTTGCCCGAGGCCACGCGCAGGAAGGCGATGCGGTCGCGGTGCGCCGGGTCCATGTTGGCCTGGATCTTGAAGACCACACCGGTGAACTTGGACTCGTCCGGGTTCACCGTGCGCTGGATCGCCGGGCGCGGGCCCGGGGGCGGGGCCAGATCGACCAGCGCGTCCAGCACCTCCTGCACACCGAAGTTGTTGACGGCCGAGCCGAAGAACATCGGCGTCTGGCGGCCGGCCAGGAACTCGGCCTCGTCGAAGGCCGGCGCGGCTTCGCGCACCAGCTCGATTTCGCCGGCGGCCTGCTCGTAGACGTCGCCGAAGCGCTCGGACAGCACCGGGTTGGCAATGCCCTCGATGATCTCCTCGGTGCCGGCCACGCGGTCCTCGCCCGGCGAGAACACGCGCATCTGGTCCTTGCGCAGGTCCAGCACGCCGCCGAAGAACTTGGCCATGCCCACCGGCCAGGTGAAGGGCACCACCGTCATGCCCAGCTCGGCCTCGATCTCGTCCATCAGGGCCAGCGGGTCCTTCACCTCACGGTCCATCTTGTTGACGAAGGTGAGGATGGGCGTGTTGCGGGCCCGGCAGACCTGCAGCAGGCGCCGGGTTTGCGGCTCCACGCCGTTGGCCGCATCGATCACCATCAGCGCCGCGTCCACCGCCGTCAGCACGCGGTAGGTGTCTTCCGAGAAGTCCTGGTGGCCCGGGGTGTCCAGCAGGTTGATGGTGCAGTCGCGGTACTCCATCTGCATGACGGAGGAGGCCACCGAGATGCCGCGCTGCTTTTCGATCTCCATCCAGTCCGACGTGGCGTGCCGGCTGGCCTTGCGCGCCTTCACCGAGCCGGCGATCTGGATCGCGCCGGAGAACAGCAGCAGCTTTTCCGTCAGCGTGGTCTTGCCCGCGTCAGGGTGGGAGATGATGGCGAAGGTCCGGCGGCGGCGGACCTGTTCGGCGAGTTCGGCGGACATGGCGGGCTCGGCAGAGGGCGAAACCCGCCATTATCCGGCCCGTGTCAAGCCTTCGCCAGCTGGGCCCGCCACAGCGGGTTGGGCGTGGGCTCGCCGATCTTGTGCAGCAGATTGCGGTCGGTGTGGTGGAAGGGCTCGGCCTGGCCGCGGATCTGCAGCACCGTGTCTTCCTCGTAGCCCCAGCTGCCGTCGGCGTTCACCGTCACCTTGATGCGGAACTCGGTGGTCTTGAAGGCCACATCCAGGAAGGGGGCCGAGCAGATGCCGAAGGTGTCCAGGCCCTGGGTGGCCACCAGCTCGAAGCTGGTGGCGTCGGGCGCGGCCGTGCCGCCGGCCAGAGCGGTCTGGCCGCGCGGGATGGTCAGGGTGTGGATCACCGCGCCGGTGGCCGGTTCCCACAGCCAGTAGCCCACCTGCTCGTGGTAGGTCTTGACCTGGTCGGGCTTGGTGATGTGCGTGTGGTAGCGCAGGCCGTAGAGCAGCTGCGGACCGTTGGTCTGCGGGTCGATCGGCTGCAGCTCGATGCGTTCCACATAGGCCTGCTTCTTGGGGCCCTCGGCCTTGGGTTTGACGTCCAGGCCGCGCTCGCCCTGCCAGATGCCGGCCATCGGGGCCAGGGGTCCCAGGTTGGCCAGCGTGTTCAGGTCGATGTCGCGGGGCTCGGTGTAAATGTCGCTCGGGAAGTCGCTCATGGCAGGGCGGCGGGGTTGATCTGGCCTCATTGTGGGGCCGCGGCCGCCTCTGCGCTCAGGTGGCGGCCATGCCGTGGACCATCGGGACCAGCCACAGGCCGCTGCCGACCATGGCGATCCCCAGGCCCAGCACCTGGCGCCAGCTCAGCGGGGCGGTGTGTCCGGACACTTGGATCGTCGGCACGATGGGGGAAGGGCGGCGGGGGATGCGGGGCATGGCGGTTCTCCTGGATCGGCCCGAAGCGGGCCATGGGCAGAAGAATAGTCACACCGTATCAATCGATCCAATTCAATAGCTTGATGGCGGCGATAGCCCCCGGCCCAGGGCTCAGGCGGTCAGGCGTGCCACGCCGGGCAGCTCGCAGGCGTAGATGGCGTTGCGCAGGGCGGCGATGGCCTCGTAGCGGGTGAAGCTGCGCCGCCAGGCCAGCACCACGCGGCGCGAGGGCACCGGCGCCGCAAAGGGCACGAAGACGAGGTGCGGCTGCGGCTCGCGCGGCACGGACAGCTGGGGCACCACGGTCACGCCCATGCCCGAGGCCACCATGTGCTTGATGGTTTCCAGCGAGGAGCCCTCGAAGCTCTTCTTGATGCCCTCGGTGTCGCTGGAGAAGCGGGCGAACTCGGGGCAGACCTCCAGCACATGGTCGCGGAAGCAGTGGCCGGTGCCCAGCAGCAGCATGGTCTCGCGCTTGAGCTCCTCGGAGCTGATGGTCTTGCGCTGGGCCAGCGGGTGCTGGGCGGGCACGGCCACCAGGAAGGGCTCGTCGTACAGCGGCGCGATGGCCAGGCCGGTGTCGGGGAAGGGCTCGGCCATGATGGCGCAGTCCAGTTCGCCGGTGCGCAGCATGTCCAGCAGCTTGACGGTGAAGTTCTCCTGCAGGATCAGCGGCATCTGGGGCGTCATGTCGATGGCATGGCGCACCAGCTCCGGCAGAAGGTAGGGCCCGATCGTGTAGATGATGCCCAGCCGCAGCGGGCCGGCCAGCGGGTCCTTGCCGCGCTGGGCGATCTCGCGGATGCCCTGGGCCTGCTCGATCACGCCCTGGGCCTGGCGCACGATGGCCTCGCCCAGCGGGGTCAGGCTCACCTCGTTGCTGCCGCGCTCGAAGATCTTGACGTCGAGCTCCTCCTCCAGCTTCTTGATGGCCACCGACAGGGTCGGCTGGGAGACGTGGCAGGCCTCGGCCGCGCGGCCGAAATGCCGCTCGCGGGCGACGGCAACGATGTAGCGCAGTTCGGTCAGGGTCATGGCCGCATTGTGCAATCCCGGCCGGGCACCGCACGGCCACCAAAGAAAACGCCGCGGATGGGCCGCGGCGTCGAGAACGGAGGGCGGGGCCCTCCGGGAACAGGTCCGGGACTCAGTTCACATTGATGGCGGACCAGGCGGCCTTGACCGAGGCCAGCTCGGCCGAAGCCGAGCCGTACAGGTCGGTGGCGGCGCTGATGGTGGCGGCGCGGGCGGCCGCGTAGTTGGTGCTGGAAGTCATGTAGACGGTCAGCGCGCGGTACCAGATCTTGGCGGCCTTGTCGCGGCCGACGCCGGTGACGCTGCCGGTGCCGGTGGCGGTCCTGGTGTTGCCGCTCACGCAGGTCTTGGACGGCGAGCCGTTGCTCGTGCCTTCGGCCAGCATGTAGTAGAAGTGGTTGGCCGGGCCGGAGGAGTAGTGCACGTCCAGGTTGCCCACGCCGGAGTACCAGCAGTCCGAGGAGGCGCCGTCGGTGCTGGGCTGCACCATGTTGCGGATGTAGTTGCCCGGCTGGACGAAGATTTCCTCGCCGATCAGGTAGTCCGGGGTGTCATTGGTGTTGTTGGCGTAGTACTCCACCATCGTGCCCATGATGTCCGAGGTGGCCTCGTTCAGGCCGCCGGATTCGCCCGAGTAGGTCAGGTTGGCGGTGCGCGAGGTCACGCCGTGGGTCATCTCGTGGCCGGCCACGTCCAGGGCCACCAGCGGGTAGTAGTTCTTGCCGTTGTCGCCGTCGCCGTAGGTCATGCAGAAGCAGCTGTCGCTCCAGAAGGCGTTGACGTAGTTGCGGCCATAGTGGACGCGCGAGTAGGCGCCGTTGCCGTCGTCGGCGATGCCGTTGCGGCCGAAGGTGTTCTTGTAGTAGTCCCAGGTCTCGTTCTGGCCGTAGGCCGCGTCGGCGGCCACCGTGTTGGTGTCGCTCAGGGTGCCGTTGCCGAAAGTGGCCGTCGAGCTCTTCACCGCCACCTGACGGTAGGTGGTGTTCTTCATGTTGACCACCTTGTGGCCGCCGCGGGTCGCGTCCACCAGGGTGTAGACGCCACGCGAGTTCTTGTCGGCATGCAGGGTCTCGGTGCCGCTGAACAGGGTCTTGCCGGTGACCAGGGCATCGGTGTTCTCGATCTCGTCCCAGCGGTCCAGCAGGGTCTTGCTGGCGGCGCTGACGATGAAGTGCATGCGGCTCGGGGTCTGGTCGGCACGGGTGCCGGTCACCAGCACTTCCCAGGCCAGCTGCGGCTGGCCGTGGCGGGCGAAGACCACCAGCTCCTTGCTCTCGACCTTGGCGCCGGCATGTTCGAAGCGGCCCTTGGCGAAGCTGGCGGCACCGTCGCCGCTCAGCTTGGGCTGGGTCGACAGCGACAGGGCGCCGTCGAAGCTGCGGCTCATGCCGTGCAGGGCGCCACGGGCATCGCCGTGCACCACCAGGTCACCACCCAGCACACGCAGGCCGCGGAAGGTGCGGTCGAAGCGCACATGCTCGCTGCCGTCGGCATCGACCACCAGGTCACGCGCGACGAAGCCGTCCTGGCCGGCCACCAGGCCGGACTGCGACTTCAGGTGGGCCAGGGCACGGGCCACGGCGGGGCTGTCGGCGGCGGGACGGGCTGCCTGGGCGGCAGGAGCCAGGGCCATGGTCAGGGCGGCCAGGGCGGCCAGGTGCAGGGCGGTGGGTTTCATGGTGTGGATGTGAGTGAGGAAAGAGGGGCCGCAGCGCTCGACGCAGGAGCGGGCGGAAGCCGGTCGCCCGCTCGTGGCAGGCGCACAAAACAGTGTGTTCCCCCCCCTGGGGTCGGGCCATCCCTACCACAGGGGGTGCGGAGAACCCTTGCAGCAGCATGACCGCAGGTCAAGAGAAACAGCCCGTGTCCGCATCGCTGCGGAGCACGGGCTGCAGGGCGTCGGACCGGTGGGTCCGACGCGGGGCGGGCGCTGCCGACCTCAGTTGACCAGGATGGCCGACCAGGCGGCCTTGACGGCGGCCACTTCGGTCGAGGCGGCGCCGTAGAGGTCGGTGGCGGCGCTGATGGTGGCGGCGCGGGCGGCCGCGTAGTTGGTGCTGGAAGTCATGTAGACGGTCAGCGCGCGGTACCAGATCTTGGCGGCCTTGTCGCGGCCGATGCCCACCAGGGTGCCGGTGCCGGTGGCGGTCTTGGTGTTGCCGCTCTTGCAGGTCTTGGACGGGGAGCCCGCGGTCGTGCCTTCGGCCAGCATGTAGTAGAAGTGGTTGGCCGGGCCGGAGGAGTAGTGCACGTCCAGACGCTTCAGACCGGTGTACCAGCAGTCGGCCGAGGCGCCGTCCTTGCTGGGCTGGTACATGTAGCGCAGCGCCTTGCCGGTGGTGTTGTAGAGCTCCTCGCCGATCAGGTAGTCGGGCGTGTCGCTGGCGTTGTTGGCGTAGTACTCCACCATCGTGCCCATGATGTCCGAGGTCGCCTCGTTCAGGCCGCCGGACTCACGCGAGTAGGTCAGGTTGGCGGTGCGCGAGGTCACGCCGTGGGTCATCTCGTGGCCGGCCACGTCCAGCGACACCAGCGGGTTCAGGGTGCTGCCGTCGCCGTAGGTCATGCAGAAGCAGCTGTCGCTCCAGTAGGCGTTGTCGTAGTTGCTGCTGTAGTGCACGCGCGAGCGGGCACCGGCGCCGTCGTTGGCGATGCCGTTGCGGCCGAAGGTGTTCAGGTAGTAGTCCCAGGTCATGTTCTGACCGTAGGCGGCGTCGGCGGCGACGGTCTCGCTGCTGGACTCGGCGTTGTTGCCCCAGATGTTGTCGGTGGCGGTGTAGGTCGTCTCGGTGCTGGTACCGTTGTTCATCGACACCACGTAGTGGTTGCCGCGGGTGCTGTCCTTGAGGGTGTAGGTCGAGCCGCTGAGCTGGTCGTGCAGGCTCACGTTGCCCGAGTACAGGGTCTTGCCGGTGCCCACGTCGTCGATGGTCTGGATGTCGTCCCAGCGGTCCAGCAGCACCTTGTCGGTCGCGGCCACGATCAGGTGGGCCTCGCTGGGGGTGCCATCCTCGCGCACGCCGTTGACGCGCACGTCCCAGGCCAGCTGGGGCTTGCCCTCGCGGGCATACACCACCAGTTCGGCCGATTGCACGGCGCCGTTCTTGGCGCCGAACTGGGCCAGGGCTTCACGCTGGGCGGCCTGGGCGAACACCACCGGCTTCAGGTCGATCTGGATCAGGTCGCGCAGGGTCTGGCTGACGCCGCGGAAGCTGCCGTCGCCACGGCTGTGCACCACCAGGTCGCCGCCGATCACCCGCAGGCCGGCGAAGGTGCGGTCAAAGCGCACATGTTCGGCACCGTCGGCGTCGACCACCAGATCGCGGGCGACGAAGCCGTCGCGGCCGGTGCCGTGGGCCTTCTGGAAGGCCACGCCGCCCAGGTGGGCCAGGGCGCGCTGGACGGCCGGGTGATCGGCGGACGGGGCGGCTGCGAAGGCGGGAGCGCCCAGCGACAGCGCCAGAGCGGCGGCGGCCACGGCGCGCAGTGCAAAGGTCTTCATGGAGTGAATGTCCTTGTGGGTGGGTGTGGGTTGTGTTGTGTGCTTCGGCGCCGATCCCCGGATCACGGGGGCGGGCCGAAGCGGAGTGTCAGAGGCGTGACAGGGCCCAGGTATCCCCCAATTTGGGGGATACCTGTCAGACATGACAGGGAGGTGTGAGGGGCGGTAACCGGAGTTCGGTGGAAACCCTCCCCCCTATCCGGGGCCGGGGCCGGGGGCGGGTTCCGGGGTCTCAGGCTTTCAGGAACTCGGCCTTTTGCCCCAGCCAGCGCGCCACCTGGGCCCGTGCGGCGGCCGGGTGGCGGTCCAGCAGCTGGCTGGCCAGGCTGCGCGCGCGCGCCAGCAGCGGTGCGTCTTCGGCCAGGTCGGCAAAACGCAACAGGGCGTCGCCCGACTGGCGTGCGCCCATGAACTCGCCGGGGCCGCGGATCTCCAGGTCGCGCCGGGCGATCTCGAAGCCGTCGGTGGTCTCCACCATGGCCTTCAGGCGCTGCTTGCCGCTGTCCGACAGCGGCGTGCCGTAGAGCAGCACGCAGACGCTGGCCACGCTGCCGCGGCCCACCCGGCCGCGCAGCTGGTGCAGCTGGGCCAGGCCGAAGCGCTCGGCATGCTCGATCACCATCAGGCTGGCATTGGGCACATCCACGCCCACCTCGATCACCGTGGTGGCCACCAGCACCTGCAGCGCGCCGGCCGAGAAGCGCGCCATCACCGCGGCCTTCTCGGCCGGCGGCATGCGCCCGTGCAGCAGGCCCACCTCCACGCCGGGCAGGGCCTGGGCCAGGTCCTCGCGGGTGGCGGTGGCATTGCTCAGCTCCGACAGCGGCGTGCCGCGGCTGTTGTCGTCGTTCTCGCTTTCCTCGATCAGCGGGCAGACCCAGTAGACCTGCCGGCCGCGCGCCACCTCCTCGCCGATGCGCTCCATCACCTCGTGGCGCCGGCTGTCGGCGAACACCTTGGTGACGATGGGTGTGCGCCCGGGCGGCAGCTCGTCGATGGTGGAGACCTCCAGGTCGGCGTAGTAGGTCATGGCCAGGGTGCGCGGGATGGGCGTGGCGCTCATCATCAGCAGGTGCGGCTCCAGCGGCCGGCCGTCGTCGGTCTGCGCGCGCAGCTTGCGCCGCAGCTCCAGCCGTTGCGCCACGCCGAAGCGGTGCTGCTCGTCCACGATGGCCAGGCCCAGCTTGGAGAACACCACGTCGTCCTGGATCACCGCGTGCGTGCCCACCACCAGCAGGGCCTCGCCGCTGGCCACCTTGGCCAGCATGGCCTGGCGCGCCTTGCCCTTGCGGCTGCCGGTCAGCCAGGCCACGGTGATGCCCAGCGGCTCCAGCCACTGCACCAGCTTGGCAAAGTGCTGTTCGGCCAGGATCTCGGTGGGCGCCATCAGCGCGCACTGCCAGCCCTGGTCCATGGCGATGGCGGCGCACAGCGCGGCCACCACCGTCTTGCCCGCGCCCACATCGCCCTGCAGCAGGCGGTGCATGGGCTGGGGCTGGGCCAGGTCGGTGGCAATCTCCTCGCACACCCGGTGCTGGGCCCGGGTCAGGCCCCAGGGCAGCTGGGCCAGCAAGCGCTCGTGCAGACCGCCGGGCCGGGCGGGCAGGGCGGGGGCGGCCAGCAGGGCCCGCTCGCGGCGCGACTGCATCTGCGAGAGCTGCTGGGCCAGCAGCTCCTCGAACTTCAGGCGCTGCCAGGCGGGGTGGCTGTGGTCTTCCAGCGTGGCCAGCTGGGCCTTGGGCGGCGGATGGTGCAGGAAGTGCAGCGCATCGCGCAGCGTGGGCAGGCCCGCGGGCACGCTGCCGGCGGGCAGCACCTCGTCCAGCGGCGCGCGGCCCAGGCCGGCGGCCACCGCCTTGCGCAGATAGGCCTGCGGCAGCTGGGCGGTGCTGGGATAAACGGGGGTGAGCGAGGCCGCCAGCGGCGTGCCGTCCTGCACCGCCTTGAAGGTGGGGTGCACCATCTCGCGGCCGAAGAAGCCGCCGCGCAGCTCGCCGCGCACCCGCACCCGCGCGCCGGGGGCCAGCGTCTTCTGGTGCGAGGGGTAGAAGTGGATGAAGCGCAGCACCAGCTCATCGCCAGCGTCGTCCTGCAGCCGCACCACCAGCTGGCGGCGCGGGCGCAGCTCCACCTTGGATTCGGTCACCACGCCCTCGGTCTGCAGCGGCAGGCCCAGCCGGCCCTCGCGCAGCGGGGTCAGGCGGGTCTCGTCCTCGTAGCGCAGGGGCAGGTGCAGGGCCAGGGCCAGGGGTGTGGTCAGGCCCAGGCGCTCCAGGGCGCGGGCCGGCCCCGAGCGGGATTTGTCGGTGGCCGGGGCAGCAGCAGGGGCGGCGGCAGGCGCAGAGCGGGCCGTGGCGCGGGCGTCAGGCATGCAGGAATTCTCGCCGCAGCGCCGGGATGCGGCCCGGCCGCCACAGCCGCTGACACTTTTTTTCACCTTGCGGGATGTCGTGCTCTCCTGGGTGCATGTCCTGCGGTGACAATCCACAGCCCAACAGCGGGACATGGAACGCGCCGCTGCAGAAATGGATGTGCATGGTCGCCGCGCTGCGGGTCTTTGGTCGCTTGATGTTCTGGTTGTCGATGGTGCTGTTGCTGGCCCTGGCCCTGGCCTGGGCCTGGGACCGCTCCGACGCCAGTGCCGCGGCGGCGGCCACGCCGGCCACCCCCACGCCCGCCGCGGCCGCCCACGCAGGCTGAGGCCCAGGCCCCGAAGGGGCTTGGCGCACATGGGACAATTCGCGCTTGTCCAACACTTGAAGGCCGGTCAAGCCTGCAAGCCATGTCTGTGTCTCCCTCGCCCGCGCCCTCGTCTCAGGGTGCCTCGGCCTTCACCCTGGCCGATTTTGATTTCCCCCTCCCTCCCGAACTGATCGCGCAGCAGCCCGCCGCCGAGCGCAGCGCCGCCCGCCTGCTTGATGGCCGCGGCGACCGCCCGGTGGACCGGGTCTTCCGCGAACTGCCCGGCCTGCTCCAGCCCGGCGACCTGCTGGTCTTCAACGACACCCGGGTGCTCAAGGCCCGCCTGCATGGCGAGAAGGCCACCGGCGGCAGCGTCGAAGCCCTGGTCGAGCGCGTGCTGCCCACCCCGCCGGGCGGGCCCGGTGAGCTGCTGGCCCATGTGCGCGCCAGCAAGTCGCCCAAGCCCGGCAGCACCGTGCGCCTGGGCACCGACCGCGGCGAAGGCTTCGAGGCCGAGGTGATCGGCCGCGCCGGGCCGGACAACGCCCTGTTCCACCTGCGCGTGCCGGGCGACCCCTTCGCCCTGCTGGAGGCCTTCGGCCATGTGCCGCTGCCGCCCTACATCACGCACGACGACGCGCCGGAGGACGAGACCCGCTACCAGACCGTCTTCGCCGCCCGCCCGGGCGCGGTGGCCGCCCCCACGGCCGCCCTGCACTTTGACGAAGGCGTGCTGGCCGCGCTGGCCGCGCGCGGCATCGAGCGCACCCAGGTCACCCTGCACGTGGGCGCCGGCACCTTCCAGCCGGTGCGCACCGAGAACATCGCCGAGCACAAGATGCACAGCGAGTGGTTCGAGGTGCCGCAGGCCACGGTGGACGCCATCGCCCGCACCCGGGCCGCGGGCGGGCGCATCGTCTCGGTGGGCACCACCACGCTGCGGGCCCTGGAATCGGCCGCGGTGCAAACCGGCAGCCGCGAGGGCCTGGACCGGGCCTGCCACGGCGAGACCGACATCTTCATCACCCCGGGCTTCCGCTTCCGGGTGGTGGACCGGCTGGTGACCAACTTCCACCTGCCCAAGAGCACGCTGATGATGCTGGTGAGCGCCTTTGCCGGCCACGACCACATCATGGCGCTCTACCGTCACGCCATCGAGGCGCGCTACCGCTTCTTCAGCTACGGCGACGCCATGCTGCTGGACCGGCGCTGAGCGCGCCGCCGCCGCCGGGCAGGTAAGCTAGCGTCTGACCACTGCTTCCTGCCCCTGCCATGATCGCCCGCGCCGCCTTCCCGTTCACCCCTTCCGCCCCCCTGCGTCTGTGGCCCGTGCTGGCGCTGCTGGCGGCGGGTGCCGCCCAGGCGGCCGCCCCGGCGGTCGACGGGGCGCGGGCCGAGCGCATCGCCCAGGGGGCCGGCTGCTTCGGCTGCCACCAGATCGACCCCCGGCCCACCGACGAGGACGAGGACGATGACCAATCCGCCGCCACGACGCCCGCGGCCCGTCCCCCCATCGCCCCGGCCTGGCGCAACGTGGCCACCAAGTACCGCCATGACGGCGGCGCCCTGGAGCGCCTGACCCGCGCCGTGCTGGGCGGCTCCAACCCCTACGACCCGCACTGGAAGTACCAGGTCACTGGCCTGGCCATGCCGGCCAACCGCATCGCCATCAGCGAGGACGATGCCCGCCTGGTGGTGCGCTGGATCCTGTCGCTGGACGACGCGGACTGATCCGGCCCGGGGCGCCGTGGCGCCGAAGCGTCTTGCGCCGCGTCAGGATCGTGACACGCGGCCATGCCATCATCGCGCTCGACAAGAGGCGCGTCCTGTGAGGGCGGCCCGGCACAGGAGACAAGACGATGCGACGCAAGCTGGTGTGGGCCCTGGCGGGCCTGCTGTTGGGAGCCCCCGCCTGGGCCGCCGCCCCCTCGGAGGGCCCTGCGCCGATCCGGGTCGGCTTCATCTGCCCCTTCACCGGCGGCTCGGCCGACTTCGGCACCGCCGCGCGGCTGGGGGCCGAGCTGGCCGTCAGCGAGGTCAACCAGGCCGGCGGTTACCTGGGCCGCCCGCTGGAGCTGGTCGCGCGCGACGACAAGTCCAATCCCGACGAGGGCCGCAAGATCGCCGAGGAGCTGGTGCAAGGCAAGAAAGCCGACTTCACCATCGGCTTCTGCAACTCCGGGGTGGCGCTCAAGTCGCTGGAGGTGTTCCAGAACGCCCACCACCTGCTGATGATCCCGGTGGCCACCGGGACGGCGCTCACCGCCCAGTTCCCGCCGGCCAGCAGCTTCATCTTCCGCGTCTCCCCGCGCGACGCCCTGCAGGCCGCCTTCCTGGTCGACGAGGTGCAGCGCCGCAGCCTGAACAAGGTGGCGGTCTTCGCCGACAAGACCGGCTATGGCGAGGGCGGCCTGAAGGATGTCGAGCGCTTCCTGGCCCAGAAGAGCCTGAAGCCGGTCTACGTGGCCCGCTTCGACCTGGGCACCGCCAGCCTGACGGCCCAGATGCGCGAGGCCAAAGCGGCGGGGGCCGAGGCCATCATCGCCTACACGGTCGGCCCCGAAATGGGCATGCTGGCCCAGTCGCGTGCCGAGGCCGGCGTCAACGCCGACCTGCTGGGGCCCTGGACGCTGGCGCTGCGCTCGGCCGAGGACCGGGGCGGCAAGGCACTGGAAGGTGCGGCCATGGTCCAGACCATCGTGCCGGACACGACGCTGGAGCGCCGGACCTCCTTCATCGCCCGGCTGCACCGCCTGCGCGGCAAGGAGCCGCTGGGCTCGCTGATGGCCGCCGCCCAGTCCTACGACGCCGTCTACCTCATGCTGGGCGCGCTGTTCCAGACCCAGGGCCACGCCGAGGGCGAGGCACTCAAGAATGCGCTGGAGCACCTGAACCGGCCCTACAGCGGCGTGGTGACCACCTACGACCAGCCCTTCTCGCCCAGCGACCACGACGCCATCAGCGCCAACATGCTGTGGCTGGCCACCTGGCGCCGGGGGGAGTTGCACTTCTTCTACCCCGAGGACGCCCGCAAGGCGACGGTCATCCAGCGCAAGCCGGGCGCCGCGCACTGAGGTCGGGGTTCAGCCCTCTTCCGGGTGGGCCACCCAGCCCAGCTGGCCCTGGCCCAGTTCCTCCAGCTGGGCCACCAGCGCCGCCTGCTGGCCCTCCGTCACGCTGAAGTCCAGCCGCACCAGCGCGGCGTGCTGGGCGCCCAGCAGCGGGGCTTCGGCGGCTTCCAGCGCCCGGCGGATGCGGCCCTCCAGCGCATACGGCACCTGGCAGGCCAGGGTCAGCCGCTTCTGCAAGGTCACCCGCTCGGCCTGCAGCAGGGCCTGGGCCACGCTGTCGGTGTAGGCCCGCACCAGCCCGCCGGCGCCCAGCTTCACCCCGCCGAAGTAGCGCACCACGGTGGCCAGCACGCCTTCCAGTTCCTGGTGGCGCAGCACGTCCAGCATCGGCCGGCCGGCCGTGCCGCCGGGCTCGCCGTCGTCGTTGGCGGCCGATTGGCCCCCGGCCAGCAGGGCCCAGCAGACATGGGCGGCGGCGGGGTGCTCGGCCTTCAGCGCGGCCACCCGGGCCTGGGCCGCGGCGCGGTCGGCCATGGGCTCGACGCAGCCGATGAAACGGCTTTTCTTGATCAGCAGCTCGCTGTGGACAGGGTGGGCAAGGGTGAAGGCCATGGGGGGCGAAACGCAGCACGGGAGCTGTGCAATCCGCCACTGTCGCACATCCCCGCGGACCCGCCGCGGGGGCGCGCGGCTCGGCGACAATCCGGCCCATGCTCCAGTTCGAACTGCTCAAGACCGACGGCCTGGCCCGCCGCGGCCGCCTGACCCTGAACCACGGCGTCGTGCAAACGCCGATCTTCATGCCCGTGGGCACCTACGGCACCGTCAAGGGTGTGCTGCCGCGTTCGCTGCACGACATGGGCGCGCAGATCATCCTGGGCAACACCTTCCACCTCTGGATGCGCCCCGGCCTGGACGTGATGCAGAGCTTCGGCGGCCTGCACGGTTTCGAACGCTGGGACAAGCCCATCCTGACCGACTCCGGCGGCTTCCAGGTCTGGAGCCTGGGCGAGATGCGCAAGATCAGCGAGGAGGGCGTCAAGTTCGCCTCGCCGGTCAACGGCGACCGCCTCTTCCTCACGCCCGAAGTCAGCATGCAGATCCAGACCTTGCTGAACTCGGACATCGTGATGCAGTTCGACGAGTGCACGCCCTACGAGACCAAGGGCCACCTCACCACCGAGAAGGAGGCCCGCTTCTCGATGGAGCTGAGCCGCCGCTGGGCCAAGCGCTGCATCGCCGAGTTCGAGCGCCTGCAGAACCCCAACGCCCTGTTCGGCATCGTGCAGGGCGGCATGTTCGAGCACCTGCGTGAAGAGTCCCTGCAGGCCCTGGTCGAGATGGACCTGCCCGGCTACGCCATCGGCGGCGTCAGCGTGGGCGAGCCCAAGGAGGACATGCTGCGCATCATGGCCCACACCCCGCACCGGCTGCCGGCACACAAGCCGCGCTACCTGATGGGCGTGGGCACGCCCGAGGACCTGGTGGCCGGCGTGGCCTGCGGCGTGGACATGTTCGACTGCGTCATGCCCACCCGCAACGCGCGCAACGGCCACCTGTTCACCCGCTTCGGCGACCTGAAGATCCGCAACGCCCGCCACAAGAGCGACCACCGGCCCATCGACGAGACCTGCAGCTGCTACGCCTGCACCGGCGACGCCAGCAATGGCGGCTTCAGCCGGGCCTATCTGCACCACCTGGACCGCTGCGGCGAAATGCTCGGCCCCATGCTGGCCACCATTCACAACCTGCACTACTACCTGAACCTGATGCGCGAAGTGCGCGAGGCGCTGGACGCCGACCGCTTCGAGGAATTCCGCCGGCAGTTCGCCACCGACCGCGCTCGCGGCGTCTGACGTCCCGTCCCCTCCTGCCGACCCGGCCATCGCCCGGCCCCTGTGGCCCCGGGCGATGCGCCTCCCACTGACCAACCACGGAAGCTCTCGCCCCATGGCGACCACCTCCCGGCGCCGCCGCGCCGCCGCACCGGCCGACGACGCGCCGCTGACGGCCGCGCTGGACGCGGCCCCCGCCCCCATCTCCACCCCGGCCCCCGAGGTATCCGCCGAAACGGTGGCCCCCGCCGCCAAGCCTGCCCGCAAGCGCGCGGCGGCCCAACCCCGCAAGACGGCGGCGGCCGCCAAGGCCGCGCCCGCCGAGGTCCTGTCGACCGAGCCCGAGGCACCGGCGCAGGCCGCGCCGGCCGCCCCGCGAGCACCGGCTCGCAAGACCGCCAAGCGGCGCCCCGCCACGACCGAGGTCGTTGCAGCCCCGGCCGACGCGCAGACCGAGACGCCGGCCGCAGCGCCGGTGGCAGCGGTTCCAGCAGCGGTCGAGCCCGAGGCGACCCCGGCGACCGAGCCGCCGGCCCGCAAATCCAGCCGCTCGCGCCGCCGCAGCCCGGCCGCCCCCGCACCCGAGGCGGTGACGTCGACTGAGGCCGAGGTGCCCGCCGTTGCCGAGCGCTCCGAGCCCGCGACGGCCGATGTGCCTGTGCCCGCGCCGGCGCCCGCTGAAACGCCGCTGCCCGTGCTGGAAGCCGCCGAGGCACTGCCGCCGGCGGCCGAGGCCCAGCCCGAGCTGGAGGCCGGTGCCGAGCTCGGCGGCGAGCCGGCCCCGGTGGCCGAAGCCCCGCCCGCGCCGGCCCCCGCCCCGCAGCCGCCCACCCCCAGCCGCCTGAGCCTGACCGACCGCCGTCTGCAGTGGGAGGCCGGCCGCGGCTGCCCCGAAACGCTGCGCCAGGCCGTCTCGCGCTGGCAGGACCGCGACGGCCGCCTCACCCTGAACGAGACCGAGGCCCTGGACGAGCTGGTGGCGGTGGCCGCCCGCTGCGGTCATCGGCTGATCGTGGACGAGGCCGTCTGGGCGCAACTGGCGCTCAAGGGCGACCTGCGCCAGCGCATCGCCCACCTGGAAGCCTGCTTCCCGCAGGGCCTGGAAGCCGCCGAGTTCGAGGGCGCCGCCGCCGGCCCGCTGCCGGCCCGCCCGGCCCAGCGCGAGGCCGCCTTCTTCGCCGCCTGTGCCGGCGCCTGCCTGCTGGCCGACGCCGAGGGCCTGGAGCCCGAGCGCGAGCTGGCCCTGGCCTGGCAGCTGGTGCAGCGCCATTTCGGCGCCCGCCAGGTGGCGGTGCGCCTGCGTGGCGAGGCCGACGAGGCCCTGCGCGCCCGCTGGCAGGCCCTGCTGGCCCCGCTGAGCACGGACGCCTCGGTGCAACTGCTGCGCCCCGGCGAGCCGCTGCCGGCCGGCCTGGACGTGCTGATCGTCGATCAGCGCTCCGGCTGGCTGGCTCTGCCGGCCGAAGAAGACACCGCCGCGCCCTGGCTGTGGGTGCTGGCGCGCGAGGACGGCCTGCAGACCCACCCGGCCGAGGCCGAGGCCTGGCTGGGCCGGCTGGACCGCCTGGGCACCGGCGCAGTGGCCCAGGGCCTGGCCGCGGCCACCCCGGACGCCCTGGGCCCGCTGCTGCTGCAGCGCGGCTGGGCCGAGGTGGCCGACCAGTGGCCGGCCTGGGCGCCCGAGGAGCGCGCCGTGGCCTGGCCCGACGAGACCCGCCAGCGCCATGCCCAGGCCCTGGCGGCCGCCACGCCGCTGCTGGCGCGCTGGCAGCGCAGCGGCTTCCTGTCCGACAGCGACCAGCTGGCGCTGCGGGCCCAGCTGGCCCAGGCCGAGGCGGCCGAGCGCGAGGCCGCGCTGGTGGCCCTGCCCGAGCTGCTGGCCGAGGCTCTGGGCCGCGGCCTGTCCCGCGTGGTGCTGTTCGCCGAGGCCGACGCCGCCGAGGAGATGCCCGCCTGGGCCGAGTTGCTCAACGAATGGCTGGCCGCGGCCGGCTGGCAGGCCCAGGTGCTGCCCACGGCCAACCGTGAGGCCGACGCCGCGCTGCGCCGCTTCCGCGACGCCGAGGGCCCCAGCCTGCTGCTGGTGGCCGATGGCCTGCCCGGCAGCGAGCCGCGCATCCCCACCGCGCCGCGCCTGCCCCTGATCGTCCACCTGGACCGCCCCTGGGACGAGGCCCAGCGCGAGCGCCGCCTGCAGCGCCTGCGCCTGCCGCGCGCCCAGCGCGCGGTGCCCGTCTGGCAGGTGCTGCCCGAGGACAGCCTGGCCGCGCGCCGCCAGCACCTGCCCGCGCCCCAGGCGGGCACGCCGGTGACCGGCCGTCTGCGCCGCGGCCCGGCCCTGCAGGCCTGGCTGGCCGGTCTGGCGGCCTGCCTGCTGCCGGCCCAAGCCGAGGCCGTCCCGGCGGCCTGAGGCGAGCGCCCATGTCCGGCAGCCCTTGGCGCGCCCGTCTGAAGGCCCTGCTGCACGCGCTGTGGCAGTGGCCGCTGGCGCTGCTCATCCTGTTCGAGGAATGGGGTTGGGAGCCGCTGCAGCGCCTGCTGGCCTGGGTCGGCGCCTGGCCGGGCTTTCGGCAACTGGAAGCCTGGGTGCGGCGCCTGCCGCCCTATGGCGCGCTGGCGCTGTTCGCCCTGCCCACGTTGGCCCTGCTGCCCATCAAGCTGCTGGCGCTGTGGGCCGTCAGCCGCGGCCATGCGCTGCTGGGCCTGGCGGTGATCCTGGCGGCCAAGCTGGGCGGCACCGCGGTGGTGGCGCGGCTCTTCACGCTGACCCAGCCGGCCCTGATGCGCCTGGCCTGGTTCGCCCGCCTGCACGGCCGCTGGGTGCCCTGGAAGGAGGCCCTGCTGGCGCGGGTGCGGGCCAGCGCCCCGTGGCGCCTGGCCCGCGCGCTGCGCGCGCGCCTGCGCCGAGGGCCCAGGCCCTGATCAGGCGAAAAAAAGGGCCCCACGAAGGGGCCCCGGAAGGCGGTGGGCCGGCCGAGGCCGGACACAACCGCTGTCAACCGTGTGCGCTGATCAGGCCTTGTCGGGCGCGGTGATCAGGCCGATGCTGCTGTCCGGGCGGCCCAGCAGGCCGGCGTCGCTGTAGATGCCCAACTTCTCGCGGGTGTCGGCGATGTCCAGGTTGCGCATCGTCAGCTGGCCGATGCGGTCGGCCGGCGTGAAGGCGGCGTTCTCCACCTTCTCCATGCTCAGGCGTTCCGGCGCATAGGTCAGGTTGGGGCTCTCGGTGTTCATGATCGAGTAGTCGTTGCCGCGGCGCAGCTCCAGGGTCACCTCGCCGGTCACGGCGCGGGCGATCCAGCGCTGGGCCGATTCGCGCAGCATCATGCACTGCGGGTCGAACCAGCGGCCCTGGTATAGCAGGCGGCCGAGCTTGCGGCCGTTCATGCGGTACTGCTCGATGGAATCCTCGTTGTGGATGCCGGTCACCAGGCGCTCGTAGGCGATGTGCAGCAGCGCCATGCCCGGGGCTTCGTAGATGCCGCGGCTCTTGGCCTCGATGATGCGGTTCTCGATCTGGTCGCACATGCCCAGGCCGTGGCGGCCGCCGATCTTGTTGGCCTCTTCGAACAGGGCCACGGCGTTGGCGAATGTCTGGCCGTTCAGGGCCACCGGCACGCCTTCCTCGAAGCGCACGCTGACCGTTTCAGCCTTGACCTCGACCTCGGGCTTCCAGAAGGCCACGCCCATGATGGGCTTGACGATGTGCATGCCGGCGTTGAGGAACTCCAGGTCCTTGGCCTCGTGGGTGGCGCCCAGCATGTTGGAGTCGGTCGAGTAGGCCTTCTCCACGCTCATCTTGTAGTCGAAGCCGTTGGCGATGAGGTACTCGCTCATCTCCTTGCGGCCGCCCAGCTCGTCGATGAAGCGCTGGTCCAGCCAGGGCTTGTAGATCTTCAGCGCGGGGTTGACCAGCAGGCCGTAGCGGTAGAAGCGCTCGATGTCGTTGCCCTTGTAGGTCGAGCCGTCGCCCCAGATGTTGACGCCGTCTTCCTTCATCGCCGCCACCAGCATGGTGCCGGTCACGGCGCGGCCCAGCGGGGTGGTGTTGAAGTAGGTCGCGCCGCCGGTGCTGATGTGGAAGGCCCCGGACTGGATGGCGGCGATGCCCTCGGCCACCAGCTGCGTGCGGCAGTCGATCAGGCGGGCGATGTCGGCGCCGTAGGCCTTGGCCTTGCGCGGGATTTCCTCGTAGTCGCTCTCGTCGGGCTGGCCCAGGTTGGCGGTGTAGGCGCAGGGCACGGCGCCCTTGGAGCGCATCCAGTGCACGGCGGCGCTGGTGTCCAGGCCACCGGAGAAGGCGATGCCGACGCGCACGCCGGTGGGGAGTTGTTGCAGGATGGTGGCGGACACGGTGTGTTCTCGTTGAAGCCGACGGGGAATCCCCAATTTTAGGCCGGCTTGCTCCCGCTGCGTCCCAGCCAGGCGCGGCAACGCTGCGCATAGGCCGGCTCCAGCGTGAACAGGGCGCCCGCAGCGGCCACGTTGGCCAGGGCCAGCAGGCCGAAAACGCCGGGGATGCCCAGGCCGGCCGAACGCAGGGCGCCGACGATCAGCGCGCTGGCGATCATGTAGAGCGCGTTGAGGATGTTGTTGGCCGCGATGATGCGGGCGCGGTGGCTGGGCGGCGAGCGCCACTGCACCAGCGCGTACATCGGCACGCTGAACAGGCCGGCCGACAGCGACAGCAGGTAGAGCTCGGCCAGCAGCGGCCAGTGGCCCGGCTGGGCCAGGAAGGCCCCCAGCGTCCAGCGCTGGGCGGCGGCGGGTTCCAGGCCGGAGGTCCAGGCCAGGGCGCCGGCGAACACCGCCATGCCCAGCGCGCCCAGCGGCACCAGGCCGATCTCCACATGGTGGCGGCTCAGGCGCTCGCACAGCAGCGAGCCGGTGCCCACGCCCACCGAGAACACCACCAGCAGCAGCGAGGCCACGTGTTCGTCGCCGTGCAGCACCTCCTTGGCATAGGCCGGGAACTGCGACAGGAAGACCGCGCCGAAGAACCACAGCCAGGAGATGCCCAGCAGGGTGCGAAAGACCGTGGGCTGCTGGCGCGCCAGCTGCAGGTTGCGCCAGGTCTCGGAGAAGGGGTTGAAGTTCAGCCGCAGGCCGGGTGCATCTGGCGGGCTGGGCGGCACGCCCTGCACCGTCCAGCGGCCCAGCGCCGCCAGCAGCAGGCCGGCCAGGCCCACGGCCTGCACGCTGCTGGGCACGCTGCCCTCGGGCAGGCCGGCCAGCACCCCGCCCAGCACATTGCCCAGCAGGATGGCCACGAAGGTGCCCATCTCCACCAGGCCGTTGCCGCCGGTCAGCTCGCGCTCGCCCAGGTGCTGGGGCAGGTAGGCGTACTTCACCGGGCCGAACACCGTGCTGTGCAGGCCCATCAGGAAGATGCAGCCCAGCAGCAGCGCGATCCAGCCCTGCCACAGGCCCCAGGCCGCCAGCGCCATGATGGCCAGCTCCAGGTTCTTCACCATGCGCATCACGCGGGCCTTGTCCAGCAGGTCGGCCAGCTGGCCGGCGGTGGCCGAGAACAGCAGGAAGGGCAGGATGAACACCGCGCCGATGGCCAGCCCGGCCAGGGCCGGCGGCAGCCAGTCCACCGACAGCCGGTAGGTCACCAGCACCGTGAAGGCGAACTTCAGCACGTTGTCGTTCATCGCCCCCAGGAACTGGGTCCAGAAGAAGGGGGCGAAGCGGCGCTGGCGCAGCAGGGCGAACTGGCTGGAGGGGGGAGCGGACATCGTGCGGTGGCGGGCGGCGGTGGTTGACTGTAGCGGCTGCGGGTTGGCGGCGCCGGCCCGGCGGCGGCATCCCCTGTTTGAAGCCCCGGGCCACCCCGGCATGCCACGAAACTGACGCGCGCCGCGGGCAAGCTGATTCGCATCGCCACCGGCCCTTGGGGAGGAACACCATGAGCACCGTCGATCGCCGCCAGTTTCTGCAGGGCGCCGCTGCCGCGGCCGGCACCGCCGCCCTGCCGCCCGCCATCGCCCGCGCGCTGGCCATTCCGGCCCACAACGTGGCCAAGAGCATCCAGGACGTGGCCCATGTGGTCATCCTGATGCAGGAGAACCGCAGCTTCGACCACTACTTCGGCACGCTGCCGGGCGTGCGCGGCTTCGGCGACCGCTTCACCATCCCGCTGCCCGACGGGCAGAGCGTCTGGCAGCAGAGCAACGGCGCGCGCACCGTGCTGCCCTACCACCTGGACAGCAGCGCCGGCAACGCCCAGCGCGCCGGCGGCACGCCGCACTCCTGGCACGATGCGCAGTTCGCCTGGGACCACGGCCGCATGACCCACTGGCCGCTGTTCAAGACCAACACGTCCATGGGCTACTACACCGAGGCCGAGCTGCCCTTCCAGTTCGCCCTGGCCAATGCCTTCACCGTCTGCGACGCCTACCACTGCAGCCTGACCGGTGGCACCAACCCCAACCGTCTGTTCCTGTGGACCGGCAGCAACGGCGCCAGCGCCGCCGGCGTGGCCGCGGTGGTCAACGAGTGGGACGGCATGGATGCGCCCACCACCGGCTACACCTGGACGGCCTATGCCGAGCGCCTGCAGGCCGCGGGCGTGCGCTGGAAGATCTACCAGAACATGCCGGACAACTTCACCGACAACCCGCTGGCGGGCTTCGTGAAGTTCCGCCAGGCCAACCTGGACATCGGCAACAACGCCGACGGCTCGCCCTACCTGCCCTATGCCGCCGCGATGGACAGCCTGAACCCGTTGGGCAAGGGCATTGCCAACACCATGCCCGACGGCGGCTTCCTGCAGGCCCTGCGCGACGACATCGCCGCCGGCACGCTGCCCCAGGTGTCCTGGGTGGTGGCGCCGGCCACCTACAGCGAGCACCCCGGCCCCTCCTGCCCGGCCCAGGGTGCCTGGTATGTGGAGCAGACGCTCAACGCCCTGACCGCCAACCCGGCCGTCTGGAGCAAGACGGTGCTGCTGGTGATGTTCGACGAGAACGACGGCTTCTTCGACCACCTGCCGCCGCCGGCTGCGCCCTCGCTCAACCGCGACGGCAGCGAGGCCGGGGCCAGCACCTGCGATGTGAGCGCCGAGCGCTTCACCCACCCGGCGCCGGCCGGCACCAGCGGCCAGCCCAAGCCGGACGGCGGCGTCTACGGCCTGGGCCCGCGCGTGCCCATGCTGGTGCTCTCGCCCTGGAGCCGCGGCGGCTGGGTCAACTCCCAGGTCTTCGACCACACCTCGGTGATCCGCTTCCTGGAGTCGCGCTTTGGCGTGGTGGAGACCAACATCAGCGCCTGGCGCCGCACCGTGGCGGGCGACCTGAGCTCGGCCTTCAACTTCGTCAACCCGAACAACGAGCCCCTGCCCAGCCTGCCGGCGCTGACCAAGGAGGCGGTGGATGCGCTGCGCGCCCAGCAGGAGGCCATGCCCAAGGTGAAGGTGCCCGGCGTGGACCAGCAAACCCTGCCGGTGCAGCCGGCCGGCACCCGGCCCTCGCGCGCGCTGCCCTACGCCCTGGCGGCGGACGCCACGCCCGATGCCGCTGGCCACGGCCTGCTGCTGGACTTCGTCAATGCGGGCGACGTGGGCGCGGTGTTCCACGTCTATGACCGCCTGCACCTGAACCGCAAGCCGCGCCGCTACACCGTGGGCGCCGGCCAGCGCCTGCAGGGCCGCTGGGACCTGCGCGCCAGCGCCGGCCGCTACGACCTGTGGGTGCTGGGCCCCAATGGCTGGCACCGGGCCTTCGTGGGCAGCCTGGCCCGCCGCGCCAGCACGCCGGTGGTGGAGGCTCGGGTGGCGCCCCGGCCCAGCAGCGGCAAGATCCTGCAGGTCACGCTGCAGAACCTGGGCAGCGTGGCGGCCACCGTGCGCATCACCGCGCTGGCCTACCGCACCGACGGGCCCTGGCTGTTCTCGGTGCCGCCGGGCGGCAGCGTCAGCTGGAACCCGGGCCTGGCCGGCTCCCAGGGTTGGTACGACCTGCAGTTCACCATCGAGCAGCTGGAGGGCTGGAGCCGCCGCGCCGCCGGCCGCCTGGAAAACGGCCAGCACAGCGTCAGCGACCCGATGATGGGCCTGGGCTGACGCGCGCTCCGGCGCGGTCCGCCGGGCCTTCAGCGGGCGTTCAGCGGGCGTTCAACGGGCTTTGTAGACCGCGTCCAGCCGGTCGGGCTTGCCGGCCTGGCGTTCCAGCACCGGGTAGCGCAGCCCGCCCTGCCAGTCGATCACCGGCTGCAGGAACAGATCGCCGTCGCGCACCAGCAGGCGGATGGGGGCCTGGCCCTGGCGGTTGGCCGTCACGGCGGCGCTCAGGCGCTCGGGCTTGTAGGCCCGGTCATTGACGGCCACCAGCGTCATGCCTGGCGCCAGGCCGGCGCGGAAGGCCGGGCTGTCCCAGAAGACCTGCTCGAGCTTGCCGTCGCTGGTCACCCGCAGGCCCAGCGAGAAGGCCAGGTCCTGCGGGCGCTCGTCGCCGTCCGGGCCGCTCCAGCCGCGTTCGTTCTGGGCAAAGCGGCTTTCTTCCGTGGACCAGACCAGGCGCCAGCCGCCCCGCTCGATGCCGTCCAGCAGCTGGCGGCCGTCGTGGCCGTCCAGCCAGTCGCGGAAGAAGCCGGCCCAGTCGTGCGGCTGCACCGCGTTCAGGGCCTGCACCAGGGCGTCGAAGTCGTAGACCGCCGGGCGGGGGCTGCCGTCCGCATTCGTGGCATGCGGCGCGCCGAAGAAGGCGCGGGCGACGTCGTCCAGCGAGTGCTGCTGACGGCTCTTCTCGCGGATCAGCGTGTCCACGTCCAGCCACAGCAAGAGGCCCTCGTCGTAGTAGTCGGTGCTGCGCTGCCAGTCCTCCCACTCGGCGCTGTGGCCCGGGCCGACGGTCGGGTCCAGCGTGGTGTCCTGCAGGTTGCGCCAGGCGCGGCCGCTGCGCGCCTGCAGCTCGGCCGCCACCCAGGCCAGGCGGTCGCGCGCCTGCTCCGGCGTGGACAGGCCCGCCCGCGCCGTCAGCACATGGCCCCAGTACTGGGTCAAGCCCTCGTACACCCACAGCAGGCTGTTGCGCATGGGCTGGTTGTAGTTGGCCGTCCAGAGGTCGTCGGGCCGGCGGAACTTGCCGTTCCAGGCGTGGACGTATTCGTGCGGCAGCAGCTCGCGGGCGCGCACGGCGCGGTCCCAGTCGTCGGTGAAGTAGCTGGCCTCCACCCCGTTCTCGCTGGACTCGTGGTGTTCCAGGCCGATGCCGCCGAACTCGTCGGAGATGGCCAGCAGGAAGTCGTAATGCCGGTAGGGGCGGCTGCCGAACAGCCGGTCGGCCTGGCGCACCAGGGCGCGGTGGGCCTCCAGCTGGGCCGGCGTGGCCGCCACCGCCGCGGCCTCGTCGGCCAGCAGGTTGAGCGTGACCGGGGCGGCCGTGCCCGGGGCGTCCAGCGCCACCCGGCGCAGGACCGCGCCAGCGAACAGCGGCGAGTCGATCAGCGTCTCCAGCGAGGTCTCGCCGAAGCTCCACCAGCCCTGGGCATCGGCCGCGGCCGGGGCCTGGCCGTCGGGCCCGCGCAGCGCGGTGGCGGCCTGCCAGCCCGGGGGCAGCTTCAGCCGGGTCTGCACCCGCACGCCGCTGGCGGCGGTGCCGGCCGGGTAGAGCAGCACCGTCTCCCATTCCACGTTCAGCAGGCTGCGGGTGATGGAGATGCGCTCGCTGCTGCGCCGCGCCGGGGCGATGTACTGCAGGCGCAGCTCCAGCTGGTCCACCCCTGCGGGCACCTGCACCCGGTAGGCGTGGGGGTCCACCGTGTCGCGCTGCCAGGCCACAGGCCGGCCGCCGGCGCTGACCATCAGCCCGGCCAGCCGGCTCACATCGCCATAGGGCCCGTGGGCCCCGGGCAGGAAGCGCGGGTACAGCAGCGTCAGCTCGCGCGGTGCCTCCGACGGTGTCACCGGCAGCAGCAGCCGGGCCTGCAGCACCCGGTGGGCCAGGTCGGTGGCGTCCACCTCCAGGCTCAGCGGGGCGGGCCAGGCGGCGGCCGCGACCGCGGGCAGCGCCGGCGGCAGCGGTGCCGCCACCGGGGCGGGCGGTGCGGCTGGGGTGGGTGAGGGGGCCGCCCAGGCCTGGAGGCCGGCCAGGGCCAGGGCGAGCACCAGGGCCTGGCCTGCGCTGCGGGGGCGGGCGGGCAGAGCGGTGAACAGGGACATGGGTGGAACGCTGAAGCAGGGGAGGGCTGGGACGGCGTGCGGCACCCGGCTGCATCGACCGGGCCGCATCGCTCAGGCCGAGTATCCCTGCTCCGGTCGCCGGGCCGCCGGCGGATCCGTCTCCCCCAACCCCGGCGCCAGTGTGCGGATGGCCCCCGGCGTGGCCGAGAGCTTGGGCACGATGCCCGGCACCTCCAGCACCTGGCCGGTGGCGGTGACGATGCGCTCGATCATGCCGCGGGCCCGGTAGTGCGGGTCCTCGGCGATGTCCTGCACCGTGTAGATGCGGCCCACCGGCACGCTCACTGTCTGCAGCGTGGCCACCACCTCGGCCACCGGGCGCTGCACCGTCCAGGCGGTGATGGCCGCGTCGATCTCGTCCACCCGGGCGGCGCGGCCGGCGTTGTGCGCCAGGTCGGGGGCATCGCCCAGGTCGTCGCGGCCGATGGCCGCCATCAGGCGCTTGTAGATGCTGTCGCCGTTGCCGCCGATGACGACCTGGCCGTCGGCGCAGCGGTAGGCGTTGCTGGGGGCGATGCCCGGCAGCGCCGAGCCGGCGGGCTGGCGCACCACGCCGGCCGCGCTGTACTCGGGCAGCAGGCTTTCCATGCAGTTGAAGACGGCTTCGTAGAGGGCCACGTCCACCACCTGGCCGCGGCCCTTGGGCGCCTCGGGGCTGACGGACTTGGCGCGGGCCTGCAGGGCCAGCAGCACGCCGATGACGCCGTGCAGCGCGGCCAGGGTGTCGCCCAGGCTGACGCCGGCGCGCACCGGCGGGCGGCCGGGCTCGCCCATCAGGTGGCGCAGGCCGCCCATGGCCTCGGCCACCACGGCAAAGCCCGGCAGGTCGCGGTAGGGGCCGTCCTGCCCGTAGCCGCTGATGCGCAGCATGATCAGCCCGGGGTTGCGGGCCGCCAGGGCCTCGTAGCCCATGCCCCATTTCTCCAGCGTGCCGGGCTTGAAGTTCTCGATCAGCACGTCCGCCTCGTCGATCAGGCGGCGCACCTCGGCCCGGCCCTCGTCGGTGCGCAGGTCCAGCACCACGCTGTGCTTGTTGCGGCTCTGCACCTGCCACCAGACGCTGGTGCCGTCCTGCACCACCCGCCACTGGCGCAGCGGGTCGCCGGTGCCCGGCGGCTCCACCTTGATGACCTGGGCCCCGAAGTCGCCCAGGGTCTTGCCGGCAAACGGACCGGCGATCAACTGGCCCAGCTCGATCACCTTGAGGCCGCTCAGCGGGCCGCCGTCCTGCGTCTGGGGGATGTGCGGAGTTCTCATCTCTGTTGCAGTTTGTCTCTGGGAGAGGTTCGCCATGGTGACATCGATCACGCCGCGTCGGCTTGGGGGATGGCCCCCGCCAGCGCGCCTTCCTAGGCTGCCGGCTCTTTCAACACCTCGGAGCGGGGACTGCGATGAATTCACTTTCCAAAGCGCTGGCGGCTGAATGCCTGGGCACCTTCTGGCTGGTGCTGGGCGGCTGCGGCAGTGCCGTGCTGGCCGCGGCCTTTCCGGGCCTGGGCATCGGCTTTACCGGCGTGGCCCTGGCCTTCGGCCTGACCGTGCTGACCATGGCCTACGCGGTGGGCCACGTCTCGGGTGGGCATTTCAACCCGGCGGTGTCGCTGGGCCTGTGGGTGGCCGGCCGCCTGCCCACCGGCCGGCTGCTGCCCTATGTGCTGGCCCAGCTGCTGGGCGCGGCCCTGGCCGGCGCGGCGCTCTATGCCATCGCCACCGGCAAGGCCGGCGTGACGCTGGGCGGCTTTGCTTCCAACGGCTACGGTGAGCACTCCCCCGGCGGCTATGGCCTGGCGGCCGCGGCCCTGACCGAGGTGCTGATGACCGCGGTCTTTCTCATCGTCATCCTGGGCGCCACCAGCGAGCGCGCGCCGGCGGGCTTTGCGCCGATCGCGATCGGTCTGGCGCTGACCCTGATCCACCTGATCAGCATCCCCGTCACCAACACCTCGGTGAACCCGGCCCGCTCCTTCGGCGTGGCCCTGTTCGCCGAGCCCTGGGCCCTGCAGCAGCTTTGGCTGTTCGTTGCCGCACCGTTGGGCGGCGCCGTGCTGGGGGCCCTGGTCCACCGGAGCCTGCTGGCCGAATGAACGCCTTGCTCTCGCCCTCGCCGAGCCCCCAGCCCCGCTACCGGGTGCTGGCGGGACACCTGCTGTCCAACCTCGCCCTGGCGCAGTTGCGCCAGGCGCTGGCGCACTTGGCGGGCGGCACGGCCGACACCTGGGTGCTGGGCCCTGCGGAAGAGGCCGACGTGGTGCTGCTGCCCCGGGGCGTGCCCATGCCGCCGGTCGTGCCGCCGGTGCGTCTGGTCTGGGTGGATGGCGCCGAGCAGGCGGCTGCGCCCGGCGTGGGGCAGGGGTGTTCATTGCGCGAGCCCTTCGAGGCCGCGGCCCTGCTGGCGCTGCTGCGCGACGTGGAGCGCAGGCAGCCGGCGCGCCGTCGTCAGGCGGGGGCACCCTCCTGGCATCGGCCCCGGCCACCGGAGTCGCCTCCTGCCCTCGTCCGGCCCACGGATGCGGCGGTGTCCCCGGCTGAGGGGCCTGCGAGGCCCACCGTGCCGGCGAGCTCGCCGGGGACGCTCGCCCCGATCGCCCCGGGCGGCCGGGGGGCCTGGCGGGCCGGACGCCATCTGTACCGGCTGCGCCGCTGGCCCGCGCCGGGCAGCCTGGTGCGTCACCGCTACCTGCCGCGCCTGGCCAGTCTGCTGCTGTCGCGTTCGCTGAGCCTGTCGGGCCTGTCCGCGTTGAGCAACGTGGGTGAGGCGGAGTGCGAGGACTTCCTGGCCGAGATGGACCGCCAGGGGTTGCTGAGCTGTCTGACCGACGACGAGCCGGCTGCGACGGACCCGGCCAAGGCGGCGCCTGCGGACGCGGCCACGCCGGTCGATCCGCAGGGCGGCACCGCGCCACGCGGCAATGGCTGGGTGGCCCGGCTGCGGGCCCGCTGGTCGGCGATGGGCTGAGGCCCGCCGCGGCGCCGGAATTCAGGCCGGCTGTTCTTCCAGCAGGTAGCTGGCGTCGTCGAACTGGGCCAGCGTGTCCACCAGGAAGGGCAGCTCGGCCGCCAGTTCCTGGTGCAGGGTCCAGGGCGGGTTCAGGATGAACACGCCGCTGCCCACCAGGCCGAAGCCCTTGGCATCGGGCTGGGCCACCGTCAGGCGCACATGCAGCCAGCCCTTGGGCGCCAGGGCCGTCAGCCGCTTGGGCAGCTGCACCGCCTCCACCCGGCTGACCTGCGGGTACCAGACCATGTAGACGCCCTCGGCGAAGCGCTGCACGGCGTCGCGCACGCTGGCCACCACCTTGCCGTAGTCCTGCACCAGCTCGTAGGAGGGGTCGATCAGCACCAGGGCGCGGCGCGGCGTGGGCGGCACCTGGCCCTTGAGACCGGCAAAGCCGTCCTCGTTGATCACCTGCACGTTCTTGCCGCCGAAATGGGTGGCCAGGGTGCGGGCATCGGCCGGGTGCAGCTCAAAGAGGCGCATCGAGTCGCCCGGGCGCATGAGCTGGCGGGCGATGGAGGGCGAGCCGGGGTAGAGCGCCAACGGCGGGGTCATGCCCTTTTCCAGCACCGGGGCCTGGCCGTTCTCGTCGGGCTGCAGGTTGAACTCCTGCACCAGGCGCACGTAGTCGGCGGTCAGCGGCGGCAGGTCGGCACGGCTCCACAGCCGGCCGATGCCCTCGCGGTATTCGGTGGTCTTCTGGGCCTGGGCGCCCTTGAGCAGATAGCCCCCGGCGCCGGCGTGGGTGTCGATGTAGCGGAAAGGCTTGTCCTTCTCGCCCAGGTAACGCAGCACGCGCGTGAGCACCAGATGCTTTAGCACATCCGCATGGTTGCCTGCATGGAAGCCGTGACGATAGGCCAGCATTCGGGGGGTCTTTCAGGACAGATCAATCCCGCACTGTACCGGGCTCGGTACGCTTCGCGCCATGGACAAGCTCTTCACCCCCTTCCAGGCCGGCGCCATCGCGCTGGACAACCGCGTCGTCATGGCGCCGCTCACCCGCAACCGGGCCACGAACCAGGTGCCCAACGACCTGATGGTCGAGTACTACCGTCAACGCGCCAAGCCGTCCACCGGCATGGGCCTGATCATCACCGAGGCCACGCCCATCAGCCCGATGGCCCACGGCTACCTCGACACCCCGGGGATCTACACCCCCGAGCAGGTGGCCGCGTGGAAGAAGGTGACCGACGCGGTGCATGCCGAGGGCGGCAAGATCGTGGTGCAGCTCTGGCACGTGGGCCGCATCTCGCACAGCTCGCTGCTGCCGGGTGGCGCCGCACCGGTGTCCTCCACCAGCAAGGCGGCCAACAGCAAGACCTACATCGCCGGCGGCTTCGCGCCCACCTCGGCGCCGCGCGCGCTGACGGTGGAGGAGATCGCCGCCACGGTGCAGGACTACCGCCACGCCGCGCGCTGCGCCATCGAGGCCGGTTTCGACGGCGTCGAGATCCACGCCGCCAACGGCTACCTGATCGAGCAGTTCCTGCGCGACAGCTGCAACGACCGCAGCGACGCCTACGGCGGCTCCATCGAGAACCGGGTGCGCTTCCTGCGCGAGGTGGCCCAGGCCATCGTGGCCGAGATCGGTGCCGGGCGCACCGGCATTCGCCTGTCGCCCATCACCCCGGCCAACGACATCGGCCAGGACAGCAACGCCCAGGCCCTGTTCGCCGCGGTGGCCGGCGTGCTGGCGCCGATGAAGCTGGCCTATGTGCACGTGGTCGAAGGCGCCACCGGCGGCCCGCGCGACCTGTCCGACCAGGGCATCACCTTCGACTTCGCCGCGCTGCGGGCGGCCTTCGACGGCGTGGCCTGGATGGTCAACAACGGCTACGACCGCGCCATGGCCATTGCCGCGGTGGACAGCGGTGCGGCCGACCTGGTGGCCTTCGGCAAGCCGGCCATCTCCAACCCGGACCTGACGCGCCGCCTGCGCGAGAACGCGCCGCTCAACCCGGTGGACCCGGCCAAGCTCTACGGCGGCAGCGGCCCCGAGGGCTACACCGACTACCCGACCCTGGGCTGAGTCCGGACGGTGGGGGCGCGGCCGCCGGTCGCGTCCTCAACCCACCGTCAGTCCACCTTGTTGCGGTGCATCTTGGCCCGGAACAGCTCGGTCAGGGCCAGCTCGCGCGGGCCGGGTTCCAGCTCGATGGCGTCGCCGGCCTGCACCCAGCCCGGCTGCAGCACCGCCAGGTAGCTGCCGCAGAAGCCCGACTGGGCCATCATCTTGGCGGCCTGGGCAAAGCCCATGGCCGCGTTGAACTTGAAGCAGGGCTGGCGCGGTTCGCTGACCACCAGCACGGCGCGCTGGCCATCCCGTTCGGGCAGGTGCAGCCGGTCGCCGATCCACAGCTGGCGCTCGGTCAGGCCCTGGAGCGTCAGGTTCTCGCCCACCAGGCCGGGCGGCACCTCGGCGTCCCAGCCGGCCACGCGGGCCTGGGCCCGCACCGTGCGCCAGAAGGCCAGGTGCTCGCTGGGGTAGGCGTAGACGGCCTTGGACAGGCCGCCGTGCACCGTGGGGTCGGCCTGCTCGTCGCCGGCCAGGCCCATCGGCCCGATGGCCACCGGCCCGGATTGCGGCTGCTTGGCGATGGCCGTCATGACGGTGCGCCCGCCGATCTGCACCGGCCGCGCGGTGCCCACGTTCACGCTCAGGACTCTCATGGCCCGCATTGTGCGGGTGCGCGCCTGGCCGCGCGGCGGCCGGGGTGTCAGGGGCCGTTGCCGCCCAGCCCGGCCAGGTCCTGGCTGGCCCGGTCCACGTCCTTCTGGTACTCGGTCAGGTAGCGGCTGCGCTCTTCGCTCTGCCACTCGGCGTCCGAGAAGCGGTCCAGCCCGTAGCGCTGCGAGGTGTGCACCACGCCGGCCCGGCGCGGCAGCATGGCCCGGTCGGGGAACTGGTCGGGCAGCAGCAGAAAGCCCTCCACGTCCTGCAGCGCCAGCGGGAAGGTCGGCTGGGCGTCGCGGATCAGCCGGCCGAACAGGGTCAGGCGAAAACGCTGGCTGCCGGTGCCGACCTCGTCGTTGAAGGTCAGCAGGGCCAGGGGCTGGCCGCGGGCGTCCACCACCCGGGCGTTGACCACGTAGCGCCCGGCCTGGTGCACCTGGGCCTGCAGGTCGAAAACCAGCGAGCCGTTCACCACCGCTTCGCGGATGCCGCCCCATTCGGCGGGCACCAGGGGCTGATAGACCACATCGAAGGACACCAGGCCCGTGCGGCCGTCCTGGTTGAGCTCCAGCTGCACCCGCACCGTGCCGGCGTAATCGGCAAAGCCCTGCAGGGCCGGGGCCAGCAGCCCGCTGTAGGTGCCGTCGCCGGCCAGCAGGTCGGCGCCCAGGCCGGCGTCGTTGAAGTCGATGGCCACCTGCGGGCGGCCGGCGGCCTGGCGCGGGTCGGGCAGGTCGAAGGCCACGGCGCGGGTGATGGTCAGCGGCAGGCGCTGGCCCTTGTCGTCCACCGCGGCCACGGTCAGCCGCACGGTTTCCTGCCCGCTGGCAAAGACCTTCTCCTGGGTGGTCACGATGCGCACGCCAGCGGCCGGGTCCTGGCCAGGGCGGCGCAGCGGCAGGCTCTGCTCGATGGGGGCGAAGGGGCGCAGCTGGTCGGGGTGCTCGCGCAAGGGGCGCGACTCCGGCGGATAGACCGTCGCCTGGCGGTAGCTGGCCAGGGTCTCCTGCGCGCGTTCCAGCCGGTCCTGGGCCAGGGCCAGACGGCGGTCACGCTGCTTCAGCCCGGCTGCGCTGTAGGGCGCGCGCAGGGGGACGGCCGCGGATGCGGGGGCCGAGGCCGCCGCGGCTGCCCCGGAGGCCGGGGCATCGGCCGGCGCCGAGGCGGCCCCGGCCGACCACCAGCCCAGCACCGCCAGCCCCAGACCGGCCGCCAGGGCCATCCAGCCGCGTGCGCGCATCGCCTGGCCTGCGGGCGCTCAGCGCGCGTTGTTGACCATGTCGCTGCGCACCAGCGACACCACCCCGGCCCAGTTGCCGTTGGTGTAATGGTTGTAGGCCTCGTTGTCGTCGCGGAACTTGACCGAGTGGTAGCCCCACTTGGCCCGTCCGCCCTCGTTGGCCGCGGTGCCCAGGGTCAGGTCGTTGCAGAACCAGTCGCTGGGGTTGCAGAAGGCCGCGCCGCTGCTGCCGGACACGCCGCCCGACGAGTGGTAGGCCACCGCCTCGTCGTCCTGCCCGGGCAGCACTGCCGAGTACAGGGTGCCCGAAGCGCCGGCGTACATGTAGAACCACTTGGCGCGGGTGTTGCTGTGGTCGTACATGGCCCGGGCGGTGGTGGTCTTCAGGTCCGACACCAGCGGCTCGGACAGGGCCCAGTCGCCCAGGTCGGCCAGCTCGCTGCCGCCGGCCGCACCGGCGGCGATGTCCACCCACTTGATGTTCCAGCCGGTCTGCGTGCCGGCGCCGCTGGCGCTGCACACACCCGAGCTGTTGGGGGTGGCGTTGGTGATGGTGCGGCTGCTGCCGCCGTACATCGCCAGCGTGTAGCCGATCATCAGGTCACCGGCGCTGTGAGCGGCGATGTAGCACCAGTTGCTGCCCGTGCAGTAGCAGTCCAGCGCGTTGCGCACCAGGTAGTTCTGGTCCGAGATGTGGTTGTAGCCGTCCCAGTTGACGGCCTTCTTGTTGACGCCCGCGGCGGTGGAGGACGGGCCCCAGTAGGTGAAGTCGGCGTAGTTGCCGGCCACCCCGCCGCCGCCGCGGCCATTGACCCAGAGCGAATAGTTGGTGGCCAGGGCGGTCCCTGCCAGGGCCATCGCGGCCAGGGCGGCGAACGCCCACATCCCCATGCGTGCCTGCTTCACGGTGCCTCTCCTCCTCGCGTTGTCTTGTTACACGAACGAACGGTCGTGCGGCGCGATGGTCGCGTGCCGGCGGGACCGCGCGCCATCACGGAAAACCCCAGTCTGCAGGGGCAGCGAGGCGCCGCGGTGACAGCCGGGATGGCCCGGCTTGACGCGGCAGGAAGCCTGAGGCGGCCGGAGGAATCAGTGGCGAGGTGCGCGGTGCAGCGTCACCGGCTTGGGCTGGGCCGGATCGCTGCTGCTGCAGCCGCAGCAGCCATCACCGCCGCCGCAGCCGCCGCCCGCGCTGCCGGCGGCCTTGCGCAGCCAGGCGGCGTTGGGGGCCAGGGGCAGCAGCTTGCGGGCCAGCGGGCGGCGCAGCGCGGCGGGCAGCAGGGTCCAGCCGGCGTACAGGCTGGCGCCCAGGACGATCAGGGCCACGACCAAGTGTTGCAGCATGGTGAGTCTCCTTGCTTCAGGCGGTCAGCGCCAGCGTCACGCGGTAGGTGACGAAGGCGGCCAGGTAGGCCAGGGCGAACAGGTAGATCGCCATGGCGGCGGGGTAGCGCCAGGAGTTGGTCTCCCGCTTGACCGTGGCCAGCGTGGAGATGCATTGCGGGGCGAAGACGAACCAGGCCAGCAGCGACAGCGCGGTGGCCAGGGACCAGCTGTGCGCGATCACCGGGGCCAGGGCGTCGGCCACCGCGTCGTCGGCGGCCGAGAGGGCGTACACCGTGCCCAGGGCGCCCACCACCACCTCGCGGGCGGCCATGCCCGGCACCAGGGCGATGGCGATCTGCCAGTTGAAGCCGATGGGCGCGAAGACGATCTCCAGCAGGCGGCCCAGGTGGCCGGCGAAGCTGTACTGGATGGCCGCGCCGGGGGCGCCCGCCGGTGCCGCCGGGTAGGTGGCCAGGAACCACAGCACCACGGTCAGCGCGAAGATGATGGTGCCCACCCGGCGCACGAAGATGCGGGCGCGCTCCCACAGGCCCAGGCCCAGGTTGCGCAGGCTGGGCAGGCGGTAGGGCGGCAGCTCCAGCATCAGCGGCTGGTAGCGGCTCTTGTGCCACAGGCGCTTGAACAGCCAGGCCACCAGCACCGAACCCAGCACGCCGGCCAGGTAGAGCGCGAACAGGGTCAGCCCGCGCAGGTTGAAGGGCCCCATCGTGGTGTCGGGCACGAAGGCGGCGATCAGCAGTGCGTAGACCGGCAGGCGGGCCGAGCAGGTCATCATCGGCGCGATCATGATGGTCGTCAGCCGGTCCTTCCAGTTGCTGATGGTGCGGGTGGCCATGATGCCGGGCACCGCGCAGGCGAAGGAGGACAGCAGCGGGATGAAGGCGCGGCCCGACAGGCCCACCTTGCCCATCAGGGTGTCGAGCAGGAAGGCCGCGCGCGGCAGGTAGCCGGAGTCCTCCAGCACCAGGATGAAGGCGAACAGGATCAGGATCTGCGGCAGGAAGACCAGCACGCTGCCGGCCCCGGCGATGGCGCCATCGACGATCAGGCTGCGCAGCGGGCCCGCGGCCATGTGCTCGCTGACCCAGGCGCCCAGGGCCTTCATGCCGCTGTCGATCAGGTCGGTGGGCACGCTGGCCCAGGAGAACACGGCCTGGAAGACGATGAACAGCAGCACCGCCAGCAGCAGCGGGCCCACCACCGGGTGCATCACCCAGCGGTCGAGCTGGGCATCCAGCCGGGGCTTGCCGGCCACCACCGGCGGCTGCACCCGCGCCAGGATGCGGCGCACCTGCTGCTGCAGGGCCAGCACGTTGTCCAGCGAGGTCTCTTCGCTGACGTTGATGCAGGCCGGCACGTGCTGGCCGGCGGCGGCCGTCAGGCTGGGGCCCAGCTGGGCCAGCAGCTGGGCGTGGCCGTCGTTGCGCACCCCCACCGTCTCCACCACCGGGCAGCCCAGTTCCTCGGCCAGCGCGGCGGTGTCGATGGCCAGGCCGCGGTCGCGGGCCACATCGGCCATGTTCAGGGCCAGCACCATCGGGCGGCCCAGGGCGCGCAGCTCCAGCACCAGGCGCAGGTTCATGCGCAGGTTGGTGGCATCCACCACGGCCACGATCAGGTCGGGCACGTCCTCGCCCGCGCGCCGGCCTTCGATCACCTCCAGCGTCACCTGCTCGTCCAGCGTGGCCGGGCGCAGGCTGTAGGTGCCGGGCAGGTCGATCACCGAGACGGTGCGGCCGTCGGGCAGGCGCACCTGCCCCATCTTGCGCTCCACCGTCACGCCGGCGTAGTTGGCCACCTTCTGGCGCGCGCCGGTCAGCAGGTTGAACAGGGCGGTCTTGCCGCAGTTCGGGTTGCCCACCAGCGCGACGCTGGGTGCGCGCTGCTTCAGTTCACCCAGGGTGGCGGCCACGGTGTCGCTCATGGTCGTCTCCCTCAGGCCGCCGCGGGCGTCACCGCCACGCAGCCGGCCTCCACCAGGCGCAGGGCGAACAGGGTGTCGCCCACCATCACCGCCAGGGGCTCGCGCCCGCCCGGGCCGCGTTGCACGATCTGCACCGGCTCGCCCGGCAGAAAGCCCAGCTCCGCCAGCCGCAGCAGCGTGCCGTCATCGATCACGGGGCTGGCCGCCTCCAGGCGGTCAACCAGGGCGCGGGCGCCCGTGGGCAGTTGGGACAACAACATGGCGCAAACCAGATCCGGGTGGAACGTGAATGAGATTATGTCTCATTTGCACTGATTCGGGAGAACCCGTGCCGTTCAGTCGACATGCACATCCGTTCATGCGTCTTTTGCATGACTTCCCCAGGGACAGGCCGGTTACCACCGAATTACACTGAAAAGCTACCCCTCGTGCAGCCGGGGCGGGGCCGTCCGGTCACATCCGACCGGGTGCGGTGCCCGGTCCAGGCCCGCATGTCCGCCCCCCGCCACGGGATGGGGCGAGCACCTCGGTCGACCTCCTCGCTGCAGGCCGGTCCCGGCCGGCAGGTGCTGGCCCCATTCCGCCTTTTCCCTCTTGAGGAGCGCTTCCCATGAACCATCCTGCCGCCCCTGGCGTGTCGTTGAACGCCCCGGCCTACGTCAAGAATGCACGCCTGCTGGCCTGGGTCCGCGAGATCGCGGCCCTGACCCAGGCCAAGGACGTGTACTGGTGCGACGGCAGCCAGGAGGAGTACGACCGCCTGTGCCAGCAACTGGTGGACGCTGGAACCTTCAAGAAACTCGACCCGGTCAAGCGCCCGGGCTGCTACCTGGCCGTGACCGATCCGTCCGACGTGGCGCGGGTCGAGGACCGCACCTTCATCTGCAGCCAGAAGAAGGAAGACGCCGGCCCCACGAACAACTGGATGGCCCCGGCCGAGATGCGCACGCTGCTGCAGACCGGTGAGCAGGCCCTGTTCAAGGGCTGCATGGCCGGCCGCACCCTGTACGTGATCCCGTTCAGCATGGGCCCGCTGGGCTCGCCCATCGCCCACATCGGCGTGGAGCTGTCCGACTCGGCCTATGTGGCCGTGAACATGAAGCTGATGACCCGCATGGGCAAGGCCGTGATCGACCTGCTGGGCACCGACGGCGACTTCGTGCCCTGCGTGCACACCGTGGGCGCGCCGCTGGCCGAGGGTGCCAAGGACAGCACCGTCTGGCCCTGCAACCCGACCACCAAGTACATCGTCCACTACCCCGAGACCCAGGAGATCTGGTCCTACGGCTCGGGCTACGGCGGCAACGCTCTGCTGGGCAAGAAGTGCTTCGCGCTGCGCATCGCCTCCACCATGGGCCGCACCCAGGGCTGGCTGGCCGAGCACATGCTGATCCTGGGCGTGACCAACCCCGAGGGCAAGAAGTACCACGTCGCGGCCGCCTTCCCCAGTGCCTGCGGCAAGACCAACTTCGCCATGCTGATCCCGCCGGCGGCCCTGGGCGGCTGGACCGTCACCACCATCGGTGACGACATCGCCTGGATCAAGCCCGGCAAGGATGGTCGCCTCTACGCCATCAATCCGGAGGCCGGCTACTTCGGCGTGGCCCCGGGCACCAACTTCAAGACGAACCCGAACTGCATGGATTCGCTGAAGAAGGACGTGATCTTCACCAACGTGGCGCTGACCGACGATGGCGACGTCTGGTGGGAAGGCATGGACGGCGAGCCGCCGGCCCACGCCATCGACTGGCAGGGCAAGGACTGGACGCCGCAGATCGCCAAGGAGACCGGCGCCAAGGCCGCCCACCCGAACGCCCGCTTCACCGTGGCGGCCACCAACAACCCGGCGCTGGACCCGGCCTGGGACGACGCCAAGGGCGTGGCCATCGATGCCTTCATCTTCGGCGGCCGCCGCAGCACGACGGTGCCGCTGGTGACCCAGGCCCGCACCTGGACCGAGGGCGTGTACATGGCCGCCACCATGGGCTCGGAGACCACCGCCGCCGCCTTCGGCGCCCAGGGCGTGGTGCGCCGCGACCCCTTCGCCATGCTGCCCTTCTGCGGCTACAACATGAGCGACTACTTCCAGCACTGGCTCGACATCGAGCACAAGCTGGAGGGCGATGGCGCCCAGCTGCCCAAGATCTTCTGCGTCAACTGGTTCCGCAAGGGCGCCGACGGCAAGTTCGTCTGGCCGGGCTATGGCGACAACGCCCGCGTGCTGAAGTGGATGATCGGCCGCATCGAGGGCCAGGCCCAGGGCGAAGGCCACTTCTTCGGCATCAGCCCGCGCTACGAGGACCTGGACTGGACCGGCCTGGACTTCTCCAAGGCCCAGTTCGACAGCATCATCGACGCCGACCCGGCGGCCTGGAAGGACGAACTGGCCCTGCACCAGGAACTGTTCGACAAGCTGGCCTACCACCTGCCAGCCGAGCTGAGCGCCACCAAGCAGAAGCTCGAAGCCGCGCTGGCCCGCTGAGGTCAGCCCGGGAGCCCGCGAGCCCGGCCCGCATGGGCGACACTTGCCGCCCATGCGACTCCAGCTCCTGTCCGACCTGCACCTCGAGACCGAGACCTTCGACCCGACGCCGGCCCCCGGCGCCGAGCTGCTGGTGCTGGCCGGCGACATCGACGCCACTTGGGAAGGCCTGACCCGCTTTGCCGATTGGCCGGTGCCGGTGATCTTCGTGCCCGGCAACCACGAGTTCGACCGCCGCGATGTGGACGAGGCCCTGGCGGGCCTGCGCGCGCGCTGCGCCGAACTGGGCATCACCCTGCTGGAGCACGACCAGACGGTGCGCACCGGCGCCGACGGCCGACGGGTGCGTTTCCTGGGCACGGTGCGCTGGAGCGACTTCGACCTCTTCGGCCCTGCCCAGCGCGAGCGCGCGATGCGCGCGGCCGGCTACTTCACCCGGGTGCAGCAGAGCACCCGCGCCGGGGCGGTCTTCGACCCCGAGGCGGTGCGCGCCGCCGGCCTGGCCGACCGGGCCTGGCTGGAGACGGCGCTGATGCCGCCCGCCCAGGACGCCTGGGATGTCACCGTGGTGATCACTCACTTTGCCCCCAGCCTGCGCAGCGCGGACCCGCGTTACGGCCAGCAACCGGGCACGGCCAGCTTCTGCAATGCCGATGACGATCTGATTCCCCGCGCCGACCTGTGGCTGCACGGGCACCTGCACTGTCGTCACGACTACCGTGTCGAGCGGCCAGGACGTGCCCCCGCCCGGGTCGTCTGCCAGGCCCGCGGCCTGGCCAAGAAGGGCGAGGCCGATGGCTTTGAACCTCACCGCCTGATCGAGGTCTGAGCCACTGGCTTGATCCCGGGCAAGAGAAGCCCGGGACAGGCTGACACACTTGAACCCAAACCCCACAGGAGATGACGATGAAGATCCTCGTGCCCGTCGATGGCAGCCCCTACACCAAGCGCATGCTGGCCTATCTGGCCGCGCACGACGAGTGGCTGGGCAGTCAGCACCAGTACACCGTCATCACCGTGGTGCCCGCCGTGCCGCCGCGCGCCGCCGCGGTGCTGGACAAGGCCATGCTGAAATCCCACTACGAGGACGAGGCCGAGAAGGTCTTCAAGCCCATCCGCACCTTCTTCAACCGCCAGAAGATCCCGGCCGAGTTCCTGGCCAAGGTGGGGCCGGCGGCCGACCAGATCACGGCCCAGGCCAAGAAGGGCGGCTACGACCTGCTGATCATGGGCTCGCACGGCCACGGCACCCTGGGCAACCTGGTGCTGGGTTCGGTGGCCACCAAGGTCATGGCCGGCTGCGAGGTGCCGGTCCTGCTCGTGCGCTGAGGTCCTTCCCGCGCCGCTTGAGACATTAGAGACACTGATCGTCTCTGAAATTCATTAAAGCATCTTCATTGCCGCCAGACCTCTGCGCAGAATGCGCCCATTGACATCGATCAGGTGTCTGGTCCCATTTTCTCTCGCGAGGTTGCGGCATGAAGGTCATCGTTCTCGGCGCCGGCATCATCGGCACGGCCACCGCCTGGTTCCTGTCCCAGGAAGGCCATGAAGTCACCGTGGTGGACCGCCAGCCGGACGCCGGCCTGGAGACCACCTACGCCAACGGCGCGCAGATCTCGGTCTGCTTCTGCGAGCCCTGGGCCAATGCCAGCGCGCCCTTCAAGGTGGCCAAGTGGCTGCTCAAGGACGATGCGCCGCTGCTGTTCCGCCCCCACCTGGACCCGTACCAGTGGCGCTGGGGCCTGAAGTTCCTGACCCAGTGCACCGACGCGGCTTTCGCCCGCAACGTGCAGCAGCTGGTGGCCCTGGGCATGTACAGCCATGCCGCGCTCAAGGAAATCCTGGCCAGCACGACCATCGACTACAACCGCCTGGAGAAGGGCATCCTGCACTTCTTCTCCTCGCAGAAGGACTTCGAGGCCGGTGCCCAGGCGGCCGAGCTGATGCGCGACTACGGTGTGGACCGCCGCATCCTGAGCCGTGACGAGGTGCTGAAGGTCGAGCCGGCCCTGGCCCATTCGACCCAGCAGATCTTCGGCGGCACCTACACGCCCAGCGACGAGTCCGGCGACGCCAAGGTCTTCACCCAGCAGCTGGCCCAGCGCTGCGCCGAGCGCGGCGTCAAGTTCCTGTGGCAGCACGAGGTGCAGGGCTTCGACCTGCGCGGCCGCGAGGTCTCGGGCGTCAAGCTGGTGGACCACAGCACCGGCCTGTCGCGCACCGTCACCGGCGACCAGGTGGTGGTGGCCATGGCCTCCTACACCCCGGCCCTGCTGCGTCCGCTGGGCATCGACCTGGACATCTACCCGGCCAAGGGCTATTCGGCCACCATGCGCCTGAAGAAGCCCGAGGCGGCCAGCATGGTCAGCCTGCTGGACGATGGCGCCAAGGTCGCCATCTCGCGCCTGGGCGACCACATCCGCGTGGCCGGCACCGCCGAGATGGCCGGCCTGGACACCCGCCTGGACACGCCCACCGCCAAGGCCCGCTGCGCCGCCCTGGTGCGTCGCTACGAGCAGCTCTTCCCCGGCGTGGCCGACACCAGCGAGCCCAACTTCTGGACCGGCCTGCGCCCCAGCACGCCCAACAACATCCCCTACATCGGCCGCAGCAAGATCAGCAACCTGTGGCTCAACGCCGGTCACGGCACCCTGGGCTGGACCCATGGCGCCGGCTCCGGCAAGGCCATGGCCGAGCTGATCAGCGGCAAGCGCCCGGCGCTGCAGTTCGGCTTCTGCGGCGAGGCCCTGCCGGCCGGCAAGCCCCGGGTGGCCGTGGCGGCCTGAGCGCCCCCCGTACCCCTGCGCCTGTCCAGGGCGGTGAGCGTGGCACCTGCGTGCCACAATCGCCGCCCTTTTTCGTTTCCGCGCCGCCATGACGACCGCTTCGCCCCCCGCCGGCGCCACCGCCGGCTTCTGCGCCATCGACTTCGGCACCTCCAACTCGGCCATCGCCCTGCCGGTGGCCCCGGGTCAGGTGCGCCTGGTCGAGGTCGAGCCCGGCCAGCGCACCATGCCCACCGCCGTCTTCTACGCGCTGGAAGACCTGGCCCCCGACCAGGCGCCCGAGCGCCTGTACGGCCGCGCCGCGCTGCGTGCCTATGTGGACGGTGTCGAGGGCCGACTGATGCGCTCGATGAAGAGCGTGCTGGGCTCCTCGCTGATCGAGCAGAGCACCGACCTGGGCGAAGGCCATGCGGTGACCTTTCTGGAGGTCATCGCCGGCTACCTGCGCCACCTCAAGACCCTGGCCGAGCGCGAGGCCGGCCACGCCATCCCGCGTGCGGTGCTGGGCCGGCCGGTGTTCTTCGTGGACGACGACCCGGCGCGCGACGCCCAGGCCCAGGCCGCGCTGGAAGCCGCGGCGCGCCAGGTCGGCTTCCAGGAGGTGGCCTTCCAGTTCGAACCCATCGCCGCGGCGCTGGACTACGAGGCCACGGTGGACCATGAGCAGCTGGTGCTGGTGGCCGACATCGGCGGCGGCACCTCGGACTTCTCGGTCGTACGGGTGGGGCCGCAGCGGCGCGCCCGCATCGACCGCGCGGACGACATCCTGGCCAGCCACGGTGTGCACGTGGCCGGCACCGACTTCGATCGCCATGTGGAGCTGAGCGCCATCCTGCCGCTGGCCGGCTACCGCGCCCGCGGCCCCAAGCCGGCCGAGCGCGAGGTGCCCAGCAAGGTCTATTTCGACCTGGCCACCTGGCACCTGATCAACACCGTCTACAGCCTGCCGCGGGTGATGGAACTGCGGGGCATGAAGGCCTTCTATGCCGACCCGGGCCTGCACCGCCGGCTGATGACCATCGCGGAGGAGCGCCTGGGCCACGGCCTGCTGGCGCAGGCCGAGGCCGCCAAGATCGCGGTGGCCGAGGGACGCGATGCCACCATCGCGCTGGACAACCTGGAGCGCGGGCTGCAGGCGCAGCTGGGTGAGACCCAGGCGCTGGACGCGATCGAGACCGACCTGGAGCGCATCGTGCAGACCGGGCTGGAGACGGTGCGGCTGGCCGGCGTCACGCCCGAGCGCATCGAGGCGGTCTACCTGACCGGCGGCTCCACCGGCCTGGCGCCGCTGGCCCAGCGCATCGCCGCGCCCTACGCCCGGGCGCGCACGGTGCGCGGCGACCGGCTGGCTTCCGTGGCCCAGGGCCTGGGCCTGCACGCCCAGCGGGTCTTCGCCTGAACGTCGGCGCCTCCGTGGCGGGGGTTCAGTGCTTGGGGCCCGGCTTGCGGGGGCCGCTGCCCGGGCCACGGGGCGTGGGCCGGCCCGGGGCCTTGGCACCGCCGGGGCGCGCGCCCGGCCGCCGGGCGCCGCCGGGCCGGGTCTGACCCGACTGCGGGCGCGTCACATCGGCCAGCAGCAGCGTGCTGCTGACCAGGGCCTCCACGGCCTCCTCCAGATCGGCCGGGGGCTCCAGCTCCTCGATGGCGGCCAGCAGCTCGTCGGCGTCTTCCAGATCGTCCGGGTCGAAGGCGCGGTAGATGGCCGCCAGCGGCTCCATCACCTGCTGCGGGTCCTGCTGCATCAGCTGCGGGAAGAACTCCATCGCCAACGCGAAACCGGCGGCCCAGGGCATCACCGTGGCCAAGGGGTCCATCTCGTCGCCGTCCTCGTCTTCCAGCTCGAAGACCCAGGGGTCGAACCACTGGCGGCCGTGGATGGCGCGGTTCAGTTCGGCGTGGCGGCGCCGGGCCAGACTGGCGATGGGGGCCGGGTCCACGCCCTTGGGCAGCGGCCGGCCATCGGCGTCGAAGACGTGGCGCAGCCACTCGGCCTCGGGCACGGGCGTGGGCTGCAGCAGCACGCCGGCCAGAAAGCCGTCCAGCATCGACAGGTCCAACGGCTCCAGCGGGGCGGGCAGGGCATCCAGGGCGGATTCCAGCGCGTCCATGTCGGCGTCGGACAACGGGGTGGTGGGGATTGAAGCTGCCATCGTGACATTGTCACGCCGCGCAGGGTGTCCCTCTTCAGAGGGATACCGACAAAGCGGAATTTCCTTACAGTGATGCTCATCGAAGCGCAGCTGCGCTTCCTCCGGTCCCAACGACGTCCTCTTGGAGGACTTGAGCGACCTGCCCCGCAAGGGGTGGGTCGTTTTTTTTGGTCGGATCCCTCAGGGGCGGAAGCCGTCCCGGAAGGCCTGGCGCAGGAATTCCACCAGCAGCTGCACCGTGCGCGGCACCTGGGCGGTGCGCGGCCGGATGGCCCACAGGTGGCGACCGAACACCCCCACCGGCCGCCAGCCGGGCAGCACCGGGGTCAGCGCGCCCGAACGCAAGGCGGCCTGGATGCTGAAGTCCGGCAGCAGGGCGATGCCCAGGCCGGCCAGAGCGGCCTCGCGCAGGGCCTCGCTGTTGTTGGCCGCCAGCGGCCCGCCGATGCCCACCGTCACCCGCTCCCCACCCGCGTCGGGCTCGAAGCTCCAGCCCGGGGCCTCGTCCGCCCGGGGGTAGAACAGGCAGCGGTGCCGGGCCAGGTCGGCCGGGTGGGCGGGGGCGCCCTGGGCGGCCAGGTAGCCGGGGCTGGCCACCAGCAGGGTCTCGGTCGGGCACAGGGCCCAGGCCACATGGGTTTCCGGCGGGTCGTCGGTGTGGCGCAGCGCCAGATCGAAGCCCTCGGAGGCCAGGGCCACCAGCCGGTCCGACAGGTCGAGTTCCAGGCGCACTTCGGGATAGGCCTGCAGAAAGGCCGGCAGGCGGGGAAAGAGCTGTTGCCGGGCCAGGGCGACCGGGGCGGTCAGGCGCAACAGGCCGCGCGGCTGGCCGGCCAGGTCGTGCACGCCGGCAAAGGCCTCGGCAATGCTGGCAAAGGCCGGGCGGGTGCTGTCGGCCAGCTGGCGGCCGGCCTCGGTCAGGCGCACGCTGCGGGTGGTGCGGCGCACCAGGGGCACACCGGCGGCGGCCTCCAGTTCGCTGATGCGCAGGCTCATGGCCGCCTTGCTCAGGCCCAGGCGACGGGCCGCGGCGGTGTAGCTGCCGGCCTCGCCCAGCACGGTCAGGGCATGGACATGCGCCCACAGGCTGCCCAGGGGGCGGGAGGCGTCGGTGCGCAGGGGCTCATTGTTCATTTCAGTGAACAATGATTCCAGAATCTGGGCATTGGCGCCAGGCCGGTCGCTGCCTAGACTGGGGGCCTCTCAGAACACACCGGAGACCGCCATGGGCGCCCCTGAAGCCTTCACCCGCAGCACCGACATCGGCCACTTCATCGGCGGCAAGCCGGTGCCTGCCAGCAGCGGCCGTAGCCAGGCCGTCTACAACCCCGCCACCGGGGCGGTGAGCTGCCAGGTGCAGCTGGCCAGCGCCGAGGACGTGAACGCCGCCGTGGCCGCTGCCGCCGCCGCCTTCCCGGCCTGGGCCGACACCCCGCCGATCCGCCGCGCCCGCGTGCTCAACAACTTCCTGGCCCTGCTGAACCAGCACCGCGACACGCTGGCGGCCATGATCACCGCCGAACACGGCAAGGTCTTCACCGACGCCCAGGGCGAGGTGACCCGCGGCATCGAGATCGTCGAGTTCGCCTGCGGCGCACCGCAGCTGCTCAAGACCGACTTCACCGACCAGGTCTCCACCGGCATCGACAACTGGACCCTGCGCCAGCCCCTGGGCGTGGTGGCCGGCATCACGCCGTTCAACTTCCCCTGCATGGTGCCGATGTGGATGTTCCCGATGGCCCTGGCCACCGGCAACACCTTCGTCCTGAAGCCCAGCGAGCGCGATCCGTCGCCCAGCCTGTTCATCGCCGAGCTGCTCAAGCAGGCCGGCCTGCCCGACGGCGTCTTCAACGTGGTGCAGGGTGACAAGCTGGCGGTGGACACCCTGCTGGCCCACCCGGACGTGAAGGCGGTGAGCTTCGTCGGCTCCACCCCGATCGCCCAGTACATCTACGAGACCGGGGCCCACCACGGCAAGCGCGTGCAGGCCCTGGGCGGCGCCAAGAACCACATGGTGGTGATGCCCGACGCCAACCTGGAGCAGGCGGTGGACGCGCTGATCGGTGCGGCCTACGGCTCGGCCGGCGAGCGCTGCATGGCCATTTCGGTGGCGGTGCTGGTGGGCGACGTGGCCGACAAGATCGTCCCGATGCTGGCCGAGCGCGCCAAGACGCTGAAGATCAAGAACGGCATGGAGCTCGACGCCGAGATGGGCCCGATCGTCACCCGCGAGGCGCGTGACCGCATCGAGGGCTACATCGCCGCCGGCGTGGCCGAAGGCGCCACCCTGGTGGTGGATGGCCGCGGCACCACGGTGGCCGGTCATGAAAAGGGCTTCTGGACCGGCGGCACGCTGTTCGACCACGTGACCCCGGCCATGCGCATCTACAAGGAAGAGATCTTCGGCCCGGTGCTGGCCTGCGTGCGGGTGAAGGACTTCGCCGAGGCGCTGGACCTGGTCAACGCCCACGAGTACGGCAACGGCGTGGCCTGCTTCACCAGCGACGGCCAGGTGGCGCGCGAGTTCGGCCGTCGGGTGCAGGTGGGCATGGTGGGCATCAATGTGCCCATCCCGGTGCCCATGGCCTGGCACGGCTTCGGTGGCTGGAAGAAGAGCCTGTTCGGCGACATGCACGCCTACGGTGAAGAGGGCGTGCGCTTCTACACCAAGCAGAAGAGCATCATGCAGCGCTGGTCCAACAGCATCGCCAAGGGTGCCGAGTTCGTGATGCCGACGGCCAAGTAAGCCCGGGGCTTTCCCTCGGCATACCCCCAAGGGTTGACGAGGATCAGCCCGCCCACTGGACAGGGCGGGCGGATCGGCCCGAAGCTGTGGCTTCGGGAGGATCTGCCATGCGCCCTGTCACCTCGTCCCCGCCTCCGGCCCACGCGCCGGATCTGGCACGCGCCCAGGCGCTCTACCGCCAGCGCGCCGCCTTCTACGATGCCGAGCTGGCACCCTTCGAGCCCCTGCGGCGCGAGGCCTTGGCCCTGCTGGGCCTGCAACCGGGGCAGCAGGTGCTGGACCTGGGTTGCGGCACCGGCCTGAGCCTGCCTCTGCTGGCCGAGCAGGTCGGGCCCACGGGCCGCGTCTGGGGGCTGGAGCCCTGTCCCGAAATGGCCGCCCAGGCCCGCCAGCGCTGCGCCGACACCGGCGGGGCCCAGGTGCAGGTCTGCCAGGCGGATGCGCTGCATGCCGACTGGCCGGTCGATCTGCAAGCCGACGCCGCCCTGTTCCTGTTCGCCCACGACCTGCTGCAGCAGCCCGAGGCCCTGGCCGCCGTGATGGACCACCTGCGCCCCGGCGCCACGGTGGTGTCCTGCGGGCTGGAATGGGCGCCGGCCTGGGCCTGGGCCGCCAATGCCTGGGTGCTCAGCGCGGCGCTGTACTCGATGACCACGCTCGACCGGTTGCACCAGCCCTGGGAGCACCTGGCCCGCTGGCTGCCGGACCTGCAGATGCACAGCACCTGGATGGGCTGCATCTACTTCGCCGTCGGGCACAAGCCCTGAGGACCCCACCGGGCGGGCCTGCCGCATGCGTCTCCCCGGTTTGAAGGTGGGGCGAGCCCCAGGGACTCCCGTGTCCGAGGGACGCCGCAGGCTTTCGCTGCGGTGCACAATGAGCACATGAGCACCCGGTCCCTCACCGCCGACCGCCCCCAGACCCTGGGGGAGGAGATCGCCAACGCGATCAGCCATGGCCTGGGCTTTCTGCTGGCCGTGGCCTCGCTGCCCGTCCTGCTTTGGCAGGCGCAGCGCCAGGGCGGGGGCACGCTCAACATCGTCGCGGTCAGCGTGTTTTCCGGCACGATGATGCTGCTTTACCTGGTGTCGGCGGTCTACCACGCCTTGCCCCAGGGCCGCGCCAAGCTGTGGATGAACCGGGCCGACCACGCCGCCATCTACCTCTTCATCGCCGGCAGCTACACGCCCTTCGCCCTGGGGGCCCTGCGCGAGCATGGGGGCTGGTGGCTGCTGGGGGTGATCTGGGCGTTGGCGGTGGCCGGGGTCACCGTCAAGCTGCTGGACCGTCTGCGCCACCCCTGGTGGTCCACCGGCCTGTATGTGGCCATGGGCTGGCTGGCGCTGTTCGCGCTCAAGCCCATGGTGGCGCAGATGGCGGTGTCCGGCCTGCTCTGGCTGGTGATCGGCGGGCTCAGCTACACCCTGGGGGCGGTCGTCTTCATGTTCGACAACCGGGTGCGCTACGCCCACTTCGTCTGGCACCTGTTCGTGCTGGGCGGCAGCACCTGCCACTTCTTCGCGGCGCTCTGGCACGCGCAGTGAGCGCTCGCCTTCAGCCGAAGGTCGAATCCACGGGCGCGGGGCCCGACACGTCGCGCCGTGTCGCGGTGGGCGGCGGCACATAGCGCCGCCAGGTGCGCTTGCCCGCCTCCTTGGCCTGGTACATGGCCTGATCGGCGCAGCGCAGCAGGGTTTCGCGGTCGTGGGCGGCATCGGCAAAGCTGCACACGCCGATGCTGGCCGACACATGGTTCACCGTCCGGTCCTGCAGCAGATAGGGCTGTGAGAGCTCGTCCACCAACTGGCGCGCGATGCCGCCCAGGGCCTCGGCCGATCCGCTGTTCTCCAGGATGACCGCGAACTCGTCGCCGCCCAGGCGGCAGACCACGTCCGTCTGACGCAGCCGTGCGCGCAGGCGCTGCCCCACCTGGCACAGCAGGGCGTCGCCCTGGTCGTGGCCCAGGCTGTCGTTGACGCGCTTGAAGCCGTCCAGGTCGATGTAGACCAGCCCACCCTCGCTGCGGGCCAGGGCCAGATCCAGCTGCTCCATGAAGTAGTGCCGGTTGTTCAGGCCGGTCACCGGGTCGGAATAGGCCAGGTCGTTCAGCCGGGCTTCGGCCAGGCGGCGCTGCCCCAGCTCGTGGTGCAGGCGCACATCGCGCTGCTGCAGCTGCTGCATCATCTGGTTGAAGGCGTTGCGCAGGGCCAGCACCTCGGCGCTGCCGCCGGCCTCGGAGCGCAGCGAAAAATCATGCTGGCGGCCCACCTGCAGGGCGGCGTCCACCAGGGCGGCCAACGGGTCGGCCACCCGGGCTGCCACCCGCCGCCACAGCGGCACCGAGATGGCGAAGGCCGCGCCGGCCACCAGCAGGCTGAAGCCCACCGCCCGCAGCAGGGCCCAGTACATGGGTTGCAGGGTGGCCTCCATGGCCAGCGTGCCCACGGCGGTGTGGTGGCGCACCACCGGCTGGTAGCGCACCACGCTGCACCAGCGCAGCTGCCAGCCCTGGCCGTCCGGCCGGGGCTGCTGGCAGCCTGGTGTGGGCTCGCCGGCTTCGGTCGAGCGCTGGTAGCTGGCCAGCAGGCTGCCGTCGGGCTGGAACAGCCAGGCCCGCGCCACCTCGGGCGAGCCGCGCAGCGAGCCCAGGATGTCCCGGGCCTCGTCATTGCTGTTGAACATCACCGCCGCCTCGCTGTTGGTGGCGATGACCGCAGCCAGGCTGGCCAGGCTGGCCTCCAGGTGGGCGCGGCGGCTGAGCATCTCGTGCACCAGCATCACCGCCACCACGCCGGCCAGCAGCGCCGCCGTGAGCACCAGGCCGAAGCGGGTGATCAGGCGGTGGATGGGCGGGGCGGTGACGGACATGAGGGGGGGCAGGGCAGGTCAGCGGGCGCCGGAGACGAAGGTGGCCATTTTCAGCATCCGCGGACTGAAGTCGATACGCACCTTGCGTGCCATGGCCAGGTTGACCTCGAAGCCCAGTTTCAGGTCCCGCTTCTGGATCTCGATCATCATGCCCTTCTCGGCCAGGCCGTCGCCATCGGTGATGGTCAGGATGGGCGCCTGCTCCAGCCGGGGCAGCAGTTCCGGCAGCCAGCGGCGCTGGCTGTCGTCCAGGTACAGGGCATGGCACCTGCCCAGTGCGTCCTGGGGCGCCACATGCGCCACGGCGATGTGCAGACCGTTGAGCACCGTCTTGCCGGCCAGCTTGTCCAGCTGGGCGTCCAGCGGGGTCTGGCCCAGCACGCACAGGCGGAAGGGCTCGTCCGGCGCCACCGGCCACTGGGCGAACTGGATGAAGTTGTAGAGGTAGGCGGCCTTCATGGCCCGCTCGTCCACCTGGGCATGGGCCTGCGGGCCGACCCCCAGCAGCGGCAGCAGGGTCAGCAGTGTCAGCAGGGCGCGTCTCATCGGAAGCTTCCCTGCAGTCCCACCCAGGCGTAGCGGGCCCGGCGGGCCGGGTCGGGCGGGGTGCTGTAGTAGCCGTCCAGGGTGTGCTCGGGGCTGTTGCCCGCATTGCGCCAGCCCACGGTCAGGTCCAGCCCGGCCACAGCCTTCAGGCCCAGCAGGGTCAGGTCGATGCGGGTGCTGGTGGGCACGCGGGTGCCGGCCGCACCCAGGTAGGCCCCGGTGTGCCGCACCGCGCTGCTCAGGCGCCAGCGTTCGCTGCCCAGCGGCACGCTCAGCTGCAGCTTGCCGATGTGGCGAGGGGCGTAGCGCAGGCCCTCGCCCAGGTTGTTGCTGCTGTGCTGCACCACCTGGCTGGCCCGCAGCCGCAGGCCTTGCCACTGCCATTCGCCCTCCAGCTCCAGGCCATGGCTGCTGAGCCGGTCGATCTGCGGGTCCGGCCAGATCAGCTGGCGCACGCTGGAGCGGTAGACGCTGGCCAGCAGGCGCAGATCATCGTGCCGGTACTCGGTGGACAGCTCGCGGTGCAGGGCCCGCTCGCCGTGGGTCTGCGGGGCGGTGCCGAAGCCCTCTTCGGCGGCCGAGGCGAACCGGGTGGCCCGTCCGACCGAGGCCTTGATCTGCCAGTCCGGCGTGGCCCACCAGACCAGCGCGGCATGGGGGCTGGCGGTCCAGTCCACATGGCTGCGGCGGTCGCCGCGCAGGCCCAGGGTCAGCCGCCAGTCCGGCGCCAGACGCCATTCGTCCTCGGCCGACACGCTGACGCTCTTGCGCCGCATGCCGTCCTGCGCGAACAGGCCCTGGTTGTCCTGTTCCCGGTAGCGCAGCACGGGGTCGGCCCGCAGGCGCAAGCCCAGGGCCAGGCGGTGGTCGGTCCAGCCCGCATAGCCGGCCTGGCCCTCCAGGCTCCACCAGCGTCCGTTGGAGCGGATGCGGCCCTCGTAGTCACCCGCCCCCGGCCAGTCCAGCGTGTAGTCGTACTTCTGGGCCCCCCACTGGGCGCGCAGCAGCGTCTGCCAGCCGTTGTCCCAGGCATGCTGGTGGCCCAGGGCCAGCACGTCGCCACCGTCGGTGTGGCGGTCGTCGGCCGGGTCCCAGGGGTAGTGGCGCTGCACGCTGCGGCGGCTGCCCAGGGCCTGCAGGTCGAAGTCTTCCCACTGGCCCTTGAAGAAGTAGCTCAGCGCGTCGGCCTGCCCCGGAATCGGCAGGTGGCCCACCTCGCTGGTGGGCACGCTGTCGTTGCGCCGCATCGTCACCGAGGCCAGCCATTCGCGGTTGTCGGCCAGCCGGCGTCCGGCGCTCAGCCGGGCCTGCCGGTCCTGGTTGCTGCCCGCCGCCACGGCCGCCTCCACCCCGTCCAGGTCGCGGCCGCGCCGGGTGACGATGTTGATCACGCCCAGGAAGGCGTTGTTGCCGTACATGGCCGAGCCCGCGCCGGGGGCGTACTCGATGCGCTCGATCAGGGCCGGGTCCAGCAGCCCGTCCTGGCCCAGGAAGACCTGGTCGAACAGGTTGTCCACCGCGGCAATGCCATCCACCAGCATCAGCACGCGGCCGGCATAGGCGCCGGGCCCGCCGATGCCCCGGGCGCCTAGATAGACATAGTCCAGGTCGGTGGTCAGGTGCAGGCCGCGCATCTGGTCCAGCACCTCGCCCAGGGTGCGCAGGCCCAGGGCCTGGATGTCCTGGGCGGTCAGCACCGAGACGGCCGAGGCCGCATCGGTGATCTGGCGGGCGAAGCGGGCTGCGCCCACCACCTCGGTGTCGAGCAGCTGCTCCAGCGGCACCTGGGTCAAGTCAGGGGGGGCGGTCGCGGTCTGGGCCTGGGCGGCGCCGGCCAGGGCCGCCAGCGCGGCCAGGGTGGTCCAACGGAACGGTCGGCGTCCCCCGCGGCGAGAAGCGAGGGGCGGGGGAGGGGTGACGAGACGGGGCATATCGCTTCATATCGGCGATGTGTCCCAAAGGTGAAGCCCCGAAAAGAAAAGAGGTGACCTTTCGGTCACCTCCCTCGCGACGGCGCGGGCCGCGGGTTCAGCGCACCTTGCCGGCCTTCCAGGCGTTCAGCAGGGTGTCATAGGCGATGGTCTCGCCCTTGGGCTTCTCGTTGGCCAGCTTCTTCCACGGGGCGTGCTGGTCCGACAGCCACTTGTCGGCGCTCTCCTTCTTGTTGAGCTTGGGCGCGCAGTGGGTCATGCCGGCGCGCTGCAGCCGGGCCATCACGTCGTCCATCTCCTTGGCCAGGTTGTCCATCGCGGCCTGCGGGGTCTTCTCGCCCGTGACGGCCTGGGCCACGTTCTTCCACCACAGCTGGGCCAGCTTGGGGTAGTCGGGCACGTTGGTGCCGGTGGGCGTCCAGGCCACCCGGGCCGGGCTGCGGTAGAACTCGATCAGGCCACCGTACTTGTTGGCGTTCTTGGTGAAGTAGTCGCTGCGGATGTCCGAGTCGCGGATGAAGGTCAGGCCCTGGATGGACTTCTTCAGCGAGGTGGTCTTGGCCGTCACGAACTGGGCGTACAGCCAGGCCGCGGCGGTGCGGTTGGGGTCGCCGTTCTTGAAGAAGGTCCAGCTGCCCACGTCCTGGTAGCCGTTCTGCATGCCGGGCTTCCAGTACGGGCCGTTGGGGCCGGGGGCCATGCGCCACTTGGGTGTGCCGTCGGCGTTGACCACCGGCAGGCCCTTCTTGGTCATGTCCGCGGTGAAGGCGGTGTACCAGAAGATCTGCTGGGCGATCTGGCCCTGGGCGGGCACCGGGCCGGCCTCGCCGAAGGTCATGCCGGTGGCTTCCTTGGGCGCGTACTTCTTCAGCCAGTCGATGTACTTGGTCAGCGCATAGACCGCCGCCGGCGAGTTGGTGGCACCGCCACGCTCGACCGAGGCGCCCACCGGGGTGCACTTGTCGTCGGCCACGCGGATGCCCCATTCGTCCACCGGCATGCCGTTGGGAATGCCCTTGTCGGCCGAACCGGCCATGGACAGCCAGGCGTCGGTGAAGCGCCAGCCCAGCGAGGGGTCCTTCTTGCCGTAATCCATGTGCCCGTAGATGGGCTTGCCGTCGATGGTCTTCACGTCGTTGGTGAAGAAGTCGGCGATGTCCTCGTAGGCGCTCCAGTTCAGCGGCACGCCCAGCGCATAACCGTACTTGGCCTTGAACTTGTCCTGCAGGTCCTTGCGGGCGAACAGGTCGGCGCGGAACCAGTACAGGTTGGCGAACTGCTGGTCGGGCAGTTGGTAGAGCTTGCCGTCCGGCGCGGTGGTGAAGCTGGTGCCGATGAAGTCCTTCAGGTCGATGCCCGGGTTGGTGAACTCCTTGCCCGCACCGGCCATGTAGTCGGTCAGGCTCATGATCTGGCCGTAGCGGTAGTGGGTGCCGATCAGGTCGGAGTCGCTGATCCAGCCGTCGTAGATGGACTTGCCCGACTGCATGGAGGTCTGCAGCTTCTCGACGACGTCACCCTCCTGGATGATGTCGTGCTTGACCTTGATGCCGGTGATCTCCTCGAAGGCCTTGGCCAGCACCTTGGACTCGTACTCGTGGGTCGTCAGCGTCTCCGAGACCACCGAGATCTCGTTGACGCCCTTGGCCTTGAGCTTGGCGGCCGCGTCGATGAACCACTTCATCTCGGCCATCTGCTGGGTCTTGCTCAGCGTGGAGGGCTGGAACTCGGTGTCGATCCACTTCTTGGCGGCGGCCTCGTCGGCCCAGGCACCCTGGCTGGCGATCGCGCACGCGGCAGCCAGCGCCAGTGCGGTGTGGTGCAACTTCATCGTTTGTCTCCTCGATGGTTCAACTGTGGAATCGCTGCCCCGATCTGTGGTTGGCATCGCCATGGCCCCGGGGCAGCGCCGGGCCGGACGTGAAGGAACAGCGGAACGGGCTCAGCCCTTTCGCATCACCAGCGCCAGAAAGCCCATGGACAGCACGAAGCTGATCCAGATGCTGGGCTCCTGCTCCAGCGACAGCCACTCGGCGATGCGCCCGGCCAGACCCACGAAGGCCAGGTTGATGTAGGCGGCGCTCAGCAGGCCGATGAACAGGCGGTCGCCCCGTGTGGTGGCGATGGGCAGAAAGCCCTTGCGCAGCGTGGTGGGCGACTTGATCTCCCACACCGTCATGCCGATCAGCACCAGCGCGATGGCGCCGAAGAACACCGCCACCGGCGTGGTCCAGACCATCCAATCAAACATCACACTCTCCCCATGGCGAAGCCCTTGGCGATGTAGTGCCGCACGAACCAGATCACGATGGCGCCGGGCACGATGGTGAGCACGCCGGCGGCGGCCAGCGTGGCCCAGTCCATGCCGCTGGCGCTGACCGTGCGGGTCATCGTCGCCACGATGGGCTTGGCGTTGACGCTGGTGAGGGTGCGCGCCAGCAGCAGCTCCACCCAGCTGAACATGAAGCAGAAGAAGGCCGTCACGCCCACGCCGGCCTTGATCAGCGGCAGGAAGATGGTCAGGAAGAAGCGCGGGAAGCTGTAGCCGTCGATGTAGGCGGTCTCGTCGATCTCGCGCGGGATGCCCGACATGAAGCCCTCCAGGATCCACACCGCCAGCGGCACGTTGAACAGCAGGTGGGCCAGCGCCACCGCGATGTGCGTGTCCATCAGGCCCAGCGTGGTGTAGAGCTGGAAGAAGGGCAGCAGGAACACCGCGGGCGGCGTCATGCGGTTGGTCAGCAGCCAGAAGAACACATGCTTGTCGCCGATGAAGCTGTAGCGGCTGAAGGCGTAGGCCGCCGGCAGGGCCACGGTGATCGAGATCACCGTGTTCATCGCCACGTAGATCAGGCTGTTGATGTAGCCCGAGTACCAGCTCTCGTCGGTGAAGATGGTGGCGTAGTTGGCCCAGGTGAAGTGCGTGGGCCACAGGCTGAAGCCGCTGAGGATCTCCTCATTGGTCTTGAAGCTCATGTTGACCATCCAGTAGATGGGCAGCAGCGCGAACACCAGATACAGCACCAGGAACAGCGTGCGTTTCTGAAAGCGGGTTTCAGCCATGGCTGGCTCCTTCCTTCTCGGCCTGGCCCAGGCGCTGCATCCAGTTGTAGAGCACGAAGCAGAACAGCAGGATGATGAGGAAATAGATCAGCGAGAAGGCCGCGGCCGGGCCCAGGTCGAACTGGCCGACCGCCTTCTGCGTGAGGTACTGGCTCAGGAAGGTGGTGGCGTCACCCGGCCCGCCGCCGGTCAGCACGAAGGGTTCGGTGTAGATCATGAAGCTGTCCATGAAGCGCAGCAGCACCGCGATCATCAGCACGCCGCGCATCTTGGGCAGCTGGATGTAGCGGAAGACGGCCAGCTTGCTGGCACCGTCGATGCGGGCGGCCTGGTAGTAGGCGTCGGGGATGGAGCGCAGGCCCGCGTAGGCCAGCAGCGCCACCAGCGGCGTCCAGTGCCAGACATCCATCAGCAGCACCGTCAGCCAGGCCTGGGTGGCGTCACCCGTGTAGCTGTAGTCGATGCCCAGGCGCTCCAGCCCGTGGCCCAGCAGGCCGATGTCGGTGCGGCCGAAGATCTGCCAGATCGTGCCCACCACGTTCCAGGGGATCAGCAGCGACAGCGCGACGATCACCAGCGTCACCGAGGCGCGCCAGCCCGCGGCCGGCATGGCCAGTGCCAGGGCGACCCCCAGGGGCAGTTCCACCGCCAGCACCGCCAGCGAGAAGCGCAGCTGGTTCCACAGGGCGCTGTGCAGCTCCTCGTCGCGCATCACAGCGGCGAACCAGTCCGTGCCGACGAAGACCCGGCGGTCCGGGCCGAGGATGTCCTGCACCGAGTAGTTCACCACCGTCATCAGCGGCAGGATGGCCGAGAAGGCCACGCACAGGATGACCGGCAGGATCAGGAACCAGGCCCGCTGGTTCACCGGTTTGGTCTGAACGCTCATGCGATGAGCTCCTCGTTGCGGTAGTAGCAGGTGTGTTCGACCAGCAGCTGCGCCCCCACCTGGGCGCCGACGGCCGGCGCCTCGGCTTCGGCGGGCAGGCGGGCCTTGAGCGTGTGGCCGGCGGCCTCCAGCGTGACCAGCAGGTAGGTGCCGATGTCCTGCACCTGGCGCACGGTGGCCGGCAGCGTGCCGGGCTCGCCCGCCGGCTGCAGGCGCAGGTACTCGGGCCGGATGCCCAGGCGCAGCGCGCCGGCGGGCAGTTCGCGTCCGGCCGGGCCCAGCCGCCGGCCGTCCACCCGCAGCTCGCCGGCCTCCACCGTCACGGGCAGGAAGTTCATGCCCGGCGAGCCGATGAAGTGGCCGACGAAGGTGTGGGCCGGTCGCTCGAACAGGGTGTCGGGCGCGCCCAGCTGCATCACCCGGCCGCGCGACATCACCACCACCTGGTCGGCGAAGGTCAGGGCCTCCACCTGGTCGTGGGTGACGTAGATCAGCGTGAGCTTGAGCTCGTGGTGGATCTGCTTGAGCTTGCGCCGCAGCTGCCACTTCAGGTGCGGGTCGATCACCGTCAGCGGCTCGTCGAACAGCACGGCCGAGACGTCCGGCCGCACCAGGCCGCGGCCCAGCGAGATCTTCTGCTTCTGGTCGGCCGACAGCCCGGCGGCGCGCTGGTCCAGCTGGTGGCTCATGCCCAGCATCTCGGCGATCTGGCCCACCCGCTGCCGGATGGTCGCCGCCGGCACCTTGCGGTTCTTCAGCGGGAAGGCCAGGTTCTCGGCCACGGTCATGGTGTCGTAGATGACCGGGAACTGGAACACCTGGGCGATGTTGCGCTGCTGCGGCGTGGCGCGGGTCATGTCCCGGCCGTCGAAGCGCACCGTGCCCTGCGAGGGCACCAGCAGGCCCGACATGATGTTGAGCAGGGTGGTCTTGCCGCAGCCCGAGGGGCCCAGCAGCGCGTAGGCACCGCCGTCCTCGAAGGTCATCGACAGCGGCAGCAGGGCGTAGTCGCTGTCGGTCTTGGGCTGGGGCTTGTAGGCGTGCGCCAAGTCGAGTTCGATGCGGGCCATCTCAGCGCCCTCCCGGTCGTTGCGGCGCGAGCAGCAGCTCGCCCCGGGCGTCGAAGACATGCACCTGCGCCGGGCTGGCGTGCAGGGTGATGGGGGCGCCCAGGTCGAACTCGTGCACCCCGGTGAGCTGGGCCACCAGCTCGCCCACGGCGGTCTGCACGTGGACGAAGGTGTCGGAGCCCGAGATCTCGGCCAGCTCCACCGAGCCGGGCAGGGCCACATCGCCCGCACGCGGGGCCACGCGCAGCGCGCTGGCGCGCACGCCCACCGTCAGCGCCGCCTGTCCGGTGGGGGGCAGGGCCAGGGCCAGCGCCGGCCCGCCGGCCAGCTGCAGGCCGCCTTCGGTGGCCTGGGCCGCCAGCAGGTTCATCGGCGGGTCGCTAAAGGCCCGCGCCACGCGGATCGAGCGCGGGTGGTGGAAGACCTCGGCGGTGGGGCCGTACTGCAGCAGCTCGCCCTGGTCCATCACCGCGGTCCAGCCGCCCAGCAGCAGGGCCTCGGCCGGCTCGGTGGTGGCGTAGACCACGGTGCTCTCGCCGCTGGCGAAAAGCTGGCACAGCTCCTCGCGCAGCTCCTCGCGCAGCTTGTAGTCCAGGTTGACCAGCGGCTCGTCCAGCAGCATCAGCGGCGCACCCTTGGCCAGGGCCCGGGCCAGCGCGACGCGCTGCTGCTGGCCGCCGGAGAGCTCGGCCGGCAGGCGCTCGAGGAAGACCTCGATGTGCAGCCGCTCGGCCAGGGCCCGCACCTGGCGGTCGATCTCGGCCGCGGGCCGACCCCCCAGCCGCAGCGGCGAGGCGATGTTGTCGTACACCGTCATCGACGGGTAGTTGATGAACTGCTGGTAGACCATGGCCACATTGCGCTGGCGCACCGGCAGGCCGGTGACGTCCCGGCCGTCCACGCGCACCCGGCCGGTGCTGGGCGTGTCCAGGCCGGCCATGATGCGCATCAGACTGGTCTTGCCGGCCTGGGTCGCGCCCAGCAGCACCGTCACGGCACCGGGCTGCGGGGCCAGGTCCATCTCGTACAGCCAGGGCGCGGCCCCGACCCGTTTGCTGATGCCTTCCAGCTTCAGCTGCATGGGTTCACCTTCATGTCGGTTCCGTCGTTCTCGGGGTGGGGGTGCGATTGCAGCCAGTCGCTCACGCGCTGGCGTTCTTCAGGGGTGTAGTGCAGGCCCAGCTTGCTGCGCCGCCACAGCACGTCGTCGGCGTCCTGGGCCCATTCCTCGCGCTGCAGCAGGCGCAGCTCGGCCTCGTACAGGCCCGGCGCCACCTCGGTGCCCAGCCCGGCCAGCGAACCGGCCTGGCCGATCAGCGTGCCCACCCGGGCCCCGTAGGCCCGCGCCAGGCGCCGCGCCAGCGGGCCCGGCAGCCAGGGGTGGCGCTGGCCCAGGGTCTGCACCAGGCGCTCGAAGTCGGTGTCCGGGCGGCGGGCCGGGCCGATCCAGTCGCGCAGGTCGCCGCCGGGCAGGAAGGCCCCTTCGGTCCAGGGCCGGCGGGCCTCGCCCAGCATCTGGCCGACCTCGGTGGCGGCATCCTCGGCCAGCTTGCGGAAGGTGGTGATCTTGCCGCCCCACACGCTCAGCAGCGGTGCGCCCTCGCGGTTGGGCTCCAGCAGGTAGTCGCGCGTGACGGCCGAGGGGTCGCCCGAGGCATCGTCCAGCAGCGGCCGCACGCCGGCGTAGGTCCAGACCACGTCGGCCGGCGTGACCGCGCGCTTGAAGTAGCGGCTGGCCTGGGCGCAGAGGTAGGCGATCTCGTCCTCGGCGATGGCCGCGCCGCGCGGGTCGCCGTGGATCTCCTGGTCGGTGGTGCCGATCAGCGTGAAGTCCCGCTCGTAGGGGATGGCGAAGATGATGCGCTTGTCCGGGTTCTGGAAGATGTAGGTATGGTCGTGCTCGAAGCAGCGCCGCACGACGATGTGCGAGCCCTTGACCAGGCGCAGGCTCTTGGTGGCCAGGGCCTCGTGGCCGGCGGGCCGGGCGGTCTCGCGCAGAAAGCTCTCGGCCCAGGGGCCGGCGGCGTTCACCAGCGCGCGCGCCCGCACCGGGCAGCGCCGGCCATCGGCCAGGGTCAGCGTGGCCTGCCAGCCCCGGGCGTCGCGCTGGGCAGTGCTGACCCGCGTGCGGGTGAACACCCGGGCGCCGTGGGCGCGCGCGTCGATGGCGTTGAGCACCACCAGGCGGGCGTCGTCCACCCAGCCGTCGGAATAGACGAAGCCGCGGGTGAACTGGTCCTGCAGCGGGGCGCCCACCGGATGCTGGCGCAGGTCCACGCCGCGCGAGCCGGGCAGCACCTCGCGGCGGGCCAGGTGGTCGTACAGGAACAGGCCCAGGCGGATCAGCCAGGCCGGCCGCATGGCCGGGTCGTGCGGCATCACGAAGCGCAGCGGCCACATGATGTGCGGCGCGCTCTTGAGCAGCACCTCGCGTTCCTGCAACGCCTTGCGCACCAGCGAGAACTCGCGGTATTCGAGGTAGCGCAGCCCGCCGTGGATCAGCTTGGTGCTCGACGAGGAGGTGTGCGCGGCCAGGTCGTCCTGCTCGGCCAGCACCACGCGCCAGCCGCGGCCGGCCAGGTCGCGGGCGATGCCGCAGCCATTGATGCCGCCGCCCACGACCAGCACGTCGCAGTCCAGCGGGGCAGCCGTGGCGTCACCGGGGGTCGCCGGTGCGGGCGAGGCGTTTGGCAAGCGGTGTCTCCTGGGGTTGAGCGGGCACCGGAAGAGTGCGCGCTTGTTCTTATTTTTTCGTTTTAACCAAATCGATGTTCGTTTGCAATGGGGATTTCATCGTTTGTTTTCGTTTTGGGGTGGTGACAATGCAGTTCATGACCCCCAATCCCCGCCAATCCCAGCTGCTGGACGAGGTGCGCGCCCGTGGCGCGGTGACGGTCGAGGCCCTGGCCGAGCGTTTCAACGTCACGCTGCAGACGGTGCGCCGGGATGTGAAGCTGCTGGCCGAGGCCGGCCTGCTGGCGCGCTTTCACGGCGGCGTGCGCCTGCCGCACTCCACCACCGAGAACATCGCCTACCGGCAGCGCGAGTCGCTCAACGCCGACGGCAAGCGGCGCATCGCGCGCGCGGTGGCGGCACGGGTGCCCCACGGCTGCTCGCTGCTGATCAACCTGGGCACCACCAACGAGGCGGTGGCGCGCGAGCTGCTGCAGCACAAGGGCCTGCGGGTCATCACCAACAACCTGAACGTGGCGCGCATCCTGGCCGACAACCCCGACTGCGAGGTCATCGTCACCGGCGGCGTGGTGCGCCACCGCGACCGCGGCATCGTCGGCGAGGCCACGGTGGACTTCATCCGCCAGTTCAAGGTGGACATCGGCATCATCGGCATCTCGGGCATCGAGGCCGATGGCTCGCTGCGCGACTACGACTACCGCGAGGTCATGGTGGCGCGGGTCATCCTCGAGCAGAGCCGCGAGGTCTGGCTGGTGGCCGACCACGGCAAGTTCAACCGCCCGGCCATGGTGGAGCTGGCCCGGGTCGACCAGATCGACCTGCTGTTCACCGATGCTGCGCCGCCCGAGCCTTTCCCGGCCCTGCTGGCCGAGGCGGGCGTGCAGCTGGAACTGGCCGCGCCCTGAGCCGCGCGTCCGGCCCGCGCGCCACGCCACAGAACCACAAGACAAGGAGACACGCAGTGAGCCACATCCTGGCCCTGGATCAGGGCACGTCCAGTTCGCGCAGCATCGTGTTCGACGAGCGCGGCCACATCGTCGCCATGGCCCAGCGCGAGTTCCGCCAGATCTACCCCCAGCCCGGCTGGGTCGAGCACGACCCGATGGAGATCTGGGAGAGCCAGTGGGCCACCGCCCGCCAGGCCCTGGCGGAGGCGGGCCTGGAGGCCCGCCAGCTGCGCGCCATCGGCATCACCAACCAGCGCGAGACCACGGTGGTCTGGAACCGCCGCACCGGCGAGCCGCTGCACCGCGCCATCGTCTGGCAGGACCGGCGGGCCGAAGGCATCTGCAGCGCCTGGCGCGAGGCCGGGCTGGAGCCCCAGGTGCGCCAGCGCACCGGGCTGCGTCTGGACCCGTACTTCTCGGCCAGCAAGCTGCGCTGGCTGCTCGACCACGTGCCCGCCGTGCGCGAGGCCGCCACGCGCGGCGAACTGGCTTTCGGCACGGTGGACAGCTGGCTGCTGTGGCAGCTCACCGGCGGGCGGGTGCATGCCACCGACGTGACCAATGCCTCGCGCACGCTGATGTACAACCTGGCCCAGGGCGGCTGGGACGAGGCCCTGGTGCAGGCCCTGGGCCTGCCACCCGAGGCCCTGCCCGAGGTCCACCCCAGCAGCCACCTGTTCGGCGAGACCGAGGCCCATCTGCTGGGCGCGCCCGTGCCGGTGGCCGGCATGGCGGGCGACCAGCAGGCCGCCCTGTTCGGCCAGGCCGGCTTCGGTCCGGGCATCGCCAAGAACACCTACGGCACCGGCTGCTTCATGCTGATGCACACCGGCGGCCTGGCCCAGGCCAGCACCCACGGCCTGGTGACCACCGCCGCGGCGGCCGCGCCGGGCCAGGGGCCCCAGTTCGCGCTGGAGGGCAGCGTCTTCATCGGCGGGGCGGTGGTGCAGTGGCTGCGCGACGGCCTGCGCGCCATCAGCGCCAGCTCCGAGGTGCAGGCCCTGGCCGAGAGCGTGCCCGATGCCGGGGGCGTGATGTTCGTGCCCGCCTTCACCGGCCTGGGCGCGCCCTACTGGGACACCGAGGCCCGCGGCACCATCGTCGGCCTGAGCCGCGGCAGCACCGTGGCCCACATCGCCCGCGCCGCGCTGGAGAGCATCGCCTTCCAGAGCGCGGCGCTGCTGCAGGCCATGAGCCAGGACGTGGTGGCCGCCGGGGGCGAGCGCGTCAGCGAGCTGCGGGTGGACGGTGGCGCCAGCGTCAACGACCTGCTGATGCAGTTCCAGGCCGACCTGCTGGGCATCCCGGTGGTGCGGCCGGCCGTGGTGGAGACCACCGCGCTGGGCGCGGCCTACCTGGCCGGCCTGGCCACCGGCGTGTGGGATGGGCCTGAAGCCCTGGCCGGCCAATGGCGGGTGGAACGCCGCTTCGAGCCCACCCTGCCGCGCGAGCAGGCCCGCGAACGCATGGCCCGCTGGGATCAGGCGGTGCGTCAGGCCATGGCGGGATGATCGGGATGATCGGGCGGAGCGGGCCCGCGGCTCAGCGGTCGTCCGAGGGCCGCGCCTCGCGCCAGAAGCGCTCCATCGCCAGATAGGCATAGGAGGCCGACCAGCCGATCAGCACCAGGCCGTTGAGCGCCTCGACCCCGGCCAGCAGGCGCAGCGGGCCCACCGGCACCAGGTCGCCGAAGCCCAGCGAGGTGAAGGTCTCGGCCGAGAAGTAGAGGCTGGCGCCCAGGTCGGCCTGACCCGAGGCCGTCAGGTGGCCCAACCCCCCGCGCTGCAGGCCGTACAGCGTGAAGCCGTAGAGGGCGATCTGCAGCGCGTGGGCCAGGAAGACCGCGAACATCACCACCAGCAGCTTGCTGCGCCGGGGCGTGCGCAGGCCGGGCAGCAGGGCGTCCACCCGGCTGAGCACCTCGTAGTGCAACAGGGTGGTCAGGGCGATCAGCGACGCCACGGCCAGGACCACGATGCCCATGCTCAGGCCCCGCCTCGGCCGACCTCGGCGTGGGCCTCAGCGCGGGCCATAGAGGGCCTGCAGCTCGTTCTCGAAGCGGGCCATCAGGTTGTGGCGCTTGAGCTTGAGCGTCGGGGTGAGCAGGGTGTTCTCGACCGTCCAGGGTTCCAGGCTCAGCACCACCGCCCGCGGCACCGCGTAGCGCGGGAAGCCCGCAGCCCGCTGGGCCAGCCGCTTGAGCACCGCCTCGTGGGCCAGGCTGCTGCGCAGGCTGGCCGGGTCCTGCCAGTCCAGGCCCAGGCTGAAGGCCAGGCGGCGCCATTCGTCCTCGTGCAGCACCACCAGCGCGCCGATGAAGGGCTTGTTTTCGCCCACCACGCAGCACTGGGCGATCAGCGGGTCCTCGCACAGGGCCTGTTCCAGGTCGACCGGCGGGATCTTCTCGCCGGTGGAGGTGACGATGATGTCCTTGATGCGGCCGCGGATGTAGATGCGCCCGTCCAGGATCTCGGCCTGGTCGCCGGTGCCCAGCCAGCCGTCGGGCGTCAGCACCCGGGCGGTGTCCTCGTCGCGGTGCCAGTAGCCCTGCATCACCGAGGGACCCTTGACCTGCAGCTCGCGGTTCTCGCCGATGCGCACCATCACGCCCGGCAGCGGGCGGCCCACGCTCATCGGGTCGTTGCTGTCCAGCGTGTTGGCCGAGACGATGGGCGAGGTCTCGGTCATGCCATAGCCCTGGATGATGGGCAGGCCCAGGCCCAGGAAAGTGCGGGCCACGGCCGCCGGCAGGGCCGCGCCGCCGCTGACCGCCACCCGGATGCGGCCGCCGAAGCGGGCCAGCACCGGCCGTGCCACCAGCAGCGACAGCAGCGGCCAGACCAGGGCGTCCAGCAGGCGCGGCGCGCCGTCGGCGTCGGGCGGCAGCTCCTGGCGGGCCCGGAAGCGCCGCCAGCCCACCGCGATGGTCCAGTCCATCAGCCGGGCCTTGAGCGGCGAGGCCGCCATCACCTCCTGCAGCTTGGCGTACACGCGCTCGTAGATGCGCGGCACCGACACCAGCACGGTGGGCCGCTGGACCAGCATGTCCTGCGGCAACTCGGCCACCGAGCGGGCATAGGCCACGCAGCTGCCGGTGGCGATGGGCAGGTAGTAGCCCACCGTGCGCTCGAAGGTGTGCGACAGCGGCAGGAAGGACAGGAAGCGGTCCTGCGGCGTCGGGGCCACGCACTGCAGCACCGCCGTCAGGTTGGCCACCACGTTGCGGTGGCTGAGCTTGACGCCCTTGGGCCGGCCGGTGGTGCCGGAGGTGTAGACGATGGCGGCCAGGTCTTCCGGGCCCGGCCCGGGCCGGTCGGCCGAGGGCACGCCCGCGGCCAGCCATTCGGCCAGGCCCAGCACCGGCACCTGGGCCGAGGGCAGGCGGGAGAGGTCCTCCGGGCTGGCGGTCAGGTCGCCGGTGACGACGACCGCCTTGAGGGCCGGCAGGATGGCGCCGGTGTGCAGGATGGCTTCCCACTGGTGGCGGGTCTCCAGCACCAGCAGCGAGGCCGCGCTGTCGGCCAGGATGTAGCCGATGCTGCCCGGGTTGTCGATGGCGTGCAGCGGCACCGGCACCAGGCCCAGGGCCATTGCGGCCTGGTCGATGCTCATCGCGTTCAGGCCGTTGGGCAGCAGGATGGCCACCCGCCCGCCTTCGGGCAGGGGCATGGCGGCCAGGGCATCGCGCCAGCGGGCCACCCGCTCGCCGGCCTGGGCCCAGCTCAGGGACTCCCAGCGCTGGCTGGCCGGATCGAAGGCCCGGTAGGCCTCGCCCTGCGGCGACAGGGCCACGCGGGCCTTCAGCAGGGCCGGAAGGGTGGGAGCGTCGGTGACCGGGGCAGAGGCGGAAGAAGGACTCATAGCCCTCGGATTGTGACCGCTCCCCCGCGTCCGCCGCCGGGCAGGGGCTCAGTTTTCCGGCAGCACCCAGGCGTCGTCCAGATGCACCAGCTGGCAGGCCACGCCACCCTCGGGGCGGCGGCTGTTGCACTGGCGCAGGGCGTCGGTGGCGGCCTCGTCGGGCGAAGCGGCATCGGTGCGCAGGCCCCAGGCCGCGCCGCTGGGCGAGCGGGCGAAGGCACGGTGGCCGCGGCCGGTCACGTACTCGCGGTCGAAGGCCCGAGCGGCTTCGGGGCTGCCCAGCACCGATTCCAGCGTGATCTTGGGCCGGTTGGCCTGTTCGGCCTGGGCGGCTTCCTCGGCGTCGGACATGCGTTCGGCCCAGCGCTTGGCCGCATGCAGGCTCAGACTGATCGACAGGCCCAGCACCACCACCGCGGCGATGGCCAGGCCCGAGTGCCGCTCGCGCTGGGGCTCGCCGTAGTCGTTGGGGTGCTCGTCGCCCGGCACCAGCATGATCACGATGCTCAGGATGGGGCCGATCACCGGCAGGCCGAAGAGCAGGGCCCACCAGCCGCTGCGGTTGAAGTCGTGCATGCGCAGCGTGGTCAGGCGCCAGCTGAAGAACATGACCCAGATCACCACCCCCAGCATCAGGGCGCCGGTCGTCCAGCCGGGCCACTTCACCAGCAGGAAGAAGGACAGCCCCATGCCGGCCCAGGCCATCAGGTTGCCCGCCAGGTAGCTCATGCGGCCCAGCCGGCCGTCGAAACTGCGGCCCAGCAGCGGCACCTCGTCCTCGGTCACGAAGCGCTCGGCGGCCGGGTCGGGCAGGGGCTTGAGGCCCCGGCGGGCCCGGGCCGCGGCGATGCGCTCGGCCCGCTCGGCGGCGCGCTGTTCCTCCCGGGCGGCCAGGGCACGCGGGATGTCGGTGGCGCACTGGCGGCACAGGATGCGGCGGGGCTGGCGCTCGCCGCAGGTGGGGCAGGTGACCTCGTCCAGGGCCGCGGGATCCGGCGCCAGACGCATGGGTGGCTCCGCCCGCGGGACGGTGGGTGGGGCCTCGGCGGCCACCAGCGAGAGGGCAGGTTCTGCCGGGGCGGGCGCGGGCGCCGGGATCGGCGCCGCTCGCACGCTGGCCGGCAGCGGGGTGTCGGGCTCGACCTTCAGCTCGGCCCCCAGGGCGGCAAAGCGCTGCACCCAGGCGGCGGCCTGTTCGGCCGGCAGGCCGCGCTTGATGACCACCGAGCGGCCGGAGAACAGCTTGTCCAGCCGGGGGCCGTCGAGCTTGAGCCAGGCGCCCAGCTTGTGCTGGACGGAGGCGCGATCGAAGCCATCGCGCACGGTGCCGGCGAACACCAGCCGAACCGGAGTATCCATGGGCCCCTCAGGGTGTTGTTGCGCCTCGCAGGCTAGGGGGTGGGGGCCGCTTCGGCAATCCCCTGAGCGGGGGGCTGGGCGGGCGCCGGCTCAGGCCTCGGCCTGCTGCAGGGCGGACAGGGCCTGGCCCACCTCGTCGGCCTGCACGCCCTCGCCCAGGGCCACCGGGGCACCGGCCAGGGCGGCCGCGCCCTCGAGCTTCAGGCGCTTGACCCACTCGCCGGCCTCGCGGCCACCGGCAAAGCCCTGGCTTTGCAGCAGCACGCGGCCGTCGTGGGCGCTGAGCTTGAAGTAGAACTGGCCGTCGGCCTCGCGGTACTGCTTGAAGACGGGCAGGGCGGTCTTGGCCTTGGCCACCGGCGCCGCGCTGGCGGCCAGCGGCTGGAAGCGGCGCAGGCCCACCGCATGGCGCAGGCGGTCCAGCAGCGGGCGGGCCAGGGCGCGGGCGCGCTCGGCCCCCTTCTGCAGGATGGCCTCGATCTCTTCCGGGTGGGCCATCAGCGCGTCGTAGCGCGCGCGCATCGGGCCGATCTGGCGGTTGATCTGCTCGAACAGGCGGTTCTTGGCCTCGCCCCAGGCCAGGCCGGCGCGCAGCTCGGCGCGGAAGGCGGCGCGCTCCTCGGCCGTGGCGAAGGCGTCGAAGATGGTGACCAGGTGGGCGCTGTCCGGGTCCTTGGGCTCGCCGGGCAGCTTGCTGTCGGTGACGATGCGGGCGATCGCCTCGCGCAGCGCCTTCTCGCCGCCCTCGAACAGCGGGATGACGTTGTCGTAACTCTTGCTCATCTTGCGGCCGTCCAGGCCGGGCAGCAGCTCCATCGTCTCGTCCACCTGCGCCTCGGGCAGCACGAAGAACTCCTCGCCGGCGCCGAACAGGTGGTTGAAGCGGGTGGCCACGTCGCGCGCCATCTCGATGTGCTGGACCTGGTCCTTGCCCACCGGCACGCGGTGGGCGTTGAACATCAGGATGTCCGCGGCCATCAGGATGGGGTAGCAGTACAGGCCCATGGTCACGCCGGCATCGGGCTCCTCGCCGGCGGCCGTGTTGGCGTCCACGCTGGCCTTGTAGGCATGGGCCCGGTTCATCTGGCCCTTGCTGGTCACACAGGTCAGCAGCCAGCACAGCTCGGGGATCTCGGGGATGTCGCTCTGGCGGTAGAAGACCACGCGCTCGGTGTCCAGGCCGGCGGCCAGCCAGGTGGCGGCGATCTGCAGGCGCGAGCGTTCGATGCGGGCCGGGTCGTCGCACTTGATCAGCGCGTGGTAGTCGGCCATGAAGAAGAAGCTCTCCGCGCCGGGCTCGCGGCTGGCGGCGATGGCCGGACGCAGGGCGCCCACGTAGTTGCCGAGGTGCAGGGTGCCGGTGGTGGTGATGCCGGTCAGGACACGCTGTTGCATGGGAAGGGGTGTGAATGCGGTTGTGGGGGGCATTGTCGCAAGTCGGCGTCGCCCTTGGTCACGCCTGGGCCGGCGCGGCCGGCCTACACTGCCGGCTGCTTCACTCTGCTCCATGGCCGAGCACCCCTCCTTTGGTCCTGCGCACCTCCTTCCGCCAACTGCTGCTGCTGGCCTTCGTGCTGACCGCTGCCGCGCTCGGCGCGGTGTCGCTCAGCGGCCTGCAGGCGCTGCAGGGGCTGATGGCCAAGAGCCGCGAGGCGGCCCAGCAGGCCGTGGTGCTGAACCTGGCCGTCAGCGGCCTGGGCGACCGGGCCACCGACATGGAGCGCGCCGCCCGCCAGTACCTGGTGCTGGGCGACCCGGTGCTGCGCCAGCGCTACGACGCCGCGGTGCGCGAGGCCCGCAACGCCATGCAGCCGCTGGTCGATTTCGAGCCGACGGCCGCGCAGGCCCGCCACTGGCTGTCGGCGGCCGCCCAGATCCGCCGGCTGCTGGATGCCTCCGGCATGGGCTCGCCCGAGCGGGACCAGGCCCTCAGCCAGGGCTTCGAGCAGCTGGGCGAGGGCACCCGCCGCCTGACGGTGCAGGTGCAGCGCAGCATCGCCGAGCGCAACCAGGCGGTGCAGGACGCGCTGGAATCCCAGCGCGCGCGCCTGGTGCGCCAGGTGGGGGTGGCCATCGTGGTGGTGGCGCTGGCGGCGCTGGCCTTCGGCCTGTGGCTGACCCGGCCGCTGCGCCAGCTCGGCCGCGCCATCACCGCCCTGGGCGAGGGGCGCATGGCCGAACCGGTGGAGATTGCCGGCCCTTCGGACCTGGCCCGCCTGGGCCACCAGCTGGACTGGCTGCGCCGGCGCCTGATCGAGTCCGACGCCGACAAGGACCGCTTCCTGCGCCACACCTCGCACGAGCTGAAGACGCCGCTGGCCGCGCTGCGCGAAGGCGCCTCGCTGCTGCAGGAGGGCGTGGGCGGTCCGCTCAGCGCCGGGCAGGCCGAGATCGTCGGCATCCTGCGCCACAACACCGCGGTGCTGCAGCAGCAGATCGAGGACCTGCTGCGCTACAACGCGGCGGCCTTCGACGCCCAGCGCCTGCAGCGCCGGCCCACCCGGCTGCGCAGCCTGGTCGAGGGCGTGGTCGAAGCCCAGCGCCTGAGCTGGCAGGCCCGCCACATCGCGGTGGAGGTGACGGGGGGCGAACGCCTGGAGGCCCCGGTGGACCCCGACCGCCTGGGCATGGCCCTGGCCAACCTGATGATCAACGCCATCCGCTTCACCCCCGAAGGCGGGCAGATCCGCTGGCGGCTCTGGCGCGAGGGCGACCAGGCCGCGCTGGAGATCCAGGACAGCGGCCCCGGCGTGGCCGAGCCCGACCGCGAACACATCTTCGATCCCTTCTTCCGGGGCAGCCTGCAGCCTGAGGACCAGCCCCGCGGCAGCGGCATCGGCCTGTCCATCGTGCGCGAACAGGTCAGCGCCCACGGCGGCAGCGTGGCGCTTCAGCCCGGCCCGGGCGGCGCCACCTTCCGCATCCTGCTGCCCCTGGGCGACACCCGCACCTTCCGAACTTCCCATGCCTGACGCCATGTCCCCGCCTTGCCGTTCCGTCCCGCTGTGGACCCCGTGCCTGCTGGGTCTGCTGCTGACCCTGGCCGGCTGTGACAGCCTGCCGCCACCACCCGCCGGCACCCCCGTGACCGAGCCCCCGCCCGCCACCACCGCCGCGCCGGCCTGCGAGCCGCCCGCCACCGCGCCCACCCACAGCGACCGCGATCTGGCCGGCCGCCGCCTGCTGCAGTGGCAGGATGAGCTGCGCAATGCCAGCGGCGAGCCGCTGCCCGCCCGCATCGCCCGCCTGAGCGCCGACACCCCCACGCCGGCCCACCTGGTGGAGCTGGGCCTGGCGCTGCTGCACACCCGCAACCCGGGCGACGCCGCCCGCGCCCAGGGTCTGCTGGAGGCCGTGGGCAAGGCCAGCGGCGACGAGGCCGCGGCCTGGGCGCCCTGGGCTCGGCTGCTGGCCGGCCGGGCGGCCGAGCAGCGCCGGCTGGAGGAACAGTCCGACCGCCTGGCCCAGCAGCTGCGCGACAGCCAGCGCCGCATCGATCAGCTCAGCGAGAAGCTCGAGGCCCTCAAGGCCATCGAGCGCTCGCTGGGCCCCAAGCGGCCCTGAACGCGGTCCCGAACCGGCCCCGAGGAGCCCCCATGCCCAGCACCGCGACGAACAGCGACACCAAGACCCCCATCCTGGTGGTGGACGACGACCCCGACCTGCTGCGCCTGCTGTCGCTGCGACTGAGCGCGGCCGGCCATGCGGTGACCGCGGTGGCCAGCGCCGAAGAGGCCCTGGCCCGCCTGGAGCTGGCACGCCCGCGCCTGGTGCTCAGCGACGTGCGCCTGCCCGGCATGGACGGTCTCAAGCTCTATGACGCCATCCAGGCCCGCTACCCCGGCCTGCCGGTCATCCTGCTGACCGCGCACGGCACCATCCCTGACGCGGTGGACGCCACCATGCGCGGCGTCTTCAGCTACCTCACCAAGCCCTTCGACGGCCAGGAGCTGATGGCCGCGGTGGACCGGGCCCTGGCCGTGTCGGCCGCGGCCACGCCGCGCACCAGCGAGGCCGGTGAGGCCTGGCGGGCCGAGATCGTCAGCCGCTCGGCGGTGATGGACGAGGTGCTGGCCGAGGCCCGGCTGGTGGCCGCGGGCGATGCCTCGGTGCTGATCCGCGGCGAAAGCGGCAGCGGCAAGGAACTGCTGGCCAACGCCATCCACCGCGCCAGCCCGCGCGCCAAGGGGCCCTTCGTGGCGGTCAACTGCAGCGCCATCCCTGAGGCCCTGCTGGAATCTGAGCTCTTCGGCCACGTCAAGGGCGCCTTCACCGGCGCGGTGGCCAACCACCGCGGCCTGTTCCAGAGCGCCGACGGCGGCACCCTGTTCCTGGACGAGATCGGCGACATGCCGCCCACGCTGCAGGTCAAGCTGCTGCGGGTGCTGCAGGAACGCCAGGTGCGGCCGGTGGGCGCCCAGCAGTCGGTGCCGGTGGATGTGCGCATCCTCTCGGCCACCCACCGCGACCTGGACGCGGCCATGGCCGCCGGCGAGTTCCGCGAGGATCTCTACTACCGGCTCAACGTCGTCACGCTGACCCTGCCCACCCTGGCCGAGCGGCGCGAGGACATCCCGCTGCTGGCTCAGCACTTTCTGCAGCGGCTGGCGGCCAAGTACCAGAAGCGTCTCAATGGCTTTGCCCCCGACGCGCTGAGCGCCCTGAGCACCGCCGCCTGGCCGGGCAATGTGCGCCAACTGCACAACGTGGTGGAGCAGGTCTGCGCCCTGGCCACCGCGCCGCTGATCCCGCTGAGCCTGGTGCAGCGGGCCCTGCGGGTGCCCACGGTGGAGGTGCTGCCCTTTGCCGAGGCCAAGCGCCGCTTCGAGCACGACTACCTGGTCGGCCTGCTCAAGCTGACCGACGGCCAGGTGGCCGACGCCGCCCGGCTGGCCGAACGCAACCGCACCGAGTTCTACCGCCTGCTGCAAAAGCATGGCCTGACGCCCGGCCTGTTCCGCGGCGAGTCGCCGGATGGCGACGAGGGCGGGCCCCCTGTCGCCGACGAGCGACAGGACAAATAGCCTTGTGTATCAGTCACTTGGCTGAATTGTTGCGCTGCAGCGAAAAAGCCTGTCGCTGATCGGCGACGCTTTTGCCCCTGAAACCGGGGGGCAGGCAGGAGGCTTTTCTTCAAGCCGCTGATTTGAAAAGGATTTTCCGTCTGGCACGGGCTTTGCCCTGTCAGCGGCATGACTGCACCCGTCCGCTGCTTCATCACAGCCCGCCGCCCGGCTTGCCGGATGCTGGCGCTGGCCGTGTTGCTGGCCGCCCAAGCCGGTGCCCGGGCTGCCGCGCCTGAGCTGCCGCAAGCCCCGCTGCAGGTGGCGGCGGCTCCCTCGGCCAGCGTCGCCGCCTCTGCCACGGCGCCCGCTGCACCCAGCGCGGCCAGCATCGCCGCCCCCTTCTTCGACCGCCTGGGCGAGCGCGCCCGCAGCCTGGCCGGCCAGCCCTACGCCCCGGTGCCCAGCCGCACCCCGCAGGCCCTGAAGGACCTGAGCTACGACCAGGCCCGCGACATCCGCTTCCGGCCCGACCACGCCGTCTGGCGCAGCCTGGGCCTGCCCTTCGAGCTGATGTTCTTCCACCTGGGCAAGTACCAGACCGAGCCGGTGCGCATGCACGAGCTGTCGCCGGATGGCGAACGCGCGCTGCCCTACCGGCCGGAGGACTTCGACTACGGCGCCAACACCGCCCTGCAGCCCGCCGCCTGGGGCGACATCGGCCACGCCGGCTTTCGCGTGCACTACCCGCTCAATGGCAGCGCCTACAAGGACGAGCTGATCGTCTTCCAGGGCGCCAGCTACTTCCGCGCCCTGGGCGCCGGCCAGCATTACGGCCTGTCGGCCCGTGGTTTGGCGGTCGATTCGGCCGGCGGCAGCGGCCCCGAGGAATTCCCCCGCTTCACCGACTTCTGGGTCGTGCGGCCCGAGGCCGGCGCCAAGGTGCTGACCGTCTTCGCGCTGCTGGATTCCCCGCGCGTGGCCGGCGCCTACCGCTTCGACATCCAGCCCGGCCAGAGCACCGCGGTCAACGTCCAGGCGCGCGTCTTCCTGCGCCAGACCACCCAGCCCATCCGCACCCTGGGCATCGCGCCGCTGACCAGCATGTTCCAGTTCGGCGAGAACCAGCCCAACAAGGACGACTTCCGCCCCGAGGTGCACGACAGCGACGGCCTGATGGTGGCCAGCGGCACCGGCGAATGGCTGTGGCGCCCGCTGCAGAACCCGCGCTGGCCGCTGGTCACGTCCTTCGCCATGCCTTCGCTGCGCGGTTTCGGCCTGATGCAGCGCGACCGCAGCTTCGCCAGCTACGAGGACCCCGAGGCCCGTTATGAAAAGCGTCCTTCGGCCTGGGTGACGCCGGTGGGCGACTGGGGTGCCGGCCGCGTGGAGCTGATGCAGCTGCCCACGCCGGACGAGACCAACGACAACATCGTCGCCTACTGGGTGCCGGCCCAGCTGCCCGCCGCGGGCCAGCCGCTGAACCTGGCCTGGCGCATCGACTGGCAGGGCGACGCCCAGCAGCGCCCGCCCGCCCTGTGGGTCAGCCAGACCCGCGCCGGCCGCGGCTTTGCCGCCCTGGCCGCGGGCGAGCGCCAGTTCGTCATCGACTTCAACGGCACGGTGGGCGGCAAGCCCCTGCCCGACAACGCCGCCGTGCAGGCGGTGGTCAGCAGCAACGACGCCGGCCGCATCACCGAACAGAACGTCTACCGCGTGGACGCCACCGGCGCCTGGCGACTGACCCTGCGCGTGCAGACCCTGGACCCGGCCCGGCCGGTCGAGCTGCGCGCCTACCTGCGCTCCGGTGCCGACACCGTGAGCGAAACCTGGACCCAGATCCTTCCTCCGCAATGACCATGACCCACACCCGCACTCCGAGCACCACCCCGTCGGGCGCCACCGCGGCCCCGGGCATGCCCCCCATCCACCGTGGCAGCATGAAGCCCCAGCCCTGGCTGGGCGTGACGCGCCGCCTGCGCGGCGACACCGCCCCGGCCGACGCGCCCTGGCGCGAGAGCGCCGCGCGCAGCGCCGCCGCCCCCGCCGCCTGGGAAGCCGCCGCCAAGACCCGCCGCCGCTGGCTGCTGTTCTGGGTGCTGTCGGCCACCCTGCTGTCGGCCGGCCTGCTCTGGAGCATCCAGCCCAGCGCCGGCACCAATGTGGTCGAGCTGGCCCAGGTCGCCCTGTTCACCCTGCTGTTCGCCTGGGTGGCCGCCGGTGCCATCACCGCGGTGATGGGATTCTGGGTCACCCTCAAGGGCGACCGCCACACCCTCTCGGCCCAGGACGCCGAGGGCGTGACCCTGCCGGCCGATGCCCGCACCGCGGTCATCATGCCCATCTGCAACGAGGACGTGACCACCGTCTTCGCCGGCCTGCGCGCCACCTGCGAATCGCTGACCGCCTCGGGCGCCCAGCGCCTGTTCGACGTCTTCGTGCTGTCGGACACCAACCGCCCCGAAGTGCGTGCTGCCGAGCTGCGTGCCTGGCAGACGATGCGCGAGCAACTGGCCGCCGGCGGCAGCGACATCCGCGTGTACTACCGCTGGCGCCAGCTGCGCACCCGCCGCAAGGCCGGCAACGTGGCCGACTTCTGCCGCCGCTGGGGCCGTGACTACCGCTACATGGTGGTGATGGACGCCGACAGCGTGATGAGCGGCGACACCCTGGTGACGCTGGCCCGCCTGATGGAGAAGAACCCGCGCGCCGGCATCCTGCAGACCGCTCCGCGCGCCTGCGGCCATGCCACCCTGCACGCCCGCGCCCAGCAGTTCGCCAGCCGGGTGACCGGCCGCCTGTTCACCCTGGGCATGCAGTTCTGGCAGCTGGGCGAGGCCCACTACTGGGGCCACAACGCCATCATCCGCGTCGAACCCTTCATGAAGCACTGCGGCCTGGGCACCCTGCCGGGCACCGGCGCGCTGGCCGGCGAGATCCTCTCGCACGACTTCGTCGAGGCCGCGCTGATGCGTCGCGCCGGCTACGAGGTGTGGCTGGTGGGCGACCTGGAAGGCAGCTACGAGCAGCAACCGCCGCACCTGCTGGCCGAGCTGCAGCGCGACCGCCGCTGGTGCCAGGGCAACCTGCAGAACGCCCGCCTGATCGCCGAGCCGGGCCTCAAGGGCGTGCACCGCGCCATGCTGGCCACCGGCGCCATGTCCTATGTGTCGGCCCCGCTGTGGCTGGCCTACGTGGTGCTGGGCGCCGGCATCTGGATGAACAGCAACGACGACACCGTGCCGACCCTGCTGACCCACCGCAGCGTGATCACGCTGTGGATCACCACCGGCCTGATGCTGGCCCTGCCGCGCGTGCTGGGCGTGTGGGCCGTGCTGCGCCGGGGTGAGCAGGCCGCCTTCGGTGGCACCGTGCAGCTGATCGCCAGCTCAGTGCTGGAAGCGCTGATGTCGGCCATCCAGGCCCCCATCCGCATGGCCGCGCACAGCCTCTTCGTCATCGGCGGCCTGACCGGCTGGACCCTGGAATGGAAGTCGCCCCCGCGGGAAGCCAGCGACGTCAGCTGGACCGAGGCCCTGCGCCGCTTCGGCCCGCTGACCGCCGTGGTGGCCGTGGCCCTGGTGGCGGTGTCCAGCGTGTCGCCGGCCACCACGCTGTGGTTGCTGCCCATGGGCCTGCCGCTGCTGTTCTCGGTGCCCTTCACGGTGCTGAGCAGCCAGGGCGCGCTGGGCCAGCGCCTGCGCGACGCCGGCTGGCTGACCATCCCCGAGGAAGCGCGTTCGCCCGCCGTGCTGCGCCAGGCCTGGCACTACGCCCAGCTCTACGCCAACCTGCCGGCCCTGGCCACCGCGCTGCTGTCGGACCTGCCGCGCCTGGCGTCCCTGGCCATGAAGGCCGTGGGCCCGCGCCACACCGGCCAGGGCCTGCGCGGCGAAGCCCGCCGCCAGCGCATGCTGCAGCTCAGCCGCAACGCGCAGGACGCCGCCGCCGCCGAGCAGCTGCACTTCCTGAACGAGCCGCACAGCCTGCGTCTGCTGCATGCCGCCACCGCCGGCCAGGCCATGCCGCGCTGAGCCGCACCTGCTTGCTCCAAAGGGCCCTTCGGGGCCCTTTTTTGTTGCTGCTGGTGACAAGCATGACAGCCCGTGTGGAAACTCCCCCGGATGGGTGACGAAGTGCCCGAACCCCCTTCCTAGAATCCGCGCGACCCGGGGCGTGCGAGTGTGACGAGTGTGGAATTGGCGTGCGCTGCGAGGTCCACACAACAGCCGGCCAGGGAGGGCGGCACACCATGATCAGCAGCCTGACGAGCGCCCTGGCGAGCACCTTGGGGCTCTTCGACGATGAGCAGCGCCTGTACCGGCTCGATTCGCCCTGCGCCGAGCTGGCGGGCCTGCATGTGCAGGCCTGGGCCCTGCGCGAAGCGCTCAGCCGCCCCTGGGAGCTGCAGCTGCTGGCCGTCAGCGAGACCCAGGGCCTGGCGCTTCGCGCCCTGCTGGGCCAACCCCTGACCCTGGTCACCCGCCTGGCCGACGGCAGCGAGCAGCGCCGCAGCGGCCAGGTGCTGCAGGCCGCGGCCGAGGACAGCGACGGCGGCCTGTCGCGCTACCAGTTCACCGTCCAGCCCTGGCTGGGCTTTCTGGACCAGACGCTGCGCAGCCAGGTCTGGCAGGACACCCTGCTGACCGACCTCATCGACAGCGTGCTCGGCCGCTATGCCGCCTGGGCCAGCTGGCGCTGGGCGCCCTGCGTGAGCGAGCACCTGGGCGCCTCGGCCCAAGCCGGCGTGCGGCCCTACACCGTGCAGTACCGCGAGACCGATCTGGCCTTTCTGCAGCGCCTCTTGGCGCGCGAAGGCCTGGCCTACCGCTTCGAAGAGGCCGAGGACGGTCAACCCGGTCCCACCGTCGTCTTCTTCGCCGACAGCACATCCAGCCAGAGCTGCCCGGAAGACGCGGGCTCGGCCGCCTGGGGTGGCGTGCGCTTCCACCGCGACGGCGTGCAGGAAGGCCAGGACACGATCCAGGCCTTCGGCGGTCAACGCCAGCAGGCCGTGGCCGTGCTCAGCGCCACCCGCTACGACCCCGAGCAGGCCCGCCTGGTGGCCGCCGAGGTGGCCACCGCCGGCAGCGTGGGCGGTGAGAACGCCCCCTGGCTGGAAACCTACGAGAGCCTGGGCGAGAGCGGCCACGGGGCCTTGCTGGCCGACAGCGGCCAGCTCCAGCGCAGCCTCACCCTGGCCCAGCAGGCCATCGAAGCCCGCCACAAGACCTGGCTGGGCCGCTCGGTGGTGCGCAGCTTCAGCGCGGGCCAGCGCTTTGCGCTGACCGATTCCCCGCTGGACGCGCTGGACGCGCTGGACGACCTGCGCCCCGAAGAGGACAAGCAGTTCCTGCTGACCGAGCTCACCCACGCCGGCCTCAACAACCTGCCCAAGGACCTGGCCGAGACCCTCGCCCGCCAGTTCCAGCCCTGGGGCGGGCGGCGCCGCCACGACCCGCTGGCCGAGTTCTGGCCCGAGTGGCTGGAGCCCGCGCTGATCCGCCAGGCCCAGACCCGCGGCTACGCCAACGCCTTTGCCGCCATCCGTGCCCACATCCCCTGGCGGCCGCTGTGGGTGGACGAGCACGGCCAGTGCCTGTACCCGCGCGCGGTGGCGCCGGGCCCGCTGCTGGCCACCGTGGTGGGGCCCGACGGCAGCACCACTCCGCTGGGCGACCAGGAGGTGCACACCGACCGCCTGGGCCGGGTGCGCATCCGCTACGAGTTCCAGGGCCAGGAAGACAACGCGCCGGGCACCGCGCTGGCCAGCCCCTGGGTGCGCGTGCTGCAGCCGCTGGCCGGCGAAGGCCAGGGCCTGCAGTGGACCCCGCGCATCGGCCACGAGGTGCTGGTGGGCCATGTGGACGACGACCTGGAGCAGCCCATCATCCTGTGCGGCCTGTACCACGGCCGGGGCGAGGGCGGTGTGCCCGCCACGCCGGGGGGCCAAGGGGCCGAGGCCGACACCAGCAGCTTTGCCAACAGCAGCGACGCCAGCCCCTCCGCCCAGGGCAACCTGACCGGCGGCCACAGCCCGGCCTGGCACGGCGGCGCGCCGGGCGAGCTCAGCCAGGGCGGCCAGCGCAATGCCGCGGCCCTGTCCGGCTACAAGAGCAAGGAATTCGGCGGCAGCGGCTACAACCAGCTCGTGTTCGACGACAGCGACGGCCAGCTGCGGGTGCAGCTGGCCAGCACCCAGCACGCCAGCCAGCTCAACCTGGGCCACCTCATCCACCAGGCCGACAACCACCGCGGCAGCTTCCGCGGCACCGGCTGGGAGCTGCGCACCGACGCCTACGGTGCCGTGCGCGCCCGCCAGGGCCTGCTCATCAGCACCTTCGGCACCCAAGCCGCCGAGCCCGCGGGCGACAACGCCGCGGGCATCGCCCTGGCCCGGCAACTGGGCACCCTGAGCCAGACCTTCAGCCAGGCCGCCGCCACCCACCAGACCGTGGCCTTCTCCGGCCAGTTGGGCAGCGCCCAGGCCGGCCGGAGCCGGGTGGACCCGAAGGCCGCGCCCATCCCCGCCTGGCTCACCCAGGTCAGCGGCATGGTCAGCGCCCAAGATGTGGACCAGGCCCAGGCCGATGCGGCCGGCAAGAACACCCAGGCCAGCGACGACAAGCTGCCCCACAGCACCGACGCCATCGCCGCCGTCAGCGCCCGTGGCGGCCTGCTGCAAACCGCGGCGGCCGACATCGTCTACGCCGCCGGCGAGAACATCCACCAGGCCAGCGCGCAAGACATCGACCAGGCCGTGGCCGGTGCCTACCGGCTGCACACCGGCCAGGCCATCGGCATCCTGGGCGGGGCCATCCAGCCCGGCAGCCAGGCCGCGGGCACCGGCGTGACCCTGATCGCCGGGCAGGACCCGCTGAGCATCCAGGCCCAGGCCGGCAGCGCCCAACTGGCCGCGCAAAAGCAGCTGGCCATCCAGAGCCAGAGCGCCAGCGTCAACTGGGCCGCGGCCAAGAAGATCACCCTGGCCACCGCCGGCGGCGCCTCCATCACCCTGGAGGGCGGCAACATCACCTTCGAGTGCCCGGGGACCATCACGGTCAAGGCGGGGGCGAAGAGTTTTGAGGGTGGGGAGAAGGTGGATCACCCCATGCCGGTGATGCCGCAGCAGGTGTGCGTGGCGTGCCTGTTGAAGGCCGCCAGTGTCGGCGCCCCCTTTGCGCTGGGTTGATGGACCATGACACGCCTTGACCCTTTGGCATCACTGACGGCACACATGCAGGCGCTTGTGGCGGCATGTCCTCAGAGCTTCCTGTATGTACTGGTCGATGGGGCCATGCTGTCTCCTGACGATCCCGATCGTCATGTGTTGTCCGAGCGTGGCCTGCCACTGATGCCGACCCAGGCCCAAGCCACGCCGGATCAGTACTGGGCGCTGCCGCACCTGATCCCGCTGACAGCGAGGGAGGTTGGCGGCGAGGGTTTGGCGCTTCGCACCAGCATGCGTTGGGCGTCTGAGGCGGATGCCGCCTCATGGCTGGCCAGCTCCTGGGACCGATCGGTCTTGGTGGCTGCGCTGCGGGCGCGTCTGTGGGTACAGATCGACGAGCGCATGGGTGCGGTGCTTCGATACTCGGATGCGCGGGTGCTCCCGGTGCTGGCCCGTGTGCTGAGCCTGGAGCAACGTACAGAATTCTTCGCGCCCTTGGATGCTTGGTGGTACATGGGGCGTTCCGGCAACATTGAGAAGTTGGATCTGGCGATTTCGTCAGCGCCGAGGCCTGTGTTCGCGGAGGCTACCCTGTGTTTGGACGAGACGCAGCAAGCGGCCCTGCAAGAAGCCGCCGAGCCCGATGCGGTGGCTGCCATCCTGCGGCAGGAGTCACCCGAGTTCCTGCAACTGCAGCGGGCGGATCGGCATGAGTTTGTGTGCCGCAGCATGGCGGCCGCAAAGCAGTGGAAGCTGCAAAGCACCTTGGCACTGGCCCAATACAGTCTGATGGCTTTGGAGCTGGGCGAAGGCTTCGCTCAGACACCGCAGTGGGCGCCACTGATGGAAGACGTCAGAGCCGGAAGGCTGAGTCTGGCGCAAGCCGCTGAACGCGGTGGACATTGAACTCGCAGACAAGGAAGACCACGAATGATCCCTCGGCGCCATTTCTCCTGGTCACGCTGGGCCCCCCTGGTGCTTCTGTTCACCGCGCTCGCCGCTTGCCAACCGGCCCGTTCCGGCGGCAAGGCGGCCACGACACCGCCCCCCTCGAGCGAACCCCATACCCTCACCATCCTGGGCTACAACTACACCAATCGCTACATCGACCAGTTCTCGGTCAATGGCGCAGGGGGCGGCAACATGAGTGTCAGTACGCCCACCAGTTCTGGCGGAGGCGGCACCTGCTGTGCTGTTTGGATCGACGGAACACCCTTGCCGGTAACGATGCATGTGCGGTGGGTGGCCGATACGTGTGTTGAGTTTTTGACCAACAAGTATGGCGAAAGGCGCGCGACTGCGCGCAACACCTACAAAGAGCAAGACGTGGTGTTCAAAGGCCCTGTGCCCGCAGATCCAAATAACCTGGAGGTGCATTTCTATCCCGATGGGCACATTGAGATAGCTATTACCAAGATGCCTTCCAAACCGCTGCTCAAGCTCGATCCTGAGCGTGAAGTCAAGGCTGCCCTCTGCTCAGACGTTAAGCCATGAGTGACCAGCAACTTTCTCGGGTGCAGCCCTTAGCGCAAACTGTGGCTTCTCTTGTCGGCACGGGCGCAGTCGCGGGGAAGGGTCCACTGGTTGAGCGGGCCGTTGCTCCCTCAGTCGGCAAAGCATCCCTGGCGGCGCGAATGGCAGGAATGGACGCTGCGCATGCTGATGCATCGCCATCGGTCAGCTGCCAACAAAGCCTGTACGTCAGCTTCTTCTTCGACGGGACGGGTAACAACATGGATGCTGACATGCCGACGCTGGAGCACAGCAACGTTGCGCGCCTGTATCGCGCGCATGCCCGTGACAACAGCGCGACGGGCGTATTCCGGCGCTACATCCCTGGCATCGGCACCCGCTTTGCGGAAATCGGCGATGCAGGACAGGGCCCCATTCCCATGGTGGACACTCACAAGGGCATGGGGGCGATGGGCCAGAACCGGCTGGACTGGGCATTCAAGGAACTGAAGACGCTCATCAGCCAGGCAGAGGCCCGGGCACAGAACCCCACGAACAAGATCCTGTTGATCCGCCTGGCTGTGTTCGGTTTTTCGCGCGGGGCCACCTTGGCGCGGGCTTTTGTGCGTGATCTGGTGGATCCGAACAAGGGCATGACGGTGTTGCAGAGTGGGCAACTGACCTGGAAGACGGGCCGCTACCCGCTGAGCATCGAGTTCATGGGACTGTGGGACACCGTGGCGTCGGTGGGCCTGCCGATGAGTGCCAACAATGTGGGCGCTTACCGCTCGTCCAGGCGTTCGGGAGGCAATGCCATCCGGATGACCAAGGATGTTTTGCTGCGTCAGAAGCCCGAGATGCTGCGGGCCGTGGACTTGGCTTTTGGTCTTCCGGGGGCGGATCCGTCACCGGGTTCAGCCGATGGGCATGGTGCTTGGGCCGATGGCCTGAAGATTCCGGACGTGGTGCGGCAATGCGTGCACATGGTGGCCGCCCATGAGTGGCGCAACTCCTTTCCCGTGGACAGCGTGCAAGGCTCTGCGCTGACGCGTGGGGCCAATTGCAGAGAGTACGTCTATCCGGGGGCGCACTCCGACGTGGGAGGAGGTTACCGGCCGGGTGAAAGCGGCGAGGGACAGGCCGTTTCCGCAGGTAGCAAAAATCCCAGTGCAGACCTGCAATTGAGCCTGATTCCGCTTCGGGCGATGTATGAGGAAGCGATTGCAGCGGGAGTGCCTCTGCTGAAAATCGGGGGGCAGGGGTGGGACATCAACAACAGCGATGACTTCGACACCTCTTCCACGCTGCGTGACCGCTTCAACCACTACATGTCCGCCACCGTCTGGGGCGGCGTGCCGCTGGGGCAGGCCGTGTTGACCCACATGCGCATGTATTTCGCTTGGCGCTGGTACCGCATCCGCTTTGGACGGCAGGCTGAGCAAAAGAGCATTGCTGACAACCAAAAGGTGTTTGCGAGTGACAAGGCAGCGCTGCAACGCCAGCAGAATGAACTCAAGCGTCAGCGACAAGCGGCGCTCAGTGATGCCCTCATGCTTCAGCCGCCCAGTCCACCAACCCGAGGGGGCGACTACGCAGCCAAGCAGGCGGCCTATCAACAGGCCACGGCGGCCTACAAGCAGCGCATTGCGGCCGATCGAAGCAAAGTAGCGGAGCTTGACCGGCAGATCGGCGAATTACAGGCACGCATTGACACGGCGGCCGACGACTCCGCGTTGGCCGAGGCAACGGCCGACTATGACAAGGAGCTGCTCGAAGACGTATCGGGCATCCTGAAGGAACTGAAGGCGCACCCGGAGCGGCGTTCGCAACTGCGTCCTCACTATCGCAACTTGGTCGAGACCTACGAAGAGGAATACGTGCACGGGCGAGGTTTGCGCGACGAGAAGATCATCGCCTTCTTCGACGAACATGTGCACGATTCGTTGGCGGGGTTCAACACTGACAGCACGCTCCCGTCCGACCCGCGTGTGATCTACGTGGGCGGGGATCAGAAGCTGGATTACGCGAAGGCAGATACCTCTGCCACTGAAGAAGGGTTGCCGGCATGAGGCGGTGGCTGTTGGGCACGGCAGCCATCCTGGTCGGTATGGCGGCGTGGGCCGGTGATGACCTGGCCGGGCACTACTACCTGGATGGCGTGCACGAGGTTGGGTCAGAGCTGGTACTGGGGACAGACGGGCGATTCAGCTTTGGGCTGAGTTACGGCGCGGTGGACCAGGAGGCGCAAGGCAGCTGGAAGCGCGACGGTGACCAGGTGGTCTTGCGCACGGACTCGCCTCCGCCCGCGGGGTTTTCCTTGGGGGAGGTGTCTGATCAGCTGCTGGATGCTTATGGCACCGAGCCTGACAACCCCACGCTGCTGGCGGTGCGAGTGACCACCCCCAGATTGGACCTGGTGTGGTCGAACATGCAGATCACGGCCGAGTTCAGCAATGGGCTGACGCGCAGCGGGATGACTGGTCGCAGAGGCCTGCTGGGGTTCCTCGCCCGCACGGACGGGCCATGGCAGGGGGCCGTGATACGCAGAGTGTCGGTGGCCTACCCGGCGGGCAACGTGGCGGCGCAGTGGTTTGACATCGACCCGAAGAAGGTTCGTGGTGTGGTGGTTCATTTCGAACCGGGCGAGTTGGCGGCGCCAGCCTTCAAGACCGCTTCGTTTCACGTTGTGAGCGTGGGGGGCAAAGTGACGTTGACTCTTCAGAAGGACGGGCCAGGTCAAGCAGGCTGGCAATACAGCCGGCAGTGAAACGTTGTCACGCTCATGCCGGCCGGCCGGCAGGGTCGGGGGGGGGATTCGTTGCAAGTCAGGACGATCAAAAAAGGGGCACGCCTCCCGGCGTGCCCCTTGTCATGTCCACCCTCCGCTGGCGCGAAGCGGTTCTCGCTCAGCGCGCCTTCATCAAGGTCGGTGATTCCAGGTCCAGGTCCTTGGCGTCCAGGGTCAGGGGCTTGTCGGCCACGGGTTTGAGGCCTTCGGCGGCCTTGGCCATGTCGCCCACCACCACGGTGCGCAGGGCCATGGGGGACCACTGTTTGGCGGCGTAGTCGCGCACCTGCAGGGCGGTCACGGCCTGGATCTCGGGCACGTAGTGCTGGGCCTCGCTCAGCGGGCGGTCGCGGCCCAGCAGGTCCAGTGCCAGACCGGCCAGGCCGGCGGTGGTTTCCACCTGGCGGCCGTAGCTGCCCACCAGGGCGGCCTTGCGGGCTTCCAGCTCGTCGTCGGCCGGCAGTTCCTGACCCATGCGGACGATCTCGTCGCGCATCAGCTGCACCACCTGGCCGGCCGTGGCGTTGTTGGTCTGGGTGCGGGCGCTCAGCACGCCGCCCACAGGCTGGAAGTCCAGGCCGGCACCGGCGCCGTAGCTCAGGCCGCGCTTGATGCGCACCTCCTGGTTCAGTCGGGCGGAATAGCCGCCGCCCAGCACCGCGCCGGCCACACGGGCCACCATGCGCTCGGGGCTGTCGTAGGGCACGGTCGGGGCCATCACCACCACGCCGCTCTGGCCGGCACCGGGCAGGTTGACCAGCACGGTGGACGGGGTCTGGGCCTCGGCCGCCTCGGCGCGGGGCTTGGGCAGGGCCATGCGGTTGCCCTTCCAACTGCCCAGCAGCTGGGTGGCCAGGGTCTTGGCCTGTTCCAGCGTGACGTCACCGGTCACCACCAGGGTGGCCAGTTCGGGGCGCAGTTGCAGGCGGGCGAAGTCCTGCACGTCCTTGCGGCTGATGCGCGCCAGGCTGGCCGGCGTCATGGAGCCGCCGAACACGCTCGCGCCCCACCAGGCCCGGCGCGCGGTCAGGCCGGCCAGGGCCATGGGGTCGGACAGGCTGAGCTTGAGGCCGTCGGCCGCCTGCTGCTTCAGGCGGTCCAGTTCGCTGGCCGCCAGGGTCGGGTGCAGGGTGCTGTCCACGATCAGCCGCGCGGCCTCGGCCAGCTTGGGCGTGGCCACGGTCATGGTCAGCGCGCTGCCGCGCCAGTCGGTGCTGGAGGACAGCGAACTGCCCAGCGCCTCGGCCTGCTGGGCCAGCTGGCTGGCGCTCAGGCGCTTGCCGGCTACCGTGGCACCCTGGGTGCGCAGGTCGTTGGTCAGGCCAGCCAGGCCGGCGCGGCCGTCCGGGTCTGCGGCCGAGCCCAGGTGCAGGTACAGCGCCACCGACACCAGCGGCAGCGCATGGCGCTCGGCCACCACCACCCGCACGCCGTTGGGCAGGGTGGCTTCGGCAAAGCTGGGCACCTCCAGCGGGCGCGGGGTGCCGGGCACCGGCGGCTCGTCCACGCCGGGCGTGCCGGCCAGGGCCGGCGCGGCCACCAGGGCCGAGGTGAGGGCGGCCAGGGCCGCCGTTGCCAGCGCACGGCGGCGCAGGGGGAACAGGGTACGCATCATGGTTGTCGAGGCTGGCCGGTTCATCCCTGGCCCCCCTCGGTGTCCTGGGTGTAGGTGAGGGTGACGGCCGGGCGGCCGATCACGTACTGGCGCAGCACGCGCTGCACATCGTCGGCCGTCACGGCCTGCAGGCGCTGCAGCTCGCGGTCCACCGCCGTCGGGTCGTTGTACTGGATCATGGCCCAGCCCAGGGCCTGGCCGCGGCCCAGCGCCGTTTGGCGCTCGTTCAGGGCCGAGGTCAGCAGCTGGGTCTTGATCTTGTCCAGTTCGGCCGCGGGGATGGGGCCGCGGGCCAGCGCCTCGATCTCGTGCATCAGCGGGGCCACCAGGGTCTGCGGCTGGCGCTTGCCCGAGGCAATGGCATAGGCCGTCAGCAGGCCGGCATCGGTGTGCAGGTCGGCCTGGAAGCCTGCCGACTGCGCCACCCGCTGGCGGTACACCAGGGCCTGGTTCAGTCGGGAGGAATCGCCCGCGCTCAGCAGCGCCTGGGCCACCTGCAGGGCCGGGTTGTCATCGGACGTGACCTTGGGCCCCTGCCAGATCAGCATGACCGCCGGCAGCGGCACGTTGGGCGCGGTCAGCGCCACCTGGGCGGGCTTCTCGCGCACCGGCTCCGCCAGGTTCACGCGGGGGATGGGCGTGTCCGGGTGGGTCAGCGGGCCGAAGTACTTGTCCACCCAGCGGTCCAGGTCGGCCGGGTCGAAATCGCCGGTGACGATCAGCACCGCGTTGTCGGGCCGGTAGTAGGTGGCATGGAAGGCCCGCACATCGTCCAGCGACGCGGCCTCCAAGTCCTCGATGCTGCCGATCACCGGGCGCTTGTAGGGGTGCTCCAGGTAGCCGTTGGGCGCCATGGCCTCGAACAGCCGGCCGTAGGGGTTGGCCAGCACGCGCTGGCGGTACTCCTCCTCCACCACCTTGCGCTCGCTGTGGAAGTTGGCCTCGTCCACGTTCAGGGTGGACATGCGCTCGGCCTCGGCCCAGAGCAGGCGCTCGAGGTGATGCGAAGGCACCACCTCGAAGTAAGCCGTCGTGTCCTCGGCGGTGAAGGCGTTGTTCTCGCCGCCCACGTCCTCGGTCAGGCGGTCGAACTGCTCGGCCTTCAGGTGGGCCGTGCTCTTGAACATCAGGTGCTCGAAGAGATGGGCAAAGCCCGAGCGACCTTTCGGGTCGTCCTTGCCGCCCACGCGGTACCAGACCTGCACGCTCACGCTGCCCCCGCCGCCACCGGGCTGGGCCAGCACCTGCAGGCCGTTGGCCAGGGTGCGGCGCTGCAGGGTCATCGGGGCCACCGTCAGGGTGGACGCGGCCAGAGCCCAGCCGGGCAGGCCGGCGCTGGCGGCCAGCGCGCCACCCAGCCGCAGCCAGTCGCGCCGACGCATCGAAGAAGTCATCAAAAACAGCTCCTGAAAAAGAGGCGGACAAGGATACAAAGCCCGTGAGGGTGGTGCCCCCCACGAATGGGGGGTGAGCCTCTGCTGACAGCACGCTGGCAGCAGCCCCTGTCCACCATGGCGTCCTGTTCCATCCACCCGCCGGCAAGTACCGGTTCCAAAGGAGTCTCACGCTATGTCTTCAGTTCCCCAATCCGCCCTGCACTGGTTCGAAATTCCGGTGACCGACATCGACCGCGCCCAGCGCTTCTACGAAACCCTGCTGGCCGCCCCCCTGCGGCGCGAGGCCATGGGCCCCCAGACGCTGGCCGTGCTGCCCTATGCCGAGCCCGGCGTGGGCGGTGCCCTGCTGGCCGGCCTCGCGGCCCAGCCCGGCGCCCAGGGCGTGGTGGTGTACCTGGATGGGGGCGCCCGGCTGGAAGAAGGCCTGGCGCGCCTGGCCCAGGCGGGTGGGCAGATCCTCACCCCGCGGGTGGACCTGCCCGATGGCATGGGCAGCTTCGTCCACTTCCAGGACAGCGAAGGCAACCGCGTGGGCCTGCACGCTGCCGGCTGAGCCATCATCGGCCCATGCGCCGCGCCGACCGCCTCTTTCGCCTGACCCAGCTGATCCGGGGCCGTCGCCGCTCCACCGCCGCCTGGCTGTCGGAACGGCTGGAGGTCTCGCTGCGCACCGTCTACCGCGACGTGGCCGATCTGCAGGCCCAGGGCGTGCCCATCGAGGGCGAGGCCGGCGTGGGTTACCGCATGGGCGCCGGCTTCGACCTGCCGCCGCTCATGTTCAGCGCCGAAGAGGCCTGCGCCCTGGTGGCCGCCCTGAGGCTGGCCCAGCCCCAGATGGACCCGGCCCTGGCCGCCCAGGGCGAGCTGGCGCTGGGCCGCATCCTCTCGGTGCTGCCGCCCAGCGTGCGGGCCCAGGCCGAGGGGCTGGCACTGTGGGTGCCGGCCAACGGCCCGGACGCCGCCATCCTGCAGCGCCTGGGCCTGCTGCGCCAGGCCATCGCCGGGCGCCAGCGGGTGCAGTTCTGCTACCGCGACGCCGGTGCCCAAGGCAGCCAGCGCACCGTGCGTCCCCTGGGCTGCTTCTTCTGGGGCCAGGTCTGGACCCTGGGCGCCTGGTGCGAGCTGCGGCAGGACTTCCGCAGCTTCCGCCTGGACCGCATCGACGCCCTCGCCACCCAGGACAGCCGCTTTCGGCACGAGCCCGGCCGCGGCCTGGCCGACTACCTGCGCCACGCCGGCGCGCCCGCGCATGCCCTGACCGGCGGTGGTGGCTGAGGCGCGCGCCTACACTGGCGCGCCTATGCCCTTGCGTCACCTGCTGCTCGCCCTGGCCGTCGTCGCCGTCTGGGGCACCAATTTCGTCGTCATCCGCTGGGGCCTGGCCGAGCTGCCGCCCTTCGCTTTCGCGGCGCTGCGTTTCGCGCTGTCCTCGCTGCCTCTGCTGCCCTTCATCGCCCGGCCGGCCACCGGCTGGCGCACGCTGGCCAGCTTCGGCGTGCTGCTGGGCGTGGGCCAGTTCGGTCTGCTCTTCCTGGCCATGCACTCGGACATCTCGCCCGGCCTGGCCTCGCTGGTCATCCAGACCCAGGTCTTCTTCACCATCGGTCTGGCCATGCTGCTGCGCAGCGAAGGCCTGCGTCCGCTGCAGATCCTGGGCTTTGCCCTGGCGCTGGCCGGCATGGGGCTGATCGGCCTGCACGTCACCGGTGCGGCCGGCACCGCCGGGGTCAGCGCGATGGGTCTGATGCTGGTGCTGGGCGCGGCCTTCAGCTGGGCGGTGGCCAATCTGGTGGCCCGTTCGGCCGGCAAGGTCGATCCGCTGGGCTTCATGGTCTGGTCCAGCCTGGCGGCCGTGCCCCCGCTGGTCGCCATCAGTCTGCTGGCCGAAGGCGGCCCCGTCCACCTGGCCCATGTGGTGGGCGCAGCCAGCCTGGCCGCCTGGGGCGCCGTGCTGTGGCAGGCGGTGGGCAACACCCTGTTCGGCTACGGCGCCTGGAACTGGCTGCTGGCGCGCCACCCGGCCGCCACCGTGGCGCCCACGGCGCTGCTGGTGCCGGTGTTCGGCATGCTGTCGTCCAGCGCCGTGCTGGGTGAGCCCCTGCCCCCCTGGAAGTTGGGGGCTGCCGCGCTGGTGCTGGGCGGGCTGGCATTGAACCTGCTGGCGACGCGCCTGAAGGCCCCCGCCCGCGCCTGAGCGCCTGCGGGGTGCCCTGTTCTGGTGAGTTCTGCCGAGATGGGCCACAAGGAGACAAACATGATGCTGCACGACCGCACCCCCACCGTCAGCCGCCTGCGCACCACGCTGGACCAATGGTCCACCGGCGTGTTGCCCGCCGATGTGGTGTGTGCCCGCTTCCGTCTGGCCGCGCTGGAGTGGAACGGCCTGCCCGAGCGCTATGAAAGCGTGCTGGAGCGCCTGCTGCAGCCGCTGGACACCGCCGCCATGCTGGGCGACGAGGGCTGCGGCTTCAGCCGCGCCGACCTGGCCCAGGCCCTGCAGCAGTGGCTGGACCACGCCAGCCAGCTGCCTGCACGCCACTGACGCCGGCCCCGGTCCTCAGGACAGGCTCAGCCGCAACCGCTCGGCCCAGCAGCGGGTCAGCGGCGTGGCGGGCTTGGCCATCAGCCGCTCGTTGAGCAGCGCCCGGCCCACCGGCGCATGCGGCGCCTGCGCGGCCGCGGCCATCAGCGTCTGGTCCACCAGGTCGCGCTGCACATGGCTGCCACCCAGGCGGCGCACCATCGGCCGCACCGCCTGCAGCGTGGCCACCGCCTGCTCGCCCTCGCCCTCGAACGCCAGGGTGATGCCCAGTTCCCTGGCCGCAAAGTCCACGAACTGGCGCACGCTGTACTGCACGCCGGTGGCGATGACGTAGTCCTCGGCTTCCTGTTGCTGCAGCATCAGCCACTGCATCTCGATGTAGTCGCGGGCGTGGCCCCAGTCGCGCAGGGCGCTCAGGTTGCCCAGGTACAGGCACTCCTGCAGGCCCAGGGCAATGCGGCTGATGGCCCGGGTGATCTTGCGGGTCACGAAGGTCTCACCGCGCAGCGGGCTTTCGTGGTTGAACAGCACGCCGTTGCAGGCGTAGATGCCGTAGGCCTCGCGGTAGTTGACCGTGATCCAGTAGGCGTAGAGCTTGGCCACCGCGTAGGGGCTGCGCGGGTAGAAGGGGGTGGTCTCCTTCTGGGGCGTCTCCCGCACCAGGCCGTAGAGCTCACTGGTGCTGGCCTGGTAGAAGCGCGTCTTCTTCGTCAGCCCCAGGATGCGGATGGCCTCCAGGATGCGCAGCGCGCCGATGCCGTCGGCATTGGCGGTGTATTCGGGCTCTTCGAACGAGACGGCCACATGGCTTTGCGCGGCCAGGTTGTAGATCTCGTCGGGCTGCACCTTCTGAATGATCCGCACCAGGCTGGTGGAGTCGGTCAGGTCGCCGTAGTGCAGGATGAAGTTGCGGTTGTCGACGTGCGGATCCTGGTAGAGGTGATCGATCCGATCGGTGTTGAACAGGCTGCTGCGGCGTTTGATGCCGTGGACCTCGTAGCCCTTCCTCAGCAGGAACTCCGCCAGATAGGCCCCGTCCTGACCCGTCACGCCGGTGATGAGGGCCACTTTGCTGGTCATGGGTCGGTCCTTTCGTCGTGCTGGCCGGAGGGAGGGGAACGTCTCCCAGAATAGCCTGCTTCCGACAGCTTTCAGCAAGACTTCGACGGAAGGTGACCGCATCTGCGGTGTCCGGCCCCTGACCATGCATCCCGGCGAGGCCGGGCCATGGTCAGGCTGGCCAGCGCACCCGCACCCCCAGCCCGCCCAGTTCGGCCGAGCGGTTCACCTGCACCTGGGCGCCCTGGGCGGCGGCAATGCGTCGCACGATGGACCAGCCCAGGCCGCTGCCGCTGCGGCCGGTGCCCAGCTTGCGGAAGAAGCGCTCGCCCAGGCGGGCGAGTTCGGCGTCTTCCAGGCCGGGGCCGCTGTCGTCCACGGCCAGCAGGGTGCCTTGGGCGTCCTGGCTCAGGCGTACCTGCACCTGGGCGCCTTCGGGGCTGTAGCGCAGGGCGTTGTCCACCAGGTTGCGCAGCAGCACCCGCAGCAGGGTGTCGTGGCCGGGCTGGGGCAGGGCCAGCAGCAGCTGGGCCGGGGCGTCCAGCGACAGGGTCTGCCGTCGGGCCACGGCCTCGGGGGCCAGCTCGCCCACCACGGCGCGGGCCAGGGCGGCCAGGTCCACCGGCGGGGTGCCGGGGGTGGGGGCGGCGGTGTCGGCGGCTTCCAGCCGTGACAGGGTAAGCAGCTGCTGCACCAGGTGGCTGGCGCGGTCGCAGCCGTGCAGGGTGGCTTGCAGGGCGTGGCGGCGTTCGGCGTCTTCGCTGGCGGCCAGCGCCACCTGGGCCTGGGCCCGGATGGCGGCGATGGGCGTGCGCAACTCGTGCGCAGCGTCGGCGGTGAAGCGGCGCTCGCTGTCCAGCAGGGCGCCGATGCGGGCCAGCAGGTCGTTGAGGTTCTGCAGCACCGGCAGCAGCTCGGCCGGCGGCGTGGCGCCGGGCAGTGCCACCGGCGACAGATCGCCCGGCTGGCGGCGGGCCAGTGTGCGGCCCAGTTGGCCCAGCGGGCGCAGGCCGCGGTACACCGCCCACCACACGGCCAGGGCGATGAGGGGCAGGGCCAGGGCCAGCGGGCTCATCAGGCCGACCAGCATGCCCTGCAGGATGTCCGCGCGCGCGCTCACGCGCTCGGCCACATAGACCTGCACGCCGCGGCCGCGACCCTGGGTGGCGAACAGGCGCCAGGGCTCGCCGTCCAGCGAGCGGGTCTCGAAGCCGTGGCTCAGGTGGGTCAGCGGGGTCAGCGGGGCGGTGGGCGAGCGCATGCGCAGCTGCCCGTTCTGCCAGACCTGGAAGGCCACGCGCTGGGCGTGGCGGTGCAGCGAGGGGGTGTCCAGACGTTCGTCGTCGCTGTCGTTGTCGTCGTCGCGGGCGTCGGCCTCGGCCGCGTCCAGGTCGTGTACGTCCACCTCGCCGTGGCCGGCCTGGCTCACCAGCAGCCCGGCCACCTGGGCCAGGTGGGCGTCCAGCAGCTCTTCGAGCTCATGGTGGGTTTCGCGGTAGGTCACCCAGGCGGTCAGCAGCCACAGCAGGGCCACCGCGCTGGTGACGCTGAGGATCAGCCGGCGCTGCAGCGAGACCGGACGGCGCGCGCTCATGCGTCGCGCGGCAGCATGTAGCCCACGCCCCGCACGGTGACGATGAGCTCGGGCCGCAGCTTGCGCCGCAGGTGGTGCACATAGACTTCCACCGCGTTGCTCTCCACCTCCTGGCCCCAGCTGTAGAGGTGCTGCTCCAGCTGCTCGCGGCTGAGCACCCGCCCGGCGTTGAGCATCAGGGCCTGCAGCAGGTCGAACTCGCGGGCCGACAGGGTGACGGGCTCGCCCGCCAGGGTGACGCTGCGGCCGGCCGGGTCCAGGGCCACGTCGCCGGCGACGAGCTTTTCCTGCGGCTGGCCGTGGGCGCGGCGCACCAGCGCGCGCAGGCGGGCGCCCAACTCCTGCAGGTCCACCGGCTTGACCACGTAGTCGTCGGCCCAGGCGTCCAGGCCGCGGATGCGGTCGGTCACGGCATCGCGGGCGGTCAGCACCAGCACCGGCGTGGCGGTGCCGGCCCGGCGCACCTGGGCCAGCACGTCCATGCCATCGCACAGGGGCAGGCCCAGGTCCAGCACGGCGGCGCTGTACACGCCGCTGCGCAGCTCGCGCTCGGCGGCCTGGCCGTCGCGCACCCAGTCCACCAGAAAGCCCTGCTGGCGCAGACCGGCGCGCAGCCCGTCGCCCAGCAGGGGGTCGTCTTCAGCCAGCAGGATGCGCATGGGGGCAGCTCAGTCGTCGTCGCTCAGTCGTCATCATCTTGGTCGTGGTCACCGCCCATCAGGGCGGCGTCCTGGCCGGTGGCCACCGGCGCACTGTGCCATTGCCAGGCCCAGAAGCCCAGGGCGCAGATCAAGACCAGGGCGCCCAGCCAGCCGTGCTGGCGGCGGATGCCTTCGCCCGGCAGGCCGCGCTTGAGGCCGGTGAGCATGGCGCGGGGCAGGTTCTCGCGGTGGCGCAGGCTGCCCACGGCCACGCCCACCAGGTGCACCACCACCAGGGCCATCAGGGCGTTGGCGGCCAGTTCGTGGCCCTCGTCCAGCCAGCCGGGCAGGCGCTCGGTTTCGGTGGCCCAGCCCAGGCCCACCGTCAGGGCGATGAGCCCCAGCAGCGCGACGATGGCCAGCGCGCCGGCCGGGTTGTGGCCGGTGTAGTGCAGCGGCCGCTCGCCCAGCAGCGAGGTGACATAGCGCCAGGCCGCGGCCGGGCTGCGCACGAAGTTGGCGAAGCGGGCGTGGCCGGTGTCCAGCAGACCCCACAGCACGCGGAAGGCCACCAGGCCGCCCAGGGTGTAGCCCAGGGTGATGTGCACCAGGTGCAGGCGCTCGCTTTCTGCGGTGAGCCAGGCCCCGGCGAAGCAGGCCACAGCCAGCCAGTGGAACACGCGCACCGGCCAGTCCCACACCTTCACGGGGGCCAGGGCGGTGTCGGAGTGGGGGGCGCCGTCGCCGGCGTGGTCGGCGCCGGTGGCGCCGGGATTCATCGTGGTCATGCTCGGTCCTCAGCGCGGGATGCGCACGTCGTGTTCGCTGAAGCGGCCCTGCGGCGCGCCGGTGTGGCAGGCCGCGCAGTTGGAGGGCTTGCCGATGGCCGCGCGCTGCCAAGTGGTCGAGCTGATCTCGTGGTGGTGCTCGCGCACGAACCACTGGGTGCGGGTGATGCGGTCTTCGGGTGGGGTGTCCTGGGCGCGGCGACCGCTGGCGGCGTTGGCCTGCAGCCACTGGCTGATCTGCCGGGTGGTGGCCGGGTCCAGCGAGGCGTCGGTGCCGAAGTGCTGGGGCAGGTTCTGCATCAGCCGCGCCCAGGAGGCCGCGGGCAGGCCACCGGCCGGAAAGGCCACGTGGCAGGCGCTGCATTCGGCCTGGTACTGGGGCAGGGTGGGCACGCGGGCGCCGCGGCTGCGTTCGCCGCGCTCCTCTTCCTCGGCGTGCAGCGGGCTGGCCAGCAGGGTCATGGCGGCCATCAGGGACAGGATGGGGGTCTTCATCGCGGCCTCACTTCAGCGTCATGAGCCAGGCCAGCACGTCGGCCTTCTCGTTGGCCTGGCACTCGCGGCCCACCACGTCCTTGCAGTTGCGGCGGAACCATTTCTCCGTCTTGGCCAGGTCGGTGAAGCGCTGGGCGTTCACCGCCGGCGCCATGGGGGCGATGGTCTTGCCGGTGACCGCGTGCTTGCCGGCCTGGGTGGGCTGGGTGGTGTGGCAGCTGGCGCAGGACCATTCCTGGCCATGGCGCTGGGTGAAGAAGGCCTGGCCGCGGGCGGGCTCGCCGCGCACGCCGGCCTCGGCGCTGTAGCCGGCCAGCAGCTCAGCCGGGGAGGCGGCCAGCGCAGCGGCGCTCAGGCCGCCCAGCAGCGCGGCCATCACGGCGGCCGCACCATGTCGTCGGATCAGGGAAACCATGTCGGACCTCGGGATGAACAATGGTCCGCATGGTCGCCAGGGGGGATGAAGCACGCCTTAACAAGATCGGCGGGCCGACCGAGAAGGACGGGGCCTACTTCTTGAGTTTGTCGCGCAAAGCCTGCGAGAGCGCAGCCGCTGCCGCGGAGAGGCGTGCGATGGACGATTGGTAGACGATGCCATCCTCGCGCCTGTCGACAGCCACCACCGTGACGATGAGGTGGTCATCCTCGACGGCATAGACCAGCCGTGCACCTTGCTGGCGGAGTTTGATCTTGTAGCAACCCGTCAGGGGCCCGTGCAATTCACCACCCGGGACATGGGGGTTGTCCAAGCGCTTTTCGAGGAGCTTCTTGAGCGGGGCCTTCACCGAACCGTCGAGCTTGTGCCACTCCTCCAGCGCCTCAGGCATGAAGCGAAGCTTGTATTTGTACTTGCGCTTCGTCGTCTTGACGCCCTCAGAGGTCGTCAATGTCCACCTCGATGGCGCGAGACTTGTCGACCAGGCGACTGGCTGCCTTGCGGTAGAGCTCCTGGTCGGCAAGCTCTTCCATCATCGCTTCGAACAGACGCGGTTCGACCATGTAGAAAGCGGCACGGTTGTGATTGAGAACGGCCACGGGACGGTGATTGGCTTCTCTGAGCACGGCAGCCGGGTTCTTCTTGAACTCGGACATGCTCACGGCAACGTCGGCAAGAATGGATTCCATATTTGGCTCCGAATTTGGAGCCAAATATAGCGACGAGCTTCGCGTGGGTCAAGGCGCTCCTGCGCCTCCCGGGGAGGCGTGGGTGCTTGGGTGTCTTACCCCGGCGCGGCAGTCGACGAGGTCAGCACGCAGCGGTTCTTGCCCTGGCGCTTGGCGCAGTAGAGCGCCTCGTCGGCCGCGCGGAAGGTGACGCTGACCGGGTCCTCCGCCCGGAAGGGGGCGATGCCCACGCTGACGGTGGTGGGCAGGCCGGCCGCGTTCAACTGGGCCACCGCTTCGCACAGGCGGCGGCCGAAGGTTTCGGGGTCGACCCCGGCGGCGTGCAGCACGCCGAACTCCTCGCCGCCCAGCCGGCCGCACACCTGGGGCGCGGCACAGCGTTCGATGGCCTGGGCCACGGCGGCCAGCACCTGGTCGCCGATGTCGTGGCCGTGGCGGTCGTTGATCTGCTTGAAGTCGTCCACGTCGATCAGCACCAGGTGGCCCGGATCACGGTCCAGGCCGATGGTCTGGCGCAGGTGCTCGTCCACCGCCAGCATGAAGCTGCGGCGGTTGTGGACGCCCGTCAGCCCGTCGCGGAAGGCCAGGCGCGCCAGCTCGCGCTGGCTCAGGAAGATGCGCTGGCGCTCATGGCGGAACAGCAGGTTGAGCGTGACGCCCAGCGCCATCACCGAGAGCAGGAAGAGCAGCACCCAGTCGGCGTCGTCGGTCTGCAGCAGGGCCTCGAGCTGGCCCAGCAGCAGGATGCTCCAGACCGCGACCGCGCTGACGCCGTAGGAGATCCACCCGGTGAAGATGGGCGACATGCCCACCGTGACCGCCGCCCCCAGCGGCAAGACCCAGAACACGGGCACGCTGGTGACCAGGATGTCGGCCTTGAGACCCAGGGTCAGGAACACGATGTAGAGACAGCGTGCGATGCCGTTGGCCACCGGTCCGCGCGCAGACCAGGTCAGCGCCATCGCGGCCAGCATGCCCAGGCCGGCGATTCCCGCGGCAACCAGGTCCAGCGCGGGCGGGTGCCTCAGCAACACCGAAGCCAGCCACACCGTCCAGCCGAAGCCCTGGATGGCGGTGGCCAGGGAGCGGGTGTCCCGCACGGTCACCTGGCGGAAGAGCTGTTGCTCCGCCGGGTCCCGGAAGTCGTCCTGACGGTCCAGGTGTTCGATCCGCCGCGAGAAATGCATGGTCCCCCCGGAGACCATTCTGGCAGAGCTGTTACTGCGCGTGACTGACACGGCCCCCCGGGACTGTCCCGGGGGGAGGGGACGTCAGTTCGTCAGCCGGCCAGCACGGCGGCCATGGCCTCGGCGGTGCGCTCCACGTTGGCGCTGTTCAGCCCGGCCACGCACATGCGGCCCGAGCGCACCAGGTACACGCCGAACTCCTCGCGCAGGCGGTCCACCTGGGCGGGCGAGAGGCCGGTGTAGCTGAACATGCCGCGCTGGGTGATGAAGTAGTCGAAATTGCGGCCCGGCACCTTGGCGCTGATGATGGCGTGCAGCTTGGCGCGCATGGCCTGGATGCGCTCGCGCATGGCGTCGAGCTCCTTGACCCACAGGGCGTGCAGCTCGGGCGTGCCCAGCACGGTGGCCACCAGCTGGCCGGCGTGCAGCGGCGGGCTGGAGTAGTTGCGGCGCACGGTGGCCTTGAGCTGGCCCAGCACCACGTCGGCCTGCTTGGCATCGGGGCAGACCACGCTGAGCGCGCCGCAGCGCTCGCCGTAGACGCTCAGGCTCTTGGAGAAGCTGTTGGCCACGAAGAAGGACAGGCCGGCCGCGGCCAGGGCGCGCACGGCATAGGCGTCGGCGTCCACGCTGTCGCCAAAGCCCTGGTAGGCCAGGTCCAGGAAGGCCAGCAGCTGGCGCTCGCGCAGCACCGGGATCAGCGCGTCCCACTGGGCGGGGCCGAGGTCCACGCCGGTGGGGTTGTGGCAGCAGGCGTGCAGCAGCACCACGCTCTGGGCCGGCAGCTGGCGCAGGGCGTGCAGCATGTCGTCAAAGCGCAGGCCGCCGGTGGCGGCGTCGTAGTAGGGGTAGGTGTTGACGGTGACGCCCGCGCCCTCGAAGACGGCGCGGTGGTTGTCCCAGGTCGGGTCGCTGACCCAGATCTGGCTCTGCGGGAACCAGCGGTGCAGAAAGTCGGCACCCACCTTCAGGCCGCCGCTGGAGCCCACGGCCTGGATGGTGGCGATGCGGCCGTCGGTCAGCACCGGGTGGCCGGCGCCGAAGAGCAGCTTCTGCACCTCGGTGCGGAAGGCGGGCAGGCCTTCCATCGGCAGGTAGGGCTTGGGGCCGGTCTGGGTGGCGATGCGGGCTTCGGCCTCGCGCACCGCGGCCATCACCGGGATCTGCCCGGCATCGTCGAAGTAGATGCCGATGGACAGGTTGATCTTGTTCGGACGCGGGTCCTTCTGGAAGTTCTCGTTGAGCGTGAGGATGGGGTCGCCGCCGTAGGGCTCGATGTGCTGGAACATGGACGCTCTGCTCTGCTGGAGAAAGGATCGGAAGGACCGAGGATTGTCCACCAAAGGCTCGGCGGCATGGGCGCCCTGGCATGATGGCCGGGCCATGTCGATCCCACCCCCCTTGCGCGGGATGCGGGCCTGGGCCGGCGCTGTCTTGCTGCTGGGGGCCCTGTCCGCCTGCGCGACCGCACCAGAACCCGCCACTCCCACCACCGCCGCCTCGACTTCTTCGCCCGCGGGGCCGGCCCTGCCCCTGCGCCTGATCGCCTTCAACGATTTCCACGGCCACCTGGAGGCCGCCGGCCAGAGCCTGTCCTGGCCGGACCCGGCCCAGGCCGGCCGCCCGGTCAGCGTGCCGGTGGGCGGCGCGGCGGCCCTGGGCGGGCTGGTGCAGCGCCTGCGCGCTGGCGCGCCCGACAGCCTGCTGATTTCCAGCGGCGACCTGGTGGGCGCGGCGCCGCTTGTGTCCACCCTGTTCCGCCACGAAAGCACGGTGGCCGTGGCCAACCGCCTGGGGGTGGATGTGGGTGCGGTGGGCAACCACGAGTTCGACGCCGGCCTGACCGAGCTGCAGCGCCTGATGCACGGCGGCTGCCGGGCCGATGCGGCCGACGAGGCGGTGCGCTCTTGCGCCGACGGCCAGCCCTTCACCGGCATGCGCTTTCCGCTGCTGGGGGCCAATGTGGTGGACGCGGGCGGGCGGCCGGTGCTGGCACCCTCGGCGGTCTTCCAGATCCACGGGGTGCCGGTGGGGGTGATCGGCGCGGTCACGCGCAGCACGCCGGGCATCGTCGTGCCCTCGGGCATTCGGGGCCTGCGCTTCACCGACGAGGCCGAGGCCATCAACACGGCGGCCCGCGCCCTGCAGGCCCAGGGAGTGCACACGCTGGTGGCGGTGGTGCACGAGGGCGGCGAGCTGGGCAGCTCCGGCCAGCGGGCCGACTGGAACGACGCCAGCTGCCCCGGCGCGCATGGGCCGATCTTCGACATCGCCCAGCGCCTGCTGCCGCAGATCCAGGTGGTGTTCTCGGCCCACACCCACCAGGGCTACCGCTGCGAGCGCGACGGCCGGGTGATCATCCAGGCCACCTCCTATGGCCGGGGCGTGTCGGTGGTGGACCTGGTGCTGGACGCGAAGACCGGCGCGCCGCTGCCGGCCCGCACCCGCAGCATCAACCTGCCGGTGCTCAACAGCCTGACCCCGGCGGCGCTGCGCACGCGCATCGTGCAGGCCACGCCCGCGCCCTGGGGCGAGGCCCTGGCCCAGGCGGGCGAGGACCCGGCCCTGGCGGCCCTGGTGGCGCAGGACGTGGCGGCGGTGCGGCCGATTGCCGAGCGGCCGGTGGGCCGGCTGCTGGGTGCCTTCACCCGCGGCGGCCCGCATGGCGAGAGCACCGTGGGCCACCTGGTGGCCGACGCCCAGTGGGCGGCCACCCGCGCGCCGGCCCAGGGCGGCGCCGAGCTGGCGCTGACCAACCCCGGCGGCCTGCGCGGCGACCTGCTCTGCGACGGCCAGCAGCCGCCCTGCGCGGTGGGCTATGGCGCGCTGTTCACCGTGCAGCCCTTCGGCAACGACGTGGTGGTGCTGACGCTGACCGGCGCCCAGCTGCGCGCCCTGCTGGAGCAGCAGGCCCGCCCTGACGGTACGGCCAAGCTGCTGCAGCCCTCGGCCAGCCTGCGCTACACCTGGACGGCCGGCGCCCCGGCGGGCCAGCATGTGAGCGACCTGACGGTGGGCGGCCAGCCGGTGCAGCCCGGACGCGACTACCGCGTGGCGGTCAACAGCTTCCTGGCCGACGGGGGCGACGGCTTCACCCTGCTGCGCCAGGGCCGCGACCGCCACACCGGCCCCAACGACGCCGACGCGCTGGTGGCCTTTGTGCAGCAGGCTGCGCCTGCGCCCGACCCGGCGCCGCGGGTGACCTGGCGGCCTTGAGGCGCCAGCGGCCGGCTCTGCGGCCTTGAGCCTGCCGCTCAGTCCCCCATCCAGGCCAGCCAGCGCCCGTGCGGGTGCGTGCGGGCCAGCAGCCGGCGCCCGATGCCATCCGCGCTGTGCGCGTCCGGCCCGCTGAGCACCCAGAAGGTGTGCTGGGCCGGGTCGGCGCGTTCTTCGCCGGGCACCGGGTCGGCGGGCGGCGTCAGGCCGCTCAGTGCCTGGGTGCGCGGCCCGTCCTCGGCCGACAGCCACCACAGCCCGCGTTCGCGCACCAGGGCCTCGGCCCGGCGGCGGAAGTCGGCCAGCGGCCCGGGGCTGAAATAGGCCAGCACCCAGCTGTGCCACAGCACCGGGGTCACGTCCGGCGGCAGCTGGTCCAGCCAATCGGCCAGCAGGCTCAGGCCGTCGGTGTGGGCCCGCACGGTGGGCGGGCGGGCCTCGGCCAGCGCCATCGCACGGCGCAAGCGTTCGGCCCGCTCGGCGTCACGCGGCCACAGACAGGCCAGCAGCCAGCGCCGGGCCAGCGGGTCGCGCAGGTCCACCGGCTGCAGGTCGCAGCCCAGCGTGGCGGCCAGGGTCCAGGCCTCGGGGGCCAGCAGGGGGGCGGGCAGCGGGCCGTGCACGCGGCAGGGCAGGGTGGGCGTGGCTTCTTCCGCCGGGCCCACCGCCAGGTCGGCGCTTCCGTCGTCGAACTGGTAGACGGCGCGGTAGTGGGCCAGGTTCAGGTTCAGGCCGGCGCTGGCGCCGAAGTCGAACAGCGCCAGGCGAGGGCACCCGCCCAGGCGGGCGATCTCGGCCAGGGCCGGGCGCAGCACCGCGCCGCGGCCCACCTCATTGGTCTGTGTGCCGCGCCGGGCCAGGTGCAGGCGCAGCACCTCGGCATGGCGGGTGACGAAGGCATCGAAGGCCGCGGGCAGGGCCGGGTCGTCCACCGCGCGGGTCGTGCCCACGCTGGCGAACCAGTGGGCCAGCGCGTCCGGCCGGGCCGGGCCGCCGGCCAGCACCCGTTCATGCAGGGCGGCCAGCCACAGCGTGGGGCGCAGCGGGCCGGGCGGCAGGGCCTCGTGCAGGGCCAGGGCGGCCGGGTGGCGCGCGGTCAGCCGGCACAGGCGCTGGTACAGCGGTTCCTCGACGAATTCGCGCAGGCCGTCGCGTTCGTAGCGGGCGGCGTGCGGGTGATCGGCCAGGGGGCTGCAAAGGGTGGGCGTGTCCATGCCGCAAAGCGTACGGCGCCTCCGTCCCGAAAAATGTCGGGTGCCCGACAATTCCGGCCATGGCTGCCGATGCCCTGAACGATCTGTCGCTGCTGCTGGGCCACCAGTTCCCCCAGCTGCCCTGGCCCGCCGCCACGCTGCAGGCCCTGCTGCCGCGGGTGCAGCTGCGGCGCCTGCCGGCGCAGGCGGTGGTGTTCGCCCAGGGCGCGGCCACGCCGGCCCTGTACGGCGTGATGGCCGGCGAGGTGGCCATCCGCCTGGGCACGGTGGACGGGGCGGTGTCGGTGGTGGAGCACACCCAGCCGATGCAACTCTTCGGCCTGGCCTCCTTCGCCAGCGGCCTGCCCGCCACCTACGAGGCCATCACCACCCGGCCCAGCCGCCTGCTGGTGCTGGGCCCGGCGGCCTACGAGCTGCTGATGGACGGCGTGCCGGGCTTTGCCCGCGCCCTGATGGCCGAGTTCGCCCGCCGCCATGACGCGACGATGCGCCAGCTGGCCGCGGCCCGCCACCACGGCGCCATGGAGCGCCTGACGCTGGCGCTGGACCAGATGCGGCGCGAACAGCCCGGCCGCGAGCGCGACGCCCAGGGCTGGCAGCGCCTGCGCACCACCCAGGCCGAGCTGGCCGCCCTGGCCGGCCTGTCCCGCCAGACGGTCAACAGCCTGCTCGCGGCCCTGGTCACCCAGGGCCGTTTGCGCCGCGCCTATGGCGGGCTGTGGCTGCCGCCGTGAGGGTGTGACGTGCCGGGGCGCCGCCGCTCAGGGCCGCAGCGCCGCCAGCAGGGCCGAGCCCAGGATGAGCGCGCCGCCCAGGGCCAGGGGCAGGCTGAGGCTGCCGGCGCCCAGCAGCAGGGCGCTGCCGGCGGCCCACAGCACCTCGGTGATCATCAGCACCGAGGTGGCGTTGGCCGGCAGCCGGGTGGCGGCGTACTGCAGGGCCAGGTTGCTGCCCACGTAGACCACCGCCAGCGCGGCGCAGGCCCCCAGCCAGCCCGGGGCCAGGGCCGGTGGCGTGGGCACGCCGGGCAGCAGCGCCGCCAGTGGCAGGGCCACCACCAGGCCGCCCAGGAACATGGCCAGGCCGGGGGCGCCGCTGTCGCGGTCGTTGGCCTTGCGCAGCAGGATGTTGTTGACCGCGAAGAAGAAGCCGGCCAGCGCGCCCAGCAGGTCCACCGCGCGGGCGCCCTGCAGCAGGCCGTGGCCTTCGCGCGGCCACAGCACCAGGGCCGCGCCGCCCACCGACAGCGCCACCCGCAGCAGGCCCGCGGGGCTGATGCGCTCGTGCAGCACCCAGCGCGCCAGCACCACGGTCCACAGCGGCATCAGGTAGAACAGCAGCACCACCCGGACCACATCGCCCTCGGTGATGCCCCAGTTGAAGCAGGCGTTGTTGATGCCGGCGGCCACCACGATGCACCACAGCAGGGGGCGGCGCAGCAGGGCCGGCCAGGCGCCGCGCCAGCGCAGGCTGATCAGCGCGGCGGCGATGGCGAAGATGAGGGCGGTGGCCCACAACGGGTGCAGGCCCAGGGCCTGCAGTTGGCGCAGCGGCCACCAGGTGAGGCCCCAGACGGCGGCATTGGCCAGCAGCGCGAGCGCGGGGCCGCGCCCCGCGTGGGAACGGGTGTCGGTCATGCCCCGGCCCCGTTCAGTGGCAGTCGCTGCGGGCGATCGCCAGCAGGCGGTCCACCTCGGCGCGGTGGACGACGCAGTTGCGCTGGTGCCAGCGACGGATCAGCCACATCAGGCCGGCCACGCCCAGGCCGAAGACGGCGATGGCGGTGAAGGCGGTCAGGCCCACCCGGGTCATGCCGGTGTAGACGGCGCCCAGGGCCAGGATGCAGGTCTGCTCGTTGAAGTTCTGCACGGCGATGGAACGGCCGGCGCCCATCAGGTTGTGGCCGCGGTGCTGCAGCAGCGCGTTCATGGGCACCACCAGGTAGCCGCCCAGCGCGCCCAGCACGATCAGGAAGGGCACGGCCAGCCAGGCGTGGTGCACCAGGTTGAGCCCGACGACCAGCAGGCCCATGGCGATGCCCAGCGGCAGCACCTTGGTGGCGCGGTCCAGCCGCATGAAGACCGAGGCGACCACCGCGCCGGCGGCCGTGCCCACCGCCACCACGCCTACCAGGCTGGAGGCCTGGGTGGTGCTGTAGCCCAGCGCGGCGGCGGCCCAGGCGAAGACGATGACGCGCAGATTGCCCGAGACGCCCCAGAACAGCGTGGTGGTGGCCAGCGAGATCTGGCCGAGCCTGTCCTTCCACAGCCGGGTGTTGCAGTGGCCGAAGTCGCGGATCAGCTCCAGTGCATTGATGGACAGCGGCTGCAGCGGCGCCTCGGTGCGCGGGATGCGCAGGTTGAACATCGCCGCGATCAGGTACAGCGAGATGATGGTGGCGATGGCCGCCTCGGCCGGGGTGTCCACGCCGGTGTCGATCAACGGCAGGTCGAAGCCCAGCAGGATGGGCGCCAGGCGCGGGCCCACCAGCTGGCCGCCCAGCAGCACGCCCAGGATGATGGAGGCGATGGTCAGGCCCTCGATCCAGCCATTGGCCTTGACCAGCTGGGAGGGCGGCAGCAGCTCGGTGAGGATGCCGTACTTGGCTGGCGAGTAGGAGGCCGCGCCCAGGCCGACGACGGCATAGGCCAGCAGCGGGTGGCTGCCGAACAGCATCATCAGGCAGCCGATGGCCTTGATGCCGTTGGAATAGAGCATGACCTTGCCCTTGGGCACCGCGTCGGCGAAGGCGCCGACCAGCGGGGCGAGGATCACGTAGAACAGCGCGAACATCGGCGTGAGCGCCGGGATCTGCCAGGCGGGGGCCCCGGATGTCTTCAGCAGTTCGATCGCGCCGACCAGCAATGCGTTGTCTGCCAGCGAGCTGAAAAACTGCGCTGACATGATGGTGAAAAAGCCTTTTTTCATGCTGGTGCGAGGCGATGCGATGGGGCGGGTGACGCTAAGGTCATTGCCCGTCCGTGGCCCGCAAGGTCTCCTTGGCAAAGCGAGCGGGTTTATAGCATGCGGGGTGTGCGACCGGCCGTCAGCCCCGGCTGGCACAATCCCTCACGAGAGGAAAACTCGTCATCATGCCCCGTCCGATCGAAGCCCTGGTTCATGTCCAAGCCATTCACCACAACCTGAACCGGGCGCGTGCCCAGGCCCCGGACGCCCGCGTCTGGGCCGTGGTCAAGGCCAATGCCTACGGGCATGGCATCGAACGCGTGTTCGACGCGCTGCGCGGGGCCGACGGCTTCGCCCTGCTGGATCTGGCCGAGGCCGAGCGGGTGCGCGCCCTGGGCTGGCGCGGCCCGATCCTGCTGCTCGAAGGCTGCTTCGAGGCCCGCGACCTGGAGCTGTGCTCGCGCCTGAACATCTCGCACGTGGTGCACTGCGACCAGCAGATCGACTGGCTGGCCTCCCACAAGACGCACCAGCCGCACCATGTCTTCCTGAAGGTGAACTCCGGCATGAACCGGCTGGGCTTCGTCGGCCCGGCGGTGCGCGGGGCCTGGGCGCGCCTGAATGCGCTGCCGCAGGTCGACGAGATCACGCTGATCACCCACTTTTCCGACGCCGATGCCGACCGTTTCGGCCAGAACGGCATCGCCCACCAGATGGTGGCCTTCAACGCCGCCACCCAGGACCTGCCGGGCGAGCGCTGCCTGGCCAACAGCGCGGCCACGCTGCGCCACCTGGCCGAGGCCGGCGTGCGGGCCGACTGGATCCGCGCCGGCATCCTGCTGTACGGCAGCTCGCCCGACTTCCCCGAGCATTCGGCGGCCCAGTGGGGCCTGCAGCCGGGCATGACCTTGCGCAGCCAGCTCATCGCCACCCAGAGCCTGCAGCCCGGCGACAGCGTGGGCTACGGCAGCCACTTCGTGGCCGAACACCCGATGCGCATCGGCATCGTGGCCTGCGGCTATGCCGACGGCTACCCGCGCGTGGCGCCCACCGGCACGCCCATCCTGGTGGACGGCGTGCGCACCCGCACGGTCGGCCGGGTGTCGATGGACATGCTCAGCGTGGACCTGACGCCGGTGCCCAACGCCGGCATCGGCAGCGAGGTGACGCTGTGGGGCCGTGGCCCGCACGACAGCCTGTTGTCCATCGACGAGGTGGCCCGTTCGGCCGGCACCCTGGGCTACGAGCTGATGTGCGCTGTGGCGCCGCGCGTGCCGGTGCACGTGGACGGCTCGCTGGGCTGAGGCCATGCGACGCCGGGCGCTGATCGTCTCGGCCCCGCTGGCGGGGACGCTGGGCCTGGTCGGCTGTAGCCGCGAGGTGGACCGCCCCAGCTGGATCATCAGCGCCGAGATCGGCACGCCCCACCCGCATGTGCTGTGGGTGGTGGTGGCCCAGGCCTCGGTGCGCCAACCCTGGCTGCCCGATCTGAGCGGCTTCTCGGGGGGGCAGCACACCACCACCGACATCCGCCTGCAGACCTGGCAGGTGGACCTGCCCGAAGGCCAGATGCGCCCCTTGCGCGTGTTGCCGCTGGACGAGGTGGACGATGGCGCCCCCGCGGTGTTCGTGGGCGAATGGTCCACCGCCGGGCTGACGATGACCGTGGGCTGGCGCGACCGGCACAACGTGGACCAGCACCGCTGGTGGCATTACCCGGCCGGGCGCGTGGCCGCGGCTGGCAAGGCCGGCCACTGGCGGCCCCTGGGCCAGCCGCCCGCCTTGCCCGGCCCGTCCGATTCGGCCGTGTGGGCCCGCCTGACGGCCAGCCATGAGCGCGATGCGGTGGATCTCATCATCGACCGCGGCCGCGAGCGGGTGCGCGTCTTGCAACTGAACGCCCAGGGGCAGCCGGTGTGGCTGCCGCCGGCCCGGCCGCTGCCGCTGGGCTGATCCCTTTTCCTCTGACGCGGCCCGCGCGGCCGCCCCAAGCCTTCATGGAACACCTCCCCTCGCACCAGCTCTCGATGACGGTGCTGATGACCCCGGACATGGCCAACTTCAGCGGCAATGTGCACGGCGGCACCATCCTCAAGTTCCTCGACCAGGTGGCCTACGCCTGTGCCAGCCGCTATGCCGGCCGCTACGTGGTCACGCTCAGCGTGGACCAGGTGATGTTCCGCCAGCCCATCCACGTGGGCGAGCTGGTGCACTTCCTGGCCTCGGTGAACCACACCGGCACCTCCTCAATGGAGATCGGCATCAAGGTGGTGGCCGAGAACATCCGCACCCAGGTCGTGCGCCACGCCAACAGCTGCTTCTTCACCATGGTGGCGGTGGACGAGGAGGGCAAGCCTGTGGCGGTGCCGCCGCTGAAGCCGTCCAACCAGGACGAGCGCCGCCGCTGGGCCAACGCCAAGGTGCGGCGCCAGCTGCGTTCGGAGATGGAGCAGCGCCAGGCCGAGGTGCGCCAGGCCCCGCCGCCCCCGCCGGACCAGCCCCTGGAAGGCTGAGCCACGGCCATGCGCGCACCCCGCATCGACCCCGCGGAGGTGGTGTTCACCGCCATCCGGGCCCAGGGGGCGGGTGGGCAGAACGTGAACAAGGTGTCCAACGCGGCCCAGCTGCGCTTCGACATCGGCGCCAGCAGCCTGCCCGAGGCCCTGAAGGCCCGGCTCATGACCTGGCCCGACCAGCGCATCGGCCAGGACGGCGTGGTCACCATCAAGGCCCAGGAGCACCGCAGCCTGCCGCGCAACCAGGCCGACGCGCTGGCGCGCCTGCAGGCCCTGGTGGACGCGGCCGCGCACGAGCCCAAGGCCCGCCGCGCCACCCGGCCCACCTGGGGCTCGCAGCAGCGTCGCCTGGAAGGCAAGAAGCGCCGCGCCGACGTGAAGGCTGGCCGGCGCGGGGATTACTGAGCGGAGCCTCAGCCCTGGCCGGGCTGCCGCAGGTCCGACAGGAACCGCGTCATATACAGGCGTCCAAAGTCGGCATTCATGTGTTCGAGGTCGTCATCGGGATGCCGTTCGGCAGAAATACGGTCCCCCACATCCAGCCGGACGGAGCCGGTAGAGTAGCTGGAGCGCGTGAACCAGCGGTTGTCCTCCAGCGTCTGCTCGGGCTGAGGCAGCAGGGTGGCGCCCAGGGCATGGACTTCTCGCCGCATGAGTTCGAACACCTGGGGATAGTTCAGGCTGCCAGCCGGCAGGGCTTGCTGGTTCCGCCTGGCCGGCCTTGGGTTGTGTCCCAGGTAGATGGGGCGATCCGATGCGGCTCGGATCTTGCGCAGCAGCTCGCCAGCCAGGCTGCGCCCCAGCGTGTCCTGGCAGGCCTGCTGCTTCACCGCAGCGCTCCATCCCTGTTGCAGGCCTGGCAGCCCCAGCATCAGCCCGTACAGCACGAAGACGTCGTAGTTCTGCAGGTCGATGCGGTCCAGGCCGCCGCTGGTGAAGGTCAGGTCGCGGGCCAGAGCGGCATGGCGCGGCCGGAGTTCCGTCCCCACCCGATCCAGGGCCTGCAAGCCCCGTTGTCGGGATCCGAAGAACTGGACGGACACGTCCGGGACGGGCTGCATCTGATCCCAACCCTGCTTCAGACTGGCCAGATGGCTGTTGCCCAGGATGCAGATCTTCATGTGGCCCCCTGGCTGGCACCTCGAGGGGAAAAGGCCTGGAGAAGCTCTTCCTCGCACACCACCTCGGCACGCTCGGCGTCCGAGGTATTCCCGGCCCGCGAGGTCGGGGTCTGCGCGGGCGGCAGGACGGATCTCCCGAACTTCTGCACCAGGGCGTGGAAGAACAGGTCCATGACATGGGCCACCCCCGTGTGATTCACGCTCCGCAGGTTGGGCTCGAAGAAGGCGCCTCGGAAGGGCGGCGCGTTGATCACCTCGTAAGAAGGGAAGTAGTCCACGAAACCGCCGTGGCCATCGCGCAAGGCGGCCGCAACGGTCCGCAGGATGGACTTGGATTCCATGGTGGCCACCAGCACATGCTGGCCCGACATGGTGGCGGTCAAGGGGACCGGCGACACGGTCAACAGGAACTTGAGCTTGGGGTTGAGCGCACGCATGCCAGCGATCACCTCCTTCATGCTGCCGAGGATGTCCCAGAACTTCTGGTTCCGAAAGCTGTGCCGGGCGGGGTCGAATTCGCCGGCCACCGTGCCGGGGCACATCGGGTACTCGTATCCGTGTTCCTTGTTGAACCAGCTTTCGGTCAGTCCCATCGTGAAGACGAAGACATCGGACTCGAGGATGCAGCGCTTGAAGGCCTGCAGCGTCATGTCGCGGGAGGCCTGCATTTCCGCCGCGCTCTCGAAACCCTGGGGCTCGATGTTGGGTCGGAAGGGGTCGTAATAGCGGCCATCCTTTTCCCACACTTCATCGGGCACCGCTTGAAGCCCGAGCGACCACTGCATCCATTGCTTCAGCAGCGAGGCGGTGTAGATGTTCGCGGTCCGCGCCGAGAACACACCGTAATTGAACCTGGCGGCGCTGTCGGGGTTGAGGGCCGTCGGGGTGACTTCTGGGATGAACCAGTCAAAGCCGCGCTCGCGCAGGGCACGACCGATGTGCTGGGCGAAGCACGATCCGAAGGTCACCACCTTCATCCGGCTGTCGATCCTGAATCTCGGAGCCCAGAGTTCCGAGATGTCCAGCATGTGCTTCTTGGCCACCGCCGGGGCCCAGAAGGCACATTCGTCCAACTGTTCGTAAGGATGGTTCATTCCAGACTTTTCCTGCGATGCCGCCAGCGCCATGGATGGCGAACAGCCGGGGGTTTTAGCACGCGGCCGTTGCGAGGCCGCACGCATCACCACGGAGCGTCCGTCAAGTCTGATGAGCCACGCGGGCGCCTCAGCGCGCCGGGGCCGCCACCCGCAGCGGCGCCAGGGCCTGGGCGGTGGCGGCTTCGGCCGCACGGTGGGCCGCGTGCTCGGCCTCCAGCTGCTCGTACCAGGCCTCCAGCATCACGCAGCTGGCCGGCGGGTTGCCGTCCTCGTCCAGGCTGCAGGCGGCCAGCAGCTGTTCCTCGGCGTCGGTGTGGCGGGCGAACAGGTCGGCCACCCAGTCCACGAAGACGCGCAGCTTGGTGCTCAGGTGCCGGTTGGGCGGGTAGACCACGTAGATCGGCACCGGGTCGGCGTCCCAGTCGCACAGCAGGGGCACCAGTTCGCCCGCGTCCATGTGCGGGCGCAGCGTGAAGTAGGGGATCTGCACGATGCCCAGGCCGTGCAGCGCGGCCGTCAGGTAGGCGTTGCCGTCGTTGACCGACAGCTTGTAGCGCCCCTGCACCTCGATGCGTTCGCCGTCGCGGGTGAAGTCGAAGACGAAATGCCGGCCGGTGCGGGCCGAGAAGTAGCTCACCACCTTGTGCTCGCCGGTCTCCAGCTCGCGCGGGTGGCGCGGCAGGCCGTGGCGGCGGATGTAGTCGGGCGAGGCCGCGCAGACGAAGCGCCAGAAGCCCACCCGGCGCGCCACCAGCGAGGGGTCGGTGATCTCGCCGCCGCGCAGCACGCAGTCCACGTTGTCGCTCACCAGGTCCACCGGCCGGTCGCTCACGCCCAGGTCGATCTGGATCTCGGGGTACTGGGCGTGGAACTGCGGCAGCGCCGGGATCAGCAGCAGCCGCGCCACCGAGGACGACACATCCACCCGGATGCGCCCCTTGGGCGTGACCCGCGCGTGGCTGAGCGAGCCCTCCAGCTCGTCCAGGTCGCCCAGCAGGCGGCTGACCCGCTCGTAGTAGGCCGCGCCATCGGGCGTGACCGTGACGCGCCGCGTGGTGCGGTTGAGCAGGCGCGTTTGCAGCTGGTCTTCCAGCGACTGGATCAGCCGGGTGACGGCGGCCTTGGGCAGGCCCAGCGAGTCGGCGGCCTTGGTGAAGGTGCCGGCCTCGACGACGCGGGTGAAGGCCTGCATGGCGCTGAGTTTGTCCATCGTGGGGACTCCTGCGGCGGGGTGGGTGGGATGCGCTGCATTGTTTCACCACCGGAAAAACTGTGTCTGGCCCGCGGTGGTTTATTTCGTCGGCTGCAACACCTATCGTTCACCCCAACGCTGAACCTCCTCCGCCCTCCACCCCATGAACGCCCTCACCCCGCTCACCGCCGCCTGGCGCGACACCCAGGTCGATGCCGGCCTGGACGCGCCGCTGGCGGTGCGCATCCATGGGGCTGTGGAGAGGGCCTGCACGGCGAAGGCCCGGCGCCCCCTGGTCCTGCACCTGCCCGGCGGCAGCTTCACCGGCGGCGACCTGGACAGTGGCCTGCCCACCGCCCGCCTGCTGGCCCAGAGCGGCGCGGTGGTGGTGTCGCTGGACTACCCCAAGGCGCCGGCCCGGCCCTTCCCGGCGGCGCTGCAAGCCGCCGGGGCCCTGCTGCGCTGGCTGCGTCGGGCGCGCACCCGGCTGGCCGGGGCCGGCACGGCCCTGTGGGTGGCGGGCGAGGAGGCCGGCGCCAACCTGGCGGCCGGTCTGGCCCTGTGGGCGCGCGACCAGGGTCTGCCGCTGGCCGGGCAAGTGCTGCTCTCGCCCCTGCTGGACCCGAGCATGGCCACCGCTTCGCTGCGCGAGGCGGGGCAGGGCTGCGCCGACTGCGCCATCGCCCGCGGCTGGGTGGCCTACCTGGGACGCCAGGGCGACCACCCCTATGCCGCACCGCTGCACGCCGCGCGCCTGGCCCACGTGGCCCCGGCGCTGGTGGCGGTGGGCGCGGACGATCCGCTGCGTGACGAGGGTCTGGCCTATGCCCAGGCCCTGCAGGCCGCGGGCGTGGCGGTGCAGACCCGTCGCCTGGCCGGACCCACCGGCTGGCCCTGGGCGCTGAGCCGGCTGAGCAGCCTGCAGGCGCCCTGGGTGGCCGAGCTGCGGCCGCTGCTGCAGGCCTTCCTGGCCGACGGCCTGGTCCGCTGTACCCCCGTCCGGCGGCCTGTGCGCTGCGCCGGACGTCCTGAACCGGAGGCTGGCCCGAGCGCCGCCTGAGGTGACCCCTTTCTGACGGGCCCACCGGGCCCGGCCGAGGCCACCCCACGGGGAGGCCGGGGCCCGCTTTGCCCTGCTGTTTTCGCATTCCCGCATCTGTTGTTCGCATCTGTTCGTCGTTTCGAGGAGCCCACCATGTCCTTCTTCACCACCTATTCCCGCCGTCCCCATCCCTTCGTGCTGACCTCCATCACCGCCGCGCTGGCGCTGGGGGCCGCCGCCCTGCTGGTGTCCCACCAGGCCGGGGCCGAAGGCACGCCGGCCGCCCCGCCCGCCATGCCGGTTTCGGTGGCCGCCGTCGTCCAGCAGGACGTGGCGCCCTGGACCGCCTTCTCCGGCCGCCTGGAGGCCGTGGACCATGTGGAGCTGCGCGCCCGCGTCTCGGGCACGGTTGTCGCCAGCCACTTCCGCGAGGGTGCGCTGGTCAAGGCCGGCGACCCGCTGTTCACCATCGACCCCGCGCCCTACCAGGCCGAGGTGGACCGCGCCCATGCCCAGGTGCTGGCCGCCCAGGCCCGGGTGAGCTACACCCGCGGCGAGCGCGAGCGCGCCCAGCGCCTGTGGCAGGACCACGCCATCGCCCAGCGCGACCTGGACGAGCGCGACAACGCCGCCCGCGAAGCCGAGGCCAACCTCAGTGCCGCCCAGGCCGCACTGCAGACCGCCAAGCTCAACCTCAGCTACACGGTGGTGCGCGCGCCGGTGTCCGGCCGCGTGGGCCGGCGCGAGGTCACCGTGGGCAACCTGGTGGCCGCCGGCCCGGGCGCCCCGGTGCTGACCACCCTGGTCTCGGTCAGCCCCATCTACGCCAGCTTCGACGCCGACGAGGCGACGGTGGCCAAGGCCCTGGCCGGCCTGCCGGGCGGGGCGGGGCAGCGCGCCCGCATCGACCAGATTCCGGTGCAGATGAGCACCAACGACGGCGACGCCACGCCGCACACCGGCTTCCTGCAGTTGGTGGACAACCAGGTCAACACCCAGAGCGGCACGGTGCGTCTGCGCGCGGTGTTCGACAACGCCGACGGTGCGCTGATGCCGGGCCAGTTCGCCCAGCTGCAACTGGGCCAGGCCAAGAATGTGGCGGCGCTGCTGATCAACGAACGTGCGGTGGGCACCGACCAGAACAAGCGCTACGTCTGGGTGGTGGGCGCCGACCACAAGACCATCTACCGCGAGGTGACGCTGGGCGCGCCGGTCAACGGCCTGCGCGTGGTGGCCTCGGGCCTGAAGGCCGGCGAGCAGATCGTCGTCAACGGCCTGCAGCGGGTGCGCCCCGGTATCGAGGTGGCGCCGCAGCTGGTGCCCATGGACGCCAAGGGCGAGCTGCAGGCCCAGAACCAGAAGAAGGCGGGTGAGCGCTCCTGAGCCCCGGGCTCCCGCGCTGCCACCCCGCCCCTGAACCCCTTCCAGGACACCCCATGAACCTGTCCAAGTTCTTCATCGACCGGCCGATCTTCGCCGGCGTGCTCTCGCTGCTGATCTTCCTCGGCGGCCTGATCGCGGTGCGCGGGCTGCCCATCTCGGAATACCCCGAGGTGGTGCCGCCCTCCATCGTCGTGCGGGCCAACTACCCCGGCGCCAACCCCAAGGTGATCGCCGAGACGGTGGCCACGCCCATCGAGGAGCAGATCAACGGCGTCGAGGGCATGCTCTACATGAGCAGCCAGGCCACCACCGACGGCCTGATGACCCTGACCGTCACCTTCAAGCTGGGCACCGACCCCGACAAGGCCCAGCAGCTGGTGCAGAACCGCGTGGCCCGGGCCGAGCCCCGTCTGCCCGAGGAGGTGCGCCGCCTGGGCATCACCACCGTCAAGTCCTCGGTGGACCTGACCATGGTGGTGCACCTGCTGTCGCCCACCGGCCGCTACGACATGACCTACCTGCGCAACTACGCGGTGCTCAATGTCAAGGACCGGCTGGCGCGCGTGCCCGGCGTGGGCGACGTGCAGCTCTTCGGCTCGGGTGACTACGCCATGCGCATCTGGCTGGACCCGCAGAAGGTGGCCGCCCACGGCCTGTCGGCCAGCGACGTGGTGGCCGCCATCCGCGAGCAGAACGTGCAGGCCGCCGCCGGCATCGTCGGCGCCTCGCCGGGCCTGCAGGGCATCGACGTGCAGCTGCCGCTCAACGCCCAGGGCCGGCTGCAGACCGAGGACGAGTTCGGCGACATCGTCGTGCGCACCGGCAGCGACGGCGCGGTGACCCGCCTGCGCGACATCGCCCGCATCGAGCTGGGCGCGGCCGACTACGCGCTGCGCTCCATGCTGGACGGCAAGGACGCCGTGGCCGTGCCCATCTTCGCGGCTCCCGGCTCCAACGCCATCGCCATCTCCGACGGGGTGCGCGCCACCATGGCCGACATCCAGAAGAGCATGCCCGACGGCGTGAAGTACGAGATCGTCTACGACCCCACGCAGTTCGTGCGCGCCTCCATCGAATCGGTGGTGCACACCCTGCTGGAGGCCATCGCCCTGGTGGTGCTGGTGGTCATCCTGTTCCTGCAGACCTGGCGCGCCTCCATCATCCCGCTGCTGGCCGTGCCGGTCGCGGTGGTGGGCACCTTCGGCGTGATGGCGCTGTTCGGCTTCTCGATCAACGCGCTGTCGCTGTTCGGCCTGGTGCTGGCCATCGGCATCGTGGTGGACGACGCCATCGTGGTGGTCGAGAACGTGGAGCGCAACATCGAGGGCGGGCTGACGCCGCGCCAGGCTTCGTACCGGGCCATGCGCGAGGTTTCGGGCCCCATCATCGCCATCGCCCTGGTGCTGGTGGCGGTGTTCGTGCCGCTGGCCTTCATCACCGGCCTGACGGGGCAGTTCTACCGCCAGTTCGCGCTGACCATCGCCATCTCCACGGTGATCTCGGCCATCAACTCGCTGACCCTCTCGCCAGCCCTGGCCGCGCTGCTGCTCAAGGGCCATGGCGAGCCGCAGGACTGGCTGACCCGCGGCATGGACCGCGTGCTGGGTGGCTTCTTCCGCGGCTTCAACCGCCTGTTCCACCGCGGTGCCGAGCGCTACAGCGGCGGCGTGCGCGGGGCCATCTCGCGCAAGGCCGTGATGCTGACGATCTACGCCGTGCTGGCGCTGCTGACCGTGGGCCTGTTCCAGATCGTGCCCAAGGGCTTCGTGCCGGCGCAGGACAAGCAGTACCTGATCGGCTTCGCCCAGCTGCCCGACGGCGCCACGCTGGACCGCACCGAGGCGGTGACCCGGCGCATGGACCAGATCGTGATGCAGCAGCCCGGCGTGGAGCACGCCATCACCTTCCCCGGCCTGTCGATCAACGGCTTCACCAACAGCGCCAACTCCGGCATCGTCTTCGTGGCGCTGAAGGACTTCGACCAGCGCAAGGACCCGTCGCTGAGCGCCGGCGCCATCGCCCAGCAGCTCAACCAGAAGTTCGGCGGCATCCAGGACGCCTTCATCGCCATGTTCCCGCCCCCGCCGGTGCAGGGCCTGGGCACCACCGGCGGCTTCAAGCTGCAGCTGGAAGACCGCGCCTCGCTGGGCTATGACGCGCTGGACGCCGCGCAGAAGGCCTTCATGGCCAAGGCCTACCAGACGCCCGAGCTGGCCGGCCTGTTCTCGAGCTGGCAGGTCAATGTGCCGCAGCTCTACGCCGACATCGACCGCACCAAGGCGCGCCAGCTGGGCGTGTCGGTGACCGACATCTTCGACACCCTGCAGATCTACCTGGGCAGCCTGTACGCCAACGACTTCAACCGCTTCGGCCGGACCTACTCGGTGCGGGTGCAGGCGGACGCGGCCTACCGCGCCCGCCCGGAGGACGTGGGCGCGCTGAAGGTGCGTTCCAGCACCGGCGAGATGGTGCCGCTGTCGGCCCTGCTGAAGGTGGAGCCCACCTTCGGGCCGGAGCGGGCCATGCGCTACAACGGCTTCCTGACCGCCGACATCAACGGCGGCCCGGCGCCGGGCTACTCGTCCGGCCAGGCACAGGACGCCATCAAGCGAATCGCCGCCGAAACGCTGCCCCCGGGCATCGCCTACGAGTGGACCGACCTGACCTACCAGGAGATCCTGGCCGGCAACTCTGCCACGCTGATCTTCCCGCTGGCCATCCTGCTGGTCTTCCTGGTGCTGGCCGCCCAGTACGAGAGCCTGACCCTGCCGCTGGCCATCCTGCTGATCGTGCCGATGAGCCTGCTGGCCGCGATGACCGGCGTGTGGATCACCCGGGGTGACAACAACGTCTTCACCCAGATCGGCCTGATGGTGCTGGTGGGGCTGAGTGCCAAAAACGCGATCCTGATCGTCGAGTTCGCCCGCGAGCTGGAGTTCGCCGGCCGCTCGCCGGTGCAGGCCGCCATCGAGGCCAGCCGCCTGCGGCTGCGCCCCATCCTGATGACCTCCATGGCCTTCATCATGGGCGTGCTGCCCCTGGTGCTGGCCAGCGGCGCCGGCGCCGAGATGCGCCACGCCATGGGGGTGGCCGTGTTCGCCGGGATGATCGGCGTGACCGCCTTCGGCATCTTCCTGACCCCGGTGTTCTACGTGCTGCTGCGCCGCCTGGCCGGCAACCGCCCGCTCAAGCAGCACGGCGAGGTGCCGCACGACGTGGAGCCGCTGCTGGAGCCCGACCTGACCCCGGGGGGCGCGGCCCTGCCGCCGCACCCGGCCGCCCCGCGGGGTCTGCATGACTGAACGAACCCTGGAGCACGCGATGACGTCTTCCCTTGCCCAACCCTTGCGCCTGTCACTGGCGCCCCTGCTGGCCGCCCTGGTGCTGGCGGGTTGCGCCAGCGCCCCGGCGCCGGACCTGTCCGCCCTGCCGGCCACGCCGGCCGCCTTCAAGAGCACACCGGTCCCCGTCCCCGAAGGCCACTGGGCGGTGGTGCCGCCGGCCGACGGCGCCGAGCGCGGTGCCTGGTGGGCGGTTTTCCATGACCCGGTGCTGGACGATCTGATGCAGCGGGCCCAGGCCCGCAACACCGACCTGCAGGTGGCCGCGGCCCGGTTGCAGCAGGCCCGCGCCGGCCTGCGCCAGGCCGATGCCCAGCGCCTGCCGCAGCTGGGCGCCAGCCTGGGCGTGGCCCGTGGCACCAACCAGAACGCGGGTGTGACCCCGGCGCCCGTCATCAACCAGGCCAAGCCCAGCCTGAACCTGGCCTGGGAGACCGACCTGTTCGGCCGACTGGGCCTGGGCAGCCAGGCCGCGGCGCTGGACGCGCAGGCCAGCGAGGCCCTGCTGCAGAGCACCCGGCTGATGGTGCAGGCCCAGGTGGCACAGGCCTATTTCGCGCTGCGCGAGAGCGATGCCGAACGCCGGCTGGTGCGTGAAACCCTGGACGCCTACCGCGACACCCTGCGCCTGTCCGAGCGCCGGCTGGCCGTGGGCGACCTGGGCGAGCTGGACGTGCAGCGCCTGCGCACCGAGGTGGCCAGCACCGAGGCCGACGCCCTGGCCCTGGACCGCCAGCGCGCCGCGCAGGAGAACGCGCTGGCCGTGCTGCTGGGCGAATCGGCCAGCGGCTTTGCCCTGGCCGACCCGGCGCAGGACTGGACCGCCCGCCCGCCCGCCGTGCCGGCCGGCCTGCCCAGTGCGGTGCTGGCGCGGCGGCCCGACGTGGCCGCGGCCCAGCGCAGCCTGATGGCCGCCCAGGCCCGGCTGGGCGTGGCGCAGTCGGCCTGGCTGCCGGACCTGAGCCTGACGGCCAGCGGCGGCTACGCCTCCACCGACCTGGGCGATGTGTTCCGCTGGTCGGCCCGGGCCTGGTCCATCGGCACGCTGCTGTCCATGCCGATCTTCGACGGCGGCCAGCGCCAGGCCCAGGAAGAGCGCGCCGGGGGCGAGGCCCAGATCGCGCTGGCCGGCTACCGCCAGCAGGTGCTGACCGCGCTGCGCGAGGTGGAGGACCAGCTCAGTGGCCTGGGGCTGCTGCAGGCCCAGGCCGACGTGCTGGGCCAGGCCGTGGCCTCGGCCCGGCGCGCCACGGCACTGTCGGACATCCGCTACCGCAACGGCCAGATCAGCCAGCTGGACCTGCTGGACGCCCGCCGCAGCGAGCTGCGCAGCCTGCGCCAGGCGGTGCAGGTGCAGGGCGCGCAGTTCCAGTCGACGGTGGCGCTGATCCGCGCGCTGGGCGGCGGCTGGGAGGCGCCGGCCTCGGTGGCCAGCGCGGCGCGCTGAGTGGCTGGTGCCCGGTGGAGCGGGTCAGCGGGCGGCGCTGGCGCCGCTGACGCTTGGCGCCGGGGCGGCCGGGATCAGCAGCACATTGGCCTGGCCGCCCACGCAGTCGGTGGTCTGGCCGGCCCGGCAGGGCGCCAGCGGGCTGCCCGGGATGGGCTGGACCTTCCAGCCCGGCCGCTCGATCAGCAGCATCCACAGCGCGACCACCACCGCGGTGGTGATGGCGAGGATCACCAGGCGCTGGCGCCGAGTGGTGGGGCGGTAGGGGTTGGGGCCGGCGTCGGCCTGGGCCTCTTCACCGAGTGGGCGGCGGCGCAGGAACATCGCGGGCTCCGCCTCAGGCCGCGCGCTTGAAGGTGGCCAGCACCACGCCGGCGGTGATGAACAGGCTGCCGAAGCTGCGGTTCATCCAGCGGATCTGACGCGGGCTGCGCAGCAGGCCCAGCACCTTGCTGGCCAGGCCCACATAGCCGGTCATCACGCAGAACTCCACCACCGCGAAGGTGGCGCCGATGGCCAGGTACTGCAGGGTCAGCGGGCGCGTGGTGTCCAGGAACTGCGGCATCACCGCCAGCAGGAAGACGGTGCCCTTGGGGTTCAGGGCGTTGACCGTCCAGCCGCGCAGCAGTAGGGAGCGGGCATGACCCTCGGCGGCCTGGGCATCGGCCGAGGCGATGGGCCGGGCCGGCGAGCGCCAGGCCTGGATGCCCAGCCACACCAGGTAGGCCGCACCGGCCCACTTGACCAGGGCGAAGGCCCGCTCCGAGGTGGCCAGCAGGGCGCCCAGGCCCACGCCCACCACCAGCAGCTGGGTGACGACGCCCAGCGCCAGGCCGAAGGCGATGCGCTGCCCCTGGCGGAAGCCATGGTTCAGGCCGGCACCCATTGCGGCGATGGCGCCCGGGCCGGGCGAGAGGCTGATGGCCACGGTGGCCAGGAAGAAGGGAAGCCAGGTCGAGAAGTCCATGACGCGGGTCGGTCTCAGGGCAGGGACCGCCAGTGTAGGCCGGCGGCGATGGCCTCAGCGGCCCGCCGGCTGTTCGCGTCCGTCCGCATCCTCGGTCTCCGGTCCGGGGCCGGGTTGGTCCTGCCGGGCTTCGGGCCGGCCCCAGCGGGTGAGCTGGTTGCGACCGGCCTCCTTGGCCTGGTAGAGCGCGGCGTCGGCCAGGCGCAGCAGGGCC